>DGYJ01000116.1:16316-35578 GCA_002396665.1 Bdellovibrionaceae bacterium UBA5009
TATTTTCTTCTTTTGGTTTAATAATTCTGACCATGACCAAAATAAGCAAAAACAGTCCTGCGCTACCTATAAGCCCGAGCCGAATGGACATATTCTCATTTTCCAAAGGAAATTGAGCCTGAGAGAATATTTCATCGATTTTTCGAAGAGGCTTTAATGGGTGGTCTGGAATTGGCTGAAAAAAATGTCTTAACTTCATACCGTAGATGTCGGCCTCGGCAGGATACTTAAAACTAGTGGCAAACCCTTTTCCATTTTCTTTCCAGTAAAGAAGCCCTGGCAAAAGTCCAATAACTGTCCCAAGAACAACAGAACCAGCAGAGGCGGCGAGTGGTAATATATTGAATTTACAAGTTTCTGCCCAGTGATACACCCAAGCAAACACAAGCATAGAAATAATAAAAAACGCATAATAAGTGTTGTTTATCCCGACAAGCAGAAGAAGAAAATGGCAAAGCAACCATTCCTTTTTTGACAATTCAGACAAGCGACCTGTTCCTAATAATATAATAACTAAACACGCAGTTGGTATGTAAGTTAAGTGGTAGGCCAAATGACCAATATGTCGAATAAAAACCCATGGTGTGATTGAAAAAATAAAACCAAGAAATAAACTTAACCTTGTTGAGAATCCGAATTTAAAAAAACTCCAGGTTGCTAATGAACCTGCCAAGGCGGTGTTTAATATCCAGAAAAAATTAATCGACTGAGTGGCCGTGAGACCAATGAGCTGCATGAACATTAGAATTAAAAAGTCACAATACTGGGCAAAGGCAAAATCAACAAAATCAAGCTGAAATGGGGCGCCAAGATTTTTAAAATAAAATAAAGAACCTTCGCCCACGGCCTTTGTAATAGACGAAAAGAAAATGCCGTCACCAGAGTACCAAAGCGGGACATGCAGGTCTATCCGCCACATTTTAAGGCCAATGAAAATTGTAATTATAGTCAGTATAAATTGAGCTAAAATAGAATGGGAAATTTTTTTCATTTCTGATGTTTGAAGCATTTTTAGAAATGGGTCACTCATTTTTAGCAAAAATGATTTATTAATGCATTACACAAAGTACTTGATAATTATGGGTTTACCTATGAAAACTGATCTTATGAACCCACTTGTAACCATTGTTATTCCAGTTTTTAATTCTGAAAAGACAATCCAGGAGACTCTTTCTTCGGTTATTGGACAAACATATGGTCAATGGCAGGCTTTGATTGTTGCTGATCGGGGCACAACGGATTCCACCGAAGAAGTCGTAAAAAAAATAGCTGATCCAAGATTGAAATACGTATATTTAAGCGAGGCTCGCGGCCTATCTGATTGTCGCAATTATGGAATAGATCATGCGGCAGGAGAGCTGGTTGCTTTCTTAGATAGCGATGATATTTGGAGTCCGGAGAAGCTTCAGAGGCAAATTGATGCCCTTCAGGGCAATGATTTTGGGTTATGTGTTACCGGATTTCATAGGTTTGATGACATAACAGGCAAGCAGATTTCGAAAAATACTCCGAAGGAAAAATTTAATTCTGAGGATCTATTTAAGAATAATTTTATTGGGTGCTCCACGGCTATGGTAAATAAAAATAAAATTGGACAAGTCCGATTCAAAAATATGCACCAAGAAGATTTTGTTTTTTGGCTCGAAATATTAAACCAAGGCATTTCAGGGATAGGTATTAAAGATGATCTTGTTGGATATCGAGTTCTGCCAAATTCCCGTTCATCAAGAGTCAACCGTCCCTTCAATCGTTGGAAAATTATGCGACAACATTTTGGATTGAGTTTTTTAAAGTCATTTTATTATTTTTCAAATTATGCTTTGACCGCAATTTTGAAAAGATTTGAGATATAAAATATGAACATATCTGACACTCCAATTTTCGTTTTAGCTGGTGGTCGCGCAACCCGCCTAAAGCACTTATCTCAAAATCTTCCGAAATATCTTATGCCAGTAGATAAGAATCGATGTTTTGCAGACATTCATCTTGATTGGATCAGGCAACAAGGATTTAAAAATGTTTTTTTGAGCATAGGATATCTGGGTGACCAAATTATGGATTACTGCAAAGACGGTAGTCGATGGGGGCTCAACATTAAATATTTCGAAGATGGCACAACTCCATTAGGGACCGGAGGAGCTGTTCGGCTATCTTTGAAGGAAAAATTTGATTATTTAGCAATAACATACGGGGATACAATTTTAAGTTTAGATTCGTCTAATTTATTGAAAAGTATTCAAACCGATAGTCACGCCTTGGGATTGATGACCGTTTACCCCTGTGATGTGCCTGGACATGTTTGTAATGCGACGATGATAGATGGCAAGGTCATATACAACAAGCTTCATACGATGCCCAATTGGCAGCACATAGACTATGGATTTCTTATTTTGAAACGAGCATGTATAGAATCATTTAGTGAGCAAACACCTTTGGATTTGGCGATGCCATTAAGTGAAATATCAGAACAAGGAAAGCTGATCGGCTTTGAAGTAAAAGCCCGATTTTGGGAGATTGGAAGTGTAGAGTCTTTGAGTGAGTTTCAAAAAAAATTTCAATGATTCCTTAGTTCGTTTTTAGACTTTCACATAGAGGATATGTATTGGCTTCCCGTTTGCTCATCATAAAGTAAAGGGTAGGCTGGGCAAAAATAGAAATTATCAATGTCAATTTTAGAACTTTTTTTGTAAGGCCCTCTGAATTTAGAAAAAATGGCGCCAATGCAAGGGCTGGAAGTAGCCCTTTTAAATAATCACGATATAAGTCAAATGCATCTGTTCCCAAGCATGAAACTAGAATAACAACTGGCAAGACGGTTAAAAAAAATAAAGATTTTTGTCTGTTTTTAATTGCTGTTGTAAGTAAACAGAAAATTATGGATGAAAATATGAGGGATGCAAAAATATGATCAAATTTTAAGGCTTCTATTGAGAATAAAACTTTATCTAGCATCGTCTTGAGTGGGGGACCGATAATATTTTGGGGTCCTGCCAGGGAAGGGTAAATGCCAGTTCTTAATTTAATATAGGAGTACCAAAGAATATATAGAGCCATTGGTGCAAGGTATATGAATCCAGATTTTTGCAATTCATTAACAATATGGGAATCCGCATTTTTTAAAAAAAAGGAATCAAATCGAAATTTTCTTTTGAAAGAAGTTTGTGATATGAGCCAATAAAAAAATAGTGAAAAAGAAAAAAGTATATATATTTCTCTACACAATATTGCCAACGTTAGGGGCACAAGACTAAGCTTCAGTCTATTTTTGCTAATAAAAAACAATCCAATTAAAAAATAGCTGTCAGCTGCAACATCGCCAAGTCCATGAAGTAGAGAACTTTGTGCTCCTACTGAAAATGACCATAGCCAAAGCCAATGTACAGATATTTTTTGCTGCATAAAAAGTAGGGACAATGAAAGCAGACCAAATAAGAAGACGATTTGGTTCGACAGCCAATATGTGAAGGGTGAAACTGCGCCATCTTTTGATAACGAACTAAGAATATTTCCTGTGATTGGAAGTCCGATTCGTTGGTATCTGTAAGCTGGAGCATCCAGTCCAATTTCATAGCCTGGATTGATATAAAGGTTGTTTGCGACGAGATAGTAAAATTGACCATCCCATCCCACCGGAATTTCACCGTTTGAGTTTTTATTCTGGAAAAATGGAGGTCCAGCATTTTTTTGAACTTCAATGGGCTGTTTGAAAAATGAAGAGGAAAGGGTTGCCCAATAAAAATTTCCACAAAATTGAGATTCAATAATTTGAAGTTGGATAAATACACTTACTACCCAAATTACTAACGCATAACAAATATGTTTAATGAGATGCTTTGAATGTACCATATATTCCTATGAAATCAGGTGTTCTAAAGCTTTAATCAAACCAAACTATATTGAAAGAATAAACATGATTGTTGAGTTGCGTCACTTGCCTTTCAAATTATTAAATTTTAAAGCGGAGACTGGCTTTTTCTGCCTCTTTCGAATATGAATGACATGTTAATAAATCATTAATTTTCTCTCAAGGAGAGCCTATGAGCGCAAAATCCCCATTTCAAAACAAAATTAAAATCTACTCTGATGGAGCAGATAAAAAAGCCATGCTTGAAATGGCGGCCAGCCCTCAAATTCAGGGTCTTACAACGAACCCAACTTTGATGAAAAAAGCGGGTGTGACGGACTACCGAGCTTTTTGTAAAGATATTTTGACACACATTAAAGAAAAGCCGCTTTCCTTCGAAGTCTTCGCTGATGATTTTAGCGAGATGAAAAGACAGGCCCTAGAAATCGCCACTTGGGGTAAAAATGTTTATGTCAAAATTCCAATTACAAATTCTGAAGGCCAAAGCTCGATTCCACTCATCAAAGAGCTTTCACAAAACAAAGTAAAATTGAATGTCACTGCCCTTTTAACTTTTGAGCAAGTGATCGAAACTGTCTACGCTGTCAAAGGCGGGGCTCCATCTATTGTTTCCGTTTTTGCTGGACGTATTGCTGATACTGGTCGCGATCCAATGCCAATCATGGCCGCATCTTCTGATCTTTGCCGCACCATGGGTTCTGAAATAGAATTGTTGTGGGCATCTTCACGTGAAGCATTGAATATCGTTCAGGCTGAAATGGCGGGATGCCATATCATCACTGCGACTCCAGAGTTGATTAAAAAAACATCTATGTTCAATAAAGATTTGAAAGAATTAAGCTTGGACACTGTCCGTATGTTTAAAAATGATTCGGACTCTGCGGGTTTTAAACTTTAATAAGGAAATTATAAAATGAGTTTTTCAGCACAATTTTTAAATGAAACAGTCGAAATCGTTAAAAGTTTAAACCCACAAACCATCGATGCCATGGCCGAAGCCTTAGCGGCTTCACGTGACCAAGGCGGTCGTTTATTTATTCTTGGTGTTGGCGGTTCTGCAGGTCATGCAGGCCACGCTGTGAATGATTTTAGAAAGATTTGTGGTTTTGAGGCTTATGCTCCAACGGACAATGTGTCTGAGCTGACTGCAAGAATTAATGACGAAGGCTGGGAGACTTGCTTTAGCGAGTGGCTTAAGGGCTGCCGAATCAATTCTAAAGACGCTGTTTTGGTTTTTTCAGTTGGTGGCGGCAATAAAGAAAAAAATATTTCAATGAATCTTGTGCGTGCCCTTGAAGTTGCAAAAGACGTAGGTGCAACGATCACAGGCATTGTTGGTAAAGATGGCGGTTTTACAAAAGTAGCATCTAAGCAATGTGTTGTGATTCCACCGACGTACTCTGATCGCATCACTCCGCACACAGAGGGTCTTTGTGCAGTGGTTTGGCATTTGATGGTTTCCCATCCTGCTTTGAAAATAAAACAAACAAAATGGGAAAGTACAAAATCTGTCTAAGATGAAAGTGCAAAATTCACAACTGCGACCAGCCGTTTTTTTCGACCGAGATGGTGTCATTTGTGAATTTGTCGATGAACTTTCAAAATTTGAAGAATTTCGTTTTCGAAAAGGAATTGCCGAAGCCATTCGATTGTTAAATCAGAATGGCTTTTTAGTTTTTGTGGCCACAAATCAGCCCAATATCGCAAAAGCCAAAATGACCTTAACAGAATTGAATCGAATTCATGATTATATGGTCAGTGAATTATCCCAACAGGGTGCAAAAATCGACAGGGTCTATTTTTGCCCACACCGAACCGCAGAAGGCGGCGGGGTTGTCGAGGGCTACATTAAAGACTGCGATTGTCGTAAGCCCAAAGCTGGAATGCTTTTGCAGGCGGCCCAAGAATTTAATATCGACAAAAAAAATTCGTTTATGATTGGCGATACGTGGAGAGATGTTGGATGTGCGAACTCCTTTGGCATTCCATGCCTTGGATTGCTTGGCGGTGGCGGCTTTCCGTATCCTGAAGATTCTAAAGAATCACAAAAACCACAGCCCCTTAAAATTTTTAGTAACCCACATGAAGCTGTTCAGTGGATTGTTAAAAACGGATAAGTGTATCATTTTGGAACAAACTCAATCTTTAAATTGAAGAATAATCTTAGTATTTATATTCGACACGTGATTACTTTATTGCTTGTGCAATCGTACTGAATCCATCCCTTCTGTTGGTATTAAATTTGTAATGCTTAAATATAATAGGGCGATAATGATATCGATTTAAATCCAAAATGAATTTTTGGATTGTAGAAATGTTTCGATGAAAAGGTGGTTCAATTGGAGATTTTTAAAAATTTTAACAAGGTCATCCTTTTACTTACGCTTCTTTTTACTGCGATATCAAATGCAGATGAGGTTAGAATTTTGCCTATAGATTTTGATTTGGCTCAGTTGAACTCACAAAATAAAAATAATCGCCCGGATTCCATGGACTTGTCTAAAGGTAATATTTCAAATTTGATTAAAGATCCTCGGTTTTTATCTAAAATGGGACCCGTAGCCCAGATTAAAGAGCTTCAACCGAATTCTATTGGCGGTAAAAATCGGTACAAGACATATTATGTTTTTCCGCTCCCTAATGAGGCTGATCTAAAATCCTACGAAGGAAGTAAATTTTTAGGGATGTCGCAGAAGGAAGCTCTTCGGGCCTCAAGAGATGATCGTTCAAGCTCTGCGTGTTCGGCGGTACATGATCAAGGAGATTTGGCCAATCGTTGGTGTCACAGCACACTTTCAAGGAACCTTGCAGACTTTCTACAAAGAAAAGGAGCAAGTCCTTTGCTTGCCAATGCTGCCGGTGCTTTTCTATGGGTTCCTAAAGAATACTTTTATGATTTGAACCCATCATCTGGCGATCTTGTTGTGACCTACAAAGATAGTTTGGGAACGAAAAGATCGACCTTTGAAGTTTCTATTTTTGGAGACGCTGTTTTTAAAGGAGAAAGAGCTAGCGGAGCTCTTCGGCCATTTAAGAATAGTACTCCCTTTGTTACATTCAAAAGAAGCTTAGGTGGATCTGCTAGGTAGTCACAATGTTTTCAAATACTCAATGATATCCATTTTTTGATCTGGAGTATAAATCTCAACCCCATCTTGTAAGAAAATTCCTTCGTCATGTCCTGCATTACTAAGACCCTGTTTGCGAGTATCGTAATAGTGATCGTGCTTTTTCCAATCCTTAGGGGTGGCTTGTCCCATGGGGTAGCCATTGCACTTGCGATCAAAATCACGGTTACGATCAATGGCTAAACCTGAATAGTAAGCCTTTGGGCGATCCTCGGCGCGAGTGAGCAACGCACACAAGCTTGGTATAGAATTATTGTGAAAGTAGGGCCAGCGGGCCCAGATTCCCACTAAGGGTTGGGGAACATATCCTGTTTGTTGTTTAAAAATAGTTCCGTATTTTTTCTGGATCGCAAGATCATTCATTCTTTCAATGCTTGCTGTGGCAAGTCTTCTCATGGGATCTGTTCCCACTTCTTTTATTGGAGTGACTTCGTGATAAATCACTTTCGATGTTTTTAAAACTTCAACAGGACTCATGGCAGAAGCACCGGCTGCATTCCAGTTTTTTTCATAGGTCCCGTGGCAACGGGCACAGGATTCATTGTAGTAATTTTCCCCGCGTTGGGCTGATTTTAGATCGATGCTGTCGGCACTAAAGAAATCTGTCCACAGCGGGGCCTCACTTGAAAAGACTGCAGACGTGAGCTCGATATACTTTTCTTGATTTTGATCAAGCCATTTGTCGAACTCACGCAAGTCAGCCCCACGGCCAATTTCATTCCAAAGTAAATTGGTGAAAACAGGATTTCCCGCTACAAAAGAGCCATCTGGTCCCCATTTAGTTTTGTACTTCGACAGCCACCAGGGTGGTGGTTTTGTATCAGAGACATGGTTATCATTCCAATCTGCCCGTGGATGTTTTTGATAGTAGGGTGAAATCATAGCCCATTCATCATTGTTTCTTCTGGACAGAGTTCTTGAAGTAAAGGCGATGGAGACATCAAGTCCCATTGTTGTTGGCTTGCGTGGTCCCACCGTTTTTAAGCTTTTTTTGAGATCGCTCATCATTTTGGCTTCGCCAGGATTTAAAATTCTTGCCATGGATAAAAAACGCGAACTTATAATAGGCTCCAAAGCATGGGCATAGGTGAAGGCTTCATAGGCCCGAGGATAACGATTCGTTAGACCCAGGATTGTTTTCCCAAATAAAGAACCCGAGTGGCAACCTGCGCATGAAAAAGTAAAGCCCTGGGCGCCGTATCTTTCCATTTGGGTAAAGCCCAACATATATTCAGGGCGTTTTCCATTTGGATAGGGAACAGAATAAATTCCTGTATCTGACTCTTTTGGATAGGGATGCATTCCAACCCAAGACATTAAATCATTTACAGATTTGAAGTTTGTGATCTCTTTGATAAATCCCCGAATGATTAACTTTAAAGGATCCATTGGATCGTTTCCAAAAAAAGATTGCAGTGGTCTATAGGGCGGCAAAAATTTTGTTGTTTGCACTGGGTAGTTGATGGCATGCAAGCGCCCACGTTGAACGGCCTTTGCAAAATCCTCTGCAGAAAGATGAAAACGATTGGTGAGTCCTTCTTTTGGAATTCTTTGCGTGATTGAAAAATCAGAAGAAAGATTTTGATACTCATTATCTGCTGCAGACACGACGGACCAGCTTGTCGCCAAACAAAAAGCAACGAGACCAAAAAGTGAGTGTGTTATTTTGTTATTATTGATTTTCATGGGGACCCCTCCCTGCTATCATCCTTAAGCATGAGCCTTTTTAGTTTAAATACAATTTATGACGAGGCAGGGCATTTTTTAAATTCCCTCATGATCGATCTACAGCAATCGGAAGTGGATTTAAAGCATTGGGATATAGATCACTTGTGTTACCGAGTTGAAACCCAAGCCCAGTACTTTGAGGCCCAGAACCTTTTTAAAGAAATGGGCCAGCTTCTGATCGAGTCCCCAGTCAATGGACGCATGATTTCCACCTATAAATTGCATAAACCGATACGGCATTCGGGTCGAACCATTGATATCATTGAACTTCCGGCTCCAAAAGCGGGGAAGATAACAATCACTGGCTTTGAGCATATTGAAGTAGTTGTTGATGAAACACTGACTTCCCTTTCTGAAAAATACTACCGAATACCCCAGGACAAGGGCGGTCTTAGAAAAGACTTTAATGCCGAACTTGAATTGATTTTTTCTTCGGGGGCACTCAAGTTTCATTACCAATCACTTGAATCAGTTGTTCGCATTGAAAAAAATCAGAAAATTTCAAATTTTTTAAATGAAACCCAAATATTAAATCAATTGCAAGAATACCATCCATTGCTTGCGGGAACTTTTCCTTTGGATTTAAATGTGGAAAAGTCAGATCTAGATATTTTATGCGACTGCAGGGATCTGTCGACTTTTTGTAAAGAAATTGAAAAACTCTATTCAAATCATCCCAATTTTAATATTCAAAAAACAAATGTTCGCGGCGAAACGGCCGCGGTAATTAATTGGACATGGCAGGATTTACCAATCGAGGTCTTTGCCCAGTCCACACAGTCTTGCCGACAATGGGGCTTTAAGCACTTTCAAATTGAAGATCGAATTTTAAAGCTCGCTGGATTTGACGGGTTCCAGTCGATTCAGAAATTAAGAAATCTGGGTTTAAAAACAGAGCCTGCCTTTTGGGTTTATTTAACAAATAATAAACAAATCGATTTTGCCTCAAATGAAATTGAAAAATTTGATTTTGTTGATATGGAGACTGTGTTTCAAGAGCTTTACGAGGCTTCATTTTTATCTGAAAACGAAATTTTGAGTAAATATAAGAATATATTTATTAACACTTAGGATTTGAAATTCTTACACTGGTGTCAAAATCTTCGACAGATAAAATATTCGATACAATAGAATCTTTACTGAGCCTTCTCGAAGGCTCGCGGGATCTGCATTTTTCCTATATATTCACCCTTTGACGAGGGCAATATGAAAAAAAATAGTTTAGATTATAAATCAGGATTTGGGTTTTTTGCGCTGTTCGCATTCACAGTTATAGGGTCTGTGTCGAGCGCTAAAAATTTAACTTGCTGGAATGTTTATTCAAAAATGACTCAAAAGCCGGTGATCCAGGCTGAAATCCTTAAGCATGACAAATTGAAATCAGTCAAAATTTCGGATGCAGTTAGTTGTAATTTATCAAAGGACCCATCTGTAAAGGGATCTATTCAGGCTGATGTTGTTTCAAATAAAAAAATTAATGCGAAAGATCAGATCAGCACGAAAGATCAAAGGCACTTTAAGCTGAGCAAAGAAGCTCAATTGATATTACCATCAAATCTTGAGCCCAATAGATTGCAGTCATCAAGTCTTCAAGAAAGAACGGGTCGCAAGATCAATGGATTGTTGATGCTGAAGAATGCCAAATCCAGTGCAAGTTACACAATCAAGTTGTACTGTCAGTCGATTTAAAAATAAAACTGATGTTTCTTCCGGGGTTTTCTTTATCTCGTCGATAAGAATGGAATTGGACATCAGTTTTTGTATCAGAATCATCAATATAAATATTTTCTTTTCTAAGATTTAAATCTAGTGCTTGAGTCAGAATAATTTTTTTTAAGTCGACATAAAATTTTTCGTTTTTAGATATTACGAAGTTTTCTTCTTTAATCGGTTCTTTTTTATAATCAGATTTAAATTGATTCAAAGAATCGATTAATTTTTTCTTCACATCAAAATCGACTTCAAAACTTTGCATTTGTAGATGTGGTCCGACACATACAAAAATATTTTTAGGATCTGACCCTTTCGACTTTAACCATTCAATGGTTTTAATGAAGATTTTATTTTCAACACCGCGCCAGCCAGCATGGACAGCCGCTATTTTATTTGAAGTAGAATCAAAAATCAAAATTGGCAGACAGTCAGCAGTTAAGATGGCCAATCCCAATCCATTATCCATTGTCGTTTGCGCATCTGCCAGGGGACGATCTTCCATTTTTCCTGGCAAAGGTTTTACTGAGACGTCAACATGATGAATAACATCACCATGATTTTGTTTCAGAAAAGAGAGCTGAATGTTTGGGAATTGTTCAAGAATTTTTTCACGATTCAATTGGCGATTGCCAAAAACCAGATGAAACTGTCCGTAAGTGAGATGCAGACCATTTTCAGATTTTTGAAAATTCAAAATAAAATCCATTTTCATTTAAAAATTTTTTTTCGGCCACAGGCCAATCTGCACAAAAAATCATTTTTTCTTCAGTTTTTGGATGAATAAAGCCAAGCTCTGCGGCGTGCAAAAAAAATCGCGGAAAATTTTTTATTTTCTTTTGAAGCTCACCAGGAAGGGATTTTTGTTTTGATTCAGCACCGTAAACTGAATCCCCAAGCAAAGGAAATCCCATTTCTGACAAATGAACGCGAATTTGATGTGTTCGACCGGTTTGCAATTTAAGTTTAAAGCTTGTCATTTGGTGACCATGATGAATGGGCCAGGCTTCAGTAACAGCCCATTTGCCACGCGAAAACAAATCCTGATGTTCACGAATTATTTGATTTTTAGAATCACGGACAGAGCACATTCTTTGTCTATGAATGGGATGTCTTGAAATATAACTTTGAATTTTGTAACTGCCTTTTATGGCATGACCTAAAGCAACGGCCCAGTAAATCCGATGGGTCGTGCGATTTTGAAACTGTTTTGCTAAGTGATCGTGGGTAAAATCATTTTTTGCTACAACAAGTGTCCCGCTGGTTTCTTTGTCTAAGCGGTGGACTATTCCTGGTCGGTCATCGCCAAATTTCATTGATAAGTTTTCACTATGTTGCAAAAGTGCATTCACTAAAGTGTCGTTTTGATGGCCTGCCGCCGGATGGACAACTAGGCCCGAGGGTTTGTTGACGACAATGAGATCCTTATCTTCGAATAAGATATCCAAGGGTAAATCTAGTTTTTGCAGGGACGATTCTTTCGGAGATTCTGTGATTTCAATTTCATAAACTTGACCTAAAAAAACTTTTTCTGAAGCTTTAACAATTTTATTGTTTAACTTTACAAAGCCTTTTTCTATCAGGTGCTGCACGCGAGATCGAGTCCCAAGATCAGGATGGGCTGACAAGGCTTTATCAACGCGAAGACCAGAAAGCTCTGCAGTGATTTCAAAGCATATTTTTTTTAAGTGCATTAACTTTTTGTGACTTGTTTATAGTGTGCCATGTAAGAGTCTGCCACGGCTTTTTCTGGAAGCTGAAGTTCTTTTGCGATTTGAACAACATATCCTCTGACAAAGACGATGGCGGGCAAATGACTTGGATTCATTTCTTCTATTGCTAGAATATAGTAAGAATTAATTTTTGTTTTTTGGCTCATTTGATCAACAGTAATATTTTTATATTCGCGGACTTTTTTTAAAAAATCCCCGGTCCATGTCGATTGGGTTGCAATTTGTTTTTCGAAATCGGCATCTTTTTGAAATGCTGGGCGCTTAGCCTCGGCCTTTGCTTCAGTAAATACTTGTCGGCTCGCTTGCAAAATAGATTGATAACTCAAATCTTGATTTTGAGCTGCATGTCCAAGAAGGCGTTGATCATAGATATTGCGAAGAGTTTTATTCCCAAGAACGGAATAGGCTTCTTCAATCAGAAGTAAAAGCTCACGGGCTTCCCGTTCTGAAAAAATTGTATAGATGGCTGGATTTTCACCAGAATAAGTTGAACGAGCGCGCTCATAGGCCGTCGTAACTTCATGCTGGGCTGCGTTTGTACTGACTTCGAGAATTTCGTAATAATTGTATCTCGGACTCGCTGTTTCCGTGTTCATACTACTATACTACGGCTCTTAACTCCTCAGGATCAATAAGATGTTTGCACATCCCTAAAAATTGGCCAGCTAGGGGGGTGAAGGGCTGAGAAAGCAGAACATGTTCTCTGTTGTTTATGGATTGCCACACGGCATTATCGTAATCTAGGCAGCCAATGGAATCGATATTTAGGTCATAGTACTTATAGCACACGCTTTTAATCGAATACCCTAAAGTTGCAAAGTTGTGGCTACGGACTGAATTCACCACAAGACGGATGGGTTGCTTAGAAAGGTTCAAGAACGGCTCCAAGGTAAAGCCTTCCGACTCTTTCAAATAGGATTTAAAAGAAAACGGCTGATCCAGTAATCCCTGTCTGTGATTTCTAAGTGTCTTTAAAAGTCCTGCATAGGACTCGGCAGAGGTTTTTTCTTTCAGTGAATAGCAAATGTAGTTTTCGATAAAACGATATGTTTTTTCGATGCTTGTGGGCTCTGTCGAGGTTACAAATATTTTCTCATCTGCAGCTTTAAAAATTTCCAGATACTTTTCAGAAGCCCCAAGGCCTGAATCAATAATGATGTAGTCGTATTTCAAACTTTTAAGATCTTGAAAAAGATGAGTTGTGTTGACCGGGCTCAAATCCGCAGGAGCCCAAGTGTCCCAATAGCCTTGAATATAAGACACGCGCGGATGAGGTGTTGGAATAGTAATTTCATGCAAAGCTTTTTGGCCTTCGAAATAATGACGGATATTTAAATGTGAAGGTTTTAATCCCAATGATGTATGGATATTTGCGCCACTCAAATCAAGATCTACAAGCAAAACACTGTGGCCTAATTTTGAAAGTGTCAGAGCAAAACTTGTTGATACGAAAGTTTTTCCAACTCCACCTTTTCCAGAAGTAACAACCCAAACTTGTGGTTCTGTTTTTTGGTTTCTTCCGTGAAATGTCAAATCCATGTCCTACTCCAAAGGTTTAAACAAAATGCCTCTTTTGTTCTCCTCGGCTTCCGACGCTCGAATATAAAGGGGTAAGACAGATTTCCAGTCCAAAGATGGGGGGGGATTTTTCATTTTATAAAATAAGGAACCCATTGTTTTTGCCAATGGATAATCAGAATAGAATTCACTTCTTATCATTTTTTTGTGAACAGTCTTTAGCAGGTAATTTTCGTAGGCCACGTAGCCATCACCGACCACAATGACGTCACTCTCAATTTTTTGAGTCAGCTCTTGCACCCGAAGAACAGTGGGCTGGGCCAATTGATCCAACTCTAGACCATCAACAGTGCGACAAGAAAAATACACCATGTTCTTGAAAGCATTAATGATTGTTAAAACAGAAAGATCTTTTTTGTTCACAAATTCAATTTTTAAGTTTGGATTTTTTTCACTTTGTGCAATGTGATCCCGAACTTGTTCGGCTAACAAAGAAAGGCTGTCAAAGGCGTAAATAGGGGTCCCTAAGCTAAATGATAAGGACTTTGCTAAATTTAAAGAGACACGAATTCCCGTGAAGCTGCCTGGACCTTTGTCCAAAAAAACCCTTTTGATCGAGGCCCAGTCAGCATTATTTTTTCGAAGGCCCTCATCAACAAAGGCATGAATAACTTCACTATGCGATTTTTGCTCTAGACTTTTTTTTTCAAAAATCAGTTGGCCATTTTCGAATAGTGCAACACTTCCACACTTTGTTGAAGTGCTTAGGGCTAAGTCCATCAGTGGAATCCAAACATCCGTGTGAAGTCATTGAATAATGCAAAGACCATAAGGCTCATTAAAAGAAACATTCCAACCATTTGGGCAAGCTCCATTTTTTTCAAACTTAATGGAGATCCTTTAATGGCTTCGATGGTGTAAAAAACCATATGCCCACCGTCCAAAACAGGAACTGGCAATAAATTTAAAATGAATAAGTTGATGGAAACAAGTCCCATCATTTGTAGAAATGCAACAAGACCAATTTTAAATGTTTCATTGGCAGCTTGGGCAATGGAAAAGATACCACCAATATTTTTCGGAGAAATTTCATTTTGAATCAAGCGTACGAAGCTCATCACAGTCATTGCAGAAACTTCGTAGGTGCGCGCAGTTGCTTTAAGAATGGCTTGTATAACTCCATCAGCTTTGACAACAACGGTGTCGGGCGTGGCCATGACGATGACTGGCAAAATTCCCACTGTGAATCTTTTTTCTTCTAAGCCGATGGAATTGGATTGGGTTGTCATTTCTGGTTTCAAGCGGATTGTTTTGATTTCAGTAGAACGAGCAAAAGTAATTTCAAAATCGCCTTCGCCTTGAAAGGACTTAACAGTTTGCAAAAGATCTTCCCAGGCCGACAATTTTTTTCCATTGATTGTAAGAATCCTGTCACCTTCTTTTAAGCCCGCAGCTTCTGCAGGTGACGATGGAAAAACTTTTCCAAGGTACAATTCTGAACTTTCAAGTCCCATGGACGAAAGATTTTTAATTTTCTGAAGTGGTTGATATTGTAATGAAAATGTTTCTGTCTTTTGATTTTTTGAATCAAATCTTTGAATTTCAAACGAGACAGGGGTGTCAGTTGGAAGTTTTTCAATCAAAGGATCAAGCTCTCTAAAGAAAGTCACTTTTTGATCGTTCACGCTGGTGATCATATCCCCTGTGCGAAGTCCCAAAACAATGAACGGCGAATCAGAACGGACACCAATCACGGGAGCATTTGAGTAAAGAGAAAGACCATCAATGTCGCCCATCACTTTTGAAGAGCTTAAGGGGTTTGGATTTGGCTTGGTGGCAATATCAGATTCGAACTGAACTGATTCATTGCTGTTTTCGTGTCGCACTTCAAAAAGTGTTTTTTGGCCTTTATACCGATTTAAACCTTGTTGCAATTCATCCCAATTTGAAATTGCAGACGCTCCAATTTTTAACACCGTATCACCCGATCTAAAACCACTGGCAAATGCAGCAGTTGTCGGTCGCACATCACCAATTTTTGGTCCTTTGACTTCTTCGCCTAAAAGAGTGATCGCCATGAATACAAAAAAAGCAAAAATTAAATTCATCAATGGGCCGGCCATGACGACAGCCATTCTTTGCCAAACAGTTTTATGAGTAAATGAATAAGCTTTTTGATCCTCGGGGATTTCATCACCTGGCTGTTCACCATACATTTTCACATACCCGCCAAGTGGGATTAATGAAATGCAATAGTTTGTATCACCTTTTTTATACTGATATATTTTTTTACCAAAACCCATGCTAAAGACTTCAACGCGAACCCCACACATTCTTGCAACTAAGAAGTGACCAAGTTCGTGAACAAAAATTAAAATTCCAAGAAGTAAGACAAATGATATAACTGCTGAAAATCCTGAATGAAGATAACTTAACAAAATATCCATAATTTCCTCTTTTTAAGCTGAATCTTTCAGCTTTGTTCTTAGAAGAATATTTTATGTGAAAATGATTTAGAGATCACTGAATTATTGAATAAATCCCTCTAAAAGAAGTGCAGCAAAAAGAACCACTGGACTTGCGAACAAAACACCATCGATACGGTCTAGGATTCCGCCATGGCCAGGCATAATCTTGCCAGAATCTTTCACATTGGCTATGCGCTTTAGCAAGGATTCAAAAAGGTCTCCGAACTGTGCAACTATAGCTGCACTTAAGCCTAGGAGTATCATTGGTATAATTTCTTTATGAAGGTAGCCAGCGCATACGGCCGACGCGACTGCTGAAAAAATAAGACCACCAACGGCGCCTTCAATTGTTTTTTTAGGGGACACTGCGGGCATAATCTTTCTTTGGCCGAAACGAATGCCGACAAGATAAGCTCCAACATCCCCAGAAAACACAATCGCCAAAAGTGTTAAAAACCAAATTTGGCCCTGCGGAAGATTTAATATTTGATACGCGAAAGAGGGTAGTAGCCCTAAATAAAAAAAACCAAGAATGCTTTTGGATTGCAAAAGACTAACTTCTTTTAGGTCTGTGAATTTTTTAGAAATCAGAAGTGCAAACAAACAATAAAAGACAGAAACGAGGGTGAAAATTAATCCCAATAGATTTGGGTAAAAGCAAGACAGTGAATAAATTGTGACCAATGAAAAGTAAAACGCCCAGTTTTGAAGTTTGGAGCTATTTTCATTAAATAGAATTTTAATCAGCTCAAATCCACCAAAGCAAACAGCAAAAGAGATGATAAGTGAATATCCAAGTCCACCCAGGTAAGTGGTTGTAGCTATCAAAATAAGGACTGCGATAATTGCAGAAATAGCCCTAGTGGTGAAGGTTTTCATGCATTTGCTTTACGCGGCCAAAGCGGCGGTCACGTCGTGAGTAATCGTTCAACGCTTGATGCAAATCAATGATTGAAAAATCAGGCCATAGGATTTCTGAAAAATAAAATTCGCTGTAAGCAGCTTGCCACAGCAAGAAGTTAGAAATTCTTTTTTCCCCGCTTGTGCGTATAATAAGATCAGGGTCAGGAGTCCCAGATGTTGAAAGATTTTTTTCAATCAATTCAGCAGTGATATCCCCTGCCTTAAGGGAACCATTTTGAACAGCTTGAGCAATTTTTTGAACCGAGCCTGTGATTTCCTGCTTAGAT
This sequence comes from Bdellovibrionaceae bacterium UBA5009, assembly GCA_002396665.1. Lineage (GTDB taxonomy): Bacteria > Bdellovibrionota > Bdellovibrionia > Bdellovibrionales > Bdellovibrionaceae > UBA5009. The sequence goes on from DGYJ01000116.1 coordinate 33,657, forward strand.
CCATAACTTAAAGCGAAAACAAGATGTAGACCTGTGCAGTGGGCCGTCGCTTTTTCGGATTCAGCGATGGCCAAGGCCACATCTTTTGGTAGCGCAGAAGAATCGCCAATCGTTGTGAAGCGAATGTTTTCGTGAACAAGATTTTTAGTTTCACGCTGAAGATACTTTTTAAGAAGTGCCATTAAAAAAGAAACTTCTGCCTTTGGACGTAACCAATTCTCAGAACTAAAGGCATAAAGGGTTAAATGTTTGATTCCTAAATTTGAACACTCCGTAATTATTTTTTTGGCAACCCTTGTACCTTTGACGTGTCCGTGGGTTCTGGTTTTACCGCGTGATTCGGCCCAGCGCCCATTTCCATCCATAATAATTGCTAAGTGTTTTAATTTATTCATCAACAAAACCCTAGATCGTCATTAAACTTTTTTCTTTTTCTTCAGACATCTGATCAATTTTTTTAATAAAATCATCAGTTAGTTTTTGAATTTCGGACTCTGATTTTTTATTTTCATCTTCGCTGATGGCTTTATCTTTTAAAGCTTTCTTTAATTCGTCATTGGCATCACGGCGGGCCATGCGCACAGCGACCCGAGAGTCTTCGGCAATTTTGTTAACCTGCTTAGCTAAATCTTTACGGCGTTGCTCTGTTAAGTCAGGAACTTTTAAGCGAATGACCTTGCCATCATTCATTGGCGCCATTCCTAAATCGCTTTTTACTATGGCTTGTTCGATTTCTTTCAAAATTGAAGCTTCCCACGGAGCAATCAAAAACGATTTTGCATCCGGCGTTGAAATAGCCGCAACTTGAGAAAGCGGAGAAAGGCTTCCATAATAGTTCACTTTGATATTATCAAGCATTGAGGCCTGGGCTTTGCCCGTGCGGATTTTTTTAAGCTCTTCAGATAAAGCTTTTAGGGCCTTATCCATGCGATCTTGAGTATTCTTTTTTAAATTTTGAACCATGCTTCCTCCATTGATGAAATACAGCCATGTTGAAAACGATTATTTAACTAAAGTACCAATTCTTTCGCCCATGGCAGCTTTTAAAATATTACCTGGCTTCATCAGATCAAAAGTCAGAATTGGCAATTTGTTATCCATGCACAAACTAATTGCTGTGGAATCCATAACTTGTAGTCCACGATTTAAGACTTCAATGTAGCTGATATCATCAAATTTTTTGGCATCGGAATTTTTCACAGGATCTTTGTCGTAAATGCCATCAACTTTTGTCGCCTTCATGATAATTTCTGCGTTAATTTCCATAGCTCGTAAAGATGCCGCAGTGTCAGTGGTAAAAAATGGATTACCAGTTCCTGCTCCAAAAATAACGATGCGACCTTTTTCAAGATGTCGAATCGCTTTTCTTCGGATATAGGGCTCGGCAATTTCTGCCATGGCAATTGCACTTTGTACCCGCGTTGGTACGCCAGCTTTTTCAAGGGCGTCTTGCAAAGCCAAAGAGTTGATCACAGTGGCTAACATTCCCATGTAATCTGAGCTTGCGCGGTCCATACCTTCTGCAGAAGCTGCAACACCACGGAAGATGTTACCACCACCAATAACAAGGCCGATCTGAATTCCAGCTTTGTGGGCTTCAGCAACATCAGCAGCGATTTGTTTAATCACTGCTGTGTTGATTCCAGTCCCTTGCTTTCCAGCCAGGGCCTCACCACTCAGTTTTAATAAAATTCGCTTGTAAACAAGTTTCAAAGTTTAGTGTCCTTGAGTTTGAGCAGCCACTTCAGCAGCAAAATCAGTTACTTTTTTCTCGATGCCTTCGCCAAGCTCATAACGTGTGAAACGTTTGATGCTGACTTCGCCACCGGCTTTTTTAGCAACTTCTTTCATATAGTCTGCAATTTTCAAATCTGGATTTTTAACGAAAGCTTGCTCGACAAGGCAGTTTTCTGCCAAGAATT
>DGYJ01000116.1:35773-36381 GCA_002396665.1 Bdellovibrionaceae bacterium UBA5009
CCTTGCTCAAGATTTTTTGCTTTCAAGATTTCTTTTTCTTTTGTCACTACTTCAGCTGGAACTTCAGACGAACTGATCGCCATTGGATTCATGGCAGCGATGTGCAAAGCCATATCCTGTGCAAATGTTTTTAAATCAGGGCTTTGATTTGGCCCAGTGACTTCAATCAACACGCCGATTTTGCCTTCGCCGTGAATGTAGCTATGAACTAATGTATTGGCTGTTGCTTCGTAACGTTGAGCGCGGCGAAGAACGATGTTTTCACCAATTTTAGCGATCACTTCTTTAAGAACTTCTTCAAGCTTAGTTGATGGATTTTTATGATAAGGCAAAGTTGTCAATTCGGAAGTCGGAGCTGTTTTTGTGAATTGCTGAGCCATATCTGTAACAAAGGCTTTGAAAGCATCATTTCTTGCAACGAAATCTGTTTCTGAGTTCACTTCAACAACAACGCCAACATTGCCAGTGACCTGGGCGTATACAAGGCCCTCAGCGGCGACGCGACCAGATTTTTTAGCAGCAGAAGAAAGTCCTTTAACGCGCAACCATTCTACAGCGGCATTAAAGTCACCTTTAGATTCTTCTAAAGCTTTTTTACAATCCATCAT
>DGYJ01000116.1:36494-40319 GCA_002396665.1 Bdellovibrionaceae bacterium UBA5009
CCCTTGGTGCGCAGCCAGTCGATCGACGCTTCGATGTCGCCGCCATTTTCGGCCAGCGCTTTCTTGCAATCCATCATGCCGGCGTTTGTTTTTTCACGTAATTCTTTAACCATGCTAGCACTAATAGACATGTTCAATCTCCTTCGATTTGATCAGTAATTATTTAAGTCAAAAAAAGCCTCTTTCAACCCCGTGGGTTTTGGTTAAGAGGCTTTTGTGAATTTATTCTGCAGATTCGTCTGCTGGTTCTTGATTTTCAAGCTCGGCTTGAATTTCAACATCTTCAGCTGTTCCGGCAGCAACCAGTTTGCGTGCCTTAGTGACTTTAACAACAGATGGGCCTTCTGATTTTTTATCAGCTTTTTTCGCATCTGCTGGGGCAGCGCCACGGCGTGGACGACGTGAATCGTCTTTAGCTGTGTCTTTGCCAGCTGCTTTTTCTTCTTTTTGAAGATCAGATTGTTTGTCAGTTTGAGTGCGCATTTTTTGTTCCCAAATTTTAGCGCCTTCAATGTAAGAATCCGCAACAAGGTTTGCAAAAAGTTTGATAGAACGGATAGCATCGTCATTTCCTGGAATTGGAAAATCAACTGATTCAGGATCAGAGTTTGTATCAGCAATAGCAATAACTGGGATTCCCAATTTTTTAGCTTCTGCAACTGCGATATGTTCTTTAGGAAGATCTACAACGAACATTGCTGACGGAGACTCTTTCATCTCGCGAATACCAGTCAAAAATTCTGATAATTTAAGATATTCTTTTTCCATGCGAGCGCGCTCTTTTTTAGTCAGGTAATTCAACTCACCTTTTTCGCGCATTTGATCAATGCGGCGAAGACGATCGATAGAAGATTTGATCGTTTCGAAGTTTGTCATCATTCCGCCCAACCAACGTTTAGTCACATAGTATTGACCACAACGAGTTGCTGCTTCTTGGATAGGTTCGATAGCTTGTTTTTTTGTTCCTACAAAGATCACTCGTCCGCCGTTAGCAGCGATGTCTTTGATAAAGTCAGCGGCTTTATTTGCGCGCACAACTGTTTTTTGTAAATCCACGATATGAATGCCACCGCGTGCAGTGTAAACATAAGGTTTCATTTTTGGGTTCCAACGCTGTGTTTGATGTCCGAAGTGGACTCCTGCGTCGAGCATCTCTTTCATGGTAACTTGAGCCATAATCTCTCCTTTTTCTGGTTAGGCCTCCTTCTTTGCAGAGCCCTTCGGTGTGAGAGACCGAAGAGGAATTCCCTTTCTCGGGACCAGTGATACAAAGAAGTGTGTTATAGTTTGCAATCCGCCAAAATGGCGAACCGCATTGTCAAAATATAATCCTTAGATTTATTTCGAGTTTTAAGGATTTAGCACAGCGTGTAGGGCGACGACAAGGGGTTTTTCGTGGGCATTTTAAGAAATTAAGGGGAATCGAGGTGGCCAAGCCCGCCCGCCGCCCCTTTTTCAAGCCCCAAAACTCTAAAAGCCTTTTGCCAGGGCAAGATTCGAATACGTCCTACTTTTTGTTCCTGCTTGATGTTGGCAACGCAGATGAGTTCAGCTTTTGGGAAATCATTTTCGAAGCCTTTAAGGCTGCGCAGATGTTTGTCTAAAATTTTATCAGTGGATTTGATTTCAACTAAAACTTCTTGGCCGTTGGGTTTTTGAATAACGAGATCAATCTCGACATCATCTTTTGTCCGCAGATATGAAAACTGATAATCCTTTTGGAGATAATCGTTTCGCATTTGGCATTCGCTGATAAACCAGGACTCGAAGGCATTTCCATATTCGGAAGTTCCAGGCGAAACGGGAAGGCTTAGTTTTTTTTCTAAGGCCCGTTTAATTCCCTGATCAATAAAATAAAATTTGGGGCTTTGCTTTTGAACTTTACGGACGGATTTTGAATAGGGAAGAAGCAAAAATCCAAGCAAGGTTTCTTGTAAAATTTGAAAATAAGTTTCCACAGTTTTGTAGGAGACCCCTGTGTCTTTGGAAATATTTGAATAATTGATGATTTCGCCATTCATTTGGGCCGCAATAGGTAAAAAAAGTCGAAAGGGGTCAATATTTCTCACAAGCTGTTCGATCTGGATCTCTTCTTTTAAATAAGTGTACACATAAGAGTCCAAGTATTTTCTTTTATTTGAATCCGAATCCAAATTTGTAACTTGGGGTAGGCTTCCCCACCGAAGAGCACTTTCAAGACTAAATTTTTTGCCAAGTTCAAGCTCTGAAAAAGGATAAAGATGATAGGTGAAAGCTCTACCTGCCATCAGATTTGCCCCGGCCCGCTTTAATTTTCTTGAGCTTGATCCAGTCATTGCAAATTTGATTTTATGGGACTCGATAAGGCTATGAACACTGTCCAATAGGCGCGGAATTTTTTGAACTTCGTCAATAAGAACCCAGCTTCCAGAGGGCAGGGCCAGGGCCTCTTTTTCGAGAAGTTCTGGGTCCAAACGATACGCATCTTCTACGGAAGGCTTTAGAAGATCAATTTTGTGAGCCTGTTTTAAAAAGGGGAGTGTGGATAGAAGTGTGGACTTTCCAGTGCCGCGGGCGCCAAAAAGAAAAAAGCTATTTTCGTTGGAAAGCTGTAATATTCTTTTAACCATACTTCTAATTTTAACGCCTTTTTAGAAGTATGGTCAATAAAAATTAAGGTGGCCAAGCCCGCCCGCAGCCCCCCTAAGCCTTTTGAGTGAGGGCCCATCCTTAGGCCAGCCGCGCTTTACGCATTTTATGGGCCTCGGAGATGATGAGGTTAAAATCAGAAGATGAGTCTGAGAGAGAGGGTCGTTCAATATCTGAAGTAGAAAGCAAATAGTTAGTTTGATTTTGTTCAGTCGGGAAAGCCGTCACAACAGTTTTTATGGACGATAACTTTTTTAACTTTTTGATGGGAATCAATTTTAAAGACTAATTGCCATGTATTTTACTTAATCTCACTTCCGTCAAAGATAATATAAGTGGGAAATAAATCAGAAAAATAATATCCAGTTTCTTTTCCAAAAAGGCGAACAATTTCAGAACGATCTAGCCCAATATATTTTTTTTGATTTTTTAAAATAGAACAGGCCATTGCTGCACGATCTTCTGTGTTTCCTTTGTTGAATTTGGATTCATCAACAGCCGCGGACCCCCAGCGTTTACAGACGAGAGAGGTTTTCATTGTTGACCCTGAATCAAAAGGCAAATCCGCCAACATAGTGGAGGCTATAAATAATCCGGAGCAAAGGATAATAACAATAATCACAAACTTTGAATTTCTTTGTTAAATCTTATGCGTAAAAATGCACAATTCAAGGGACCAATTCATGATTTGAATCAACCGCAAGATTCGCTGTAAATCCCATGGATGCCAAGACCAACTGGGCTTGGGCCAAGGCGCCAATCAGATTTTTGTTCTGATTGATGGCGGGGCTACCCACCCAAAGATTCTGAATATCGGGCCAAGTTTGGTTGGCCTGAAGTTTTACATCTTGGGGATTCAACAAGCTAAACTGCGGAGTGATCACAATACGTTCTTGCACAAGGTTATCAAGAGCTGTTGGGTAAGCGCGTTTGATCTGGCGTTTGATTTTTTTAAGGATGGCCGCCACAGTTTCAGGGTCTTCAAGGGCATTGTTATCAACAAAAGTCAGCCACTGTGAAATTTGAATTTGCCCAGGCTCCATTCCAAGAGTGTGGAAACGGCCAACACAAGGGCCGATATCATCCTTGGTTGTCCCATTCAAAAGGTGCGTGGACAAAGAGTCCGTAACTGTTGAGGCATGGATTAAATCCAAACCCACTGCAGACCAGCCGCGAAGCTTTGACATTTTTTGGCGA
>DGYJ01000116.1:40461-41482 GCA_002396665.1 Bdellovibrionaceae bacterium UBA5009
ATTGGCGAACACGTGGGGCCATGGCCTCTTCGGGAACCAATTTGTAAAAGTCATTCATCGAACCGCAGTAAACAAAATTTTCGGCCTTGTACTGGTGGGATCCATTGACGGTTAAGGATGTGATCTTTTTGTTTTCAATCTGAAAACGAGTCGCCTGGGCACGGCCTATAAATGTGCCTTTGAATTTTTTTAATAAAAGATCTGCCCACACATGGGGTTGCAAAGTCAGATGAAGGAATTGTGGATGCAAAAAATAATTCATTTCATCATAGAAGGCCGGGGAATCATCGCCGAAGCCCAAGAAAGATTTAATTTCGCCATCTTCAAAAGTCACTGGTGGTGCTTCGATTGCTCCGTGGGAAAGTTTTAAGCCTAAAAGATTTTCTAAAAAATCTAAACCCTGGTTGGCAGAGTCTGTGGCAGGCAATAGACGTAGCCCGTTGTTATAAGCATAATCTTTAAAAGAAATTTTACCCTGATGGCCACCTGCGAATTCGTTGATGTCCAGTAAGGCCACTTTCTCGGTTTCCTGTGAAAGACGAGTTGCGATTGCAAGACCAGACAAACCACTACCAATAACAATGTAATCAAAATTTTTGCTCATATAAAAACAATCTCGAAGAGCGGGGGATGTGTCTAGTTTAAAAAGTAGAACGGCCGCGACTTACGCGCTTAATCATCAGGCGCAAAAAGGCACGCACACTGGGTTTGAGCCATTTGTGCTGATCTAGTAGGCAGGCCAGAGTAGGGGAAATGCGATAATAAATTTTTACAAATAAGCGACCTAAAAAATAATTTTCAAGTGTGAAGTCGCGAAAAATTCGTAACTCAAGGACTTCGGTGCTGTTTTCATTTTCAAAGGCCGATGTGGCAATAAAACAGCGGGGTCGGTCTTCGACGGCATTCTTAATAAAACTTCTGATTATGGCTGGATTTTTAGCATTTTTAGCAAAAATTTCTGCGCGTTTCAAAATGTCTGGAAAGATCGGTGTAAAGCGCGCAAAAAGGGCCAATTGCTGGG
>DGYJ01000088.1:0-749 GCA_002396665.1 Bdellovibrionaceae bacterium UBA5009
TGAAAGACTGGTCAAAAAGTGTTTCTAATTAGGTCAATCTACTTATTGTTTTTTAGAAGTGCACTCGACATTGTTTTGATCGTAAAAGTCGTACTTCGTTTTGCAAGGGTCATAGTCTTTGATGGCCCAGGTCTCATCAACCCAAAGTTTGCTGACAAAATACTGTTTTGATGGATCTGTTTTGCCAGGGGCATAGCCATATTTTTTTGACAGCATATCCATGGATTCAGTTTTTGTTTTTCTTAAGTAGATCATTTGATAAAGGGCTGCCACTTCGCCCGTTCTTTCGATCCCAGTATCACAGTGGATCAAGATCGGGCGTTCAGCATCCCTTAGATTTTCAAGTAAATAAAGCAGGCTTCGTTTGTGTGGAATTTGTCCAACAAACATATCAATACTGACCAAATTGATGCCCAATTGTTCAGTTAAAAGAAATTCTTGATCGTACCATTTTTCCCCAGGGTGTTCGCCACGCAAGTTGATCACAGTTTTAATTTTTTTCTCATCAATCAGTTTTTTTAAATCTTCGGGGCTCAGTTGGCCAGAGCGAAAAACTTTTCCGGGCTCCACTTCTGTTGGCTTTTGGGACTCTTCAAGTTTGCAAGAGCTTAGAAATCCGCTCATGAGTACAGTGAAAACAAAGAAAATGATTTTGAAATTCAGATTTTGAAACGAAATGGTTTTGGCAGTCATCATGCTTTATTATCGCCAATTTAGAGTTCAAACTCGATGGACTTTAGAGTAGAAAT
>DGYJ01000088.1:898-2868 GCA_002396665.1 Bdellovibrionaceae bacterium UBA5009
GTAGAAATAGTCGTGAAAATGTTTAAAATTCAAAGATTTACAGTTTTGGGCTAGGTCTGCAGTTAAGCAGCCTGGCCTGAAGTCTTGGGGGCTAAAGCAGCTCCACATTCGCCACAAAATTTTTGTGCAGGCATGGTTTCGGCTCCACATTCAGGGCAAGAGTTCTCTTTCTTCTTCGCTTTTTTCTCGTCTTTTTCGTTCAGGTCGACGAAGCCTTTTTCGTTCCACTTTTCGAATTCTTTTAAAATTTTCCAAGTGAATAAAAGATTTTGGAGGTCTTTAAGCTCAAACTCCAGGCGGACTTTATCAGCAATTGTGCGCCGTTTTGTCATAACGCCTTTTTGTTCAAGGCGTGCAAAATGATCATTATTCAAATTGATATTTAATTCAGATTTTACTTTTTCACTGATCTCTGAAAAATCCAAAGTGACGACACCGAATCGGTCAGGTTGTAGGGCAGACCCGGCCTTGACGAAGACATCAACTATATTTGCAGAAAAATCATCGGGTTTTAAAATGTCTGATTTTCCATTTTTAAAATAGTGATACTGATAGAAAGCAAAAAAGGCTTCAATCACTGGTAAATTTTTAAATGTGACAGACTTAATTTCATCGGCGCCTTCAGGATCGTCTTCAGGCTTACCCATTTCGTAGGTAGCAAGGGACAACTTCACAAGAACATTGGTCGCTTGCTCAAGTCTTTTTAAGGACTCGCCAAAGACTCTTTGGGCATACTGTCTGTACATGGGCCATACAATTGTGCTGGACCCATCTTTTTCTTTTTCGCTTTTGTGGTTCGCCGTATGAAAAATTCTTCCGAAGGCTTGGGCGACTTGATCTTCAGGGCAGGGGCTAGAATCTTTTTCTAAACGATTGGATTTAATGTCTGCAAGTGAGCCTTTTAAGCGCTCGGCTAAACTTTTAATCGTCATTTTAAAAAGTTGCGGAGAAGAATCAATTTGTTGTTTCATGGAATCAACAGGGATCTCGAACGTTTTTGTTTCAGAAGTAGCTACTGCGCTGAAAGGATGTTGTCCTTGTCCAAACAAAGCCATCTCGCCCATCAGTTGCATTGATCCCAGCTGAAAAAGATCCATATTTTTTTTACCGCGAATCAATTGACCATTCACGCCGCCACTTTGAACAAAGATCAGGTGAGTGATTTTATCGCCTTCTTTAAAAAGATATTCGCCTTTTTTGTACGTTTTTTGCTGAGACATATTTTCAACTCCAATATTTCTATCGGAGCATTCAAAAAAATCTTGATTGACATTTCGAGGGCTGGGGGCGAAACCCTGACCTATGTCTGATTGGTATGTTCCTGCGCCGGCCTCGCACATCAAGAAAGAAAAAGAAAAAGCCCGTGAACTTCGAAAGTCCAGTTGGTGGAAACAACAGGTTGGTCGGGGTATTTGTTATTATTGCGAAAAAAAATTTCTTCCCGCTGAATTGACGATGGAACATATTCTTCCGATTGCACGCGGCGGGACATCTTCAAAAAAAAATTGCGTCCCCTGTTGCAAAGATTGCAACTCGAAAAAAGGCGCCAAAACAAAAGTCGAGTTGGCTTTGGAAGAATTAAAGGCTTCAAAAAAGTCGAAAAATGAAGAGGATTAATTTCGCAGTGCGCGACGAATGCCATAATATCATCTGGACTTGGCATATTGCGTTATTGTTAACTAGTTAATGTCTTTTCAAATTTAAATGTTTTGAAGCTAGAGCTCGACAGTCAAAAAAGGATATTGAGTGAGTAAGATTACAAAAAGTAGTACAGCCGAGTACTTTGCAAAGAATTTACAGCAGGTGGGCTTTTCGTCACCATTAAAGGCCGTTTTAACGACTTTAAAAGAGGCGGTGGATAACTCCTTAGACGCCTGTGAATCGTCAGAGATTTTACCAGAACTTGAAGTTGAAATTGTCAAAGTTGGTACTGGATCGACAAAAAACACAGATTTAATCAAAATAGTTGT
>DGYJ01000088.1:3053-3480 GCA_002396665.1 Bdellovibrionaceae bacterium UBA5009
ATAGTTGTCGAAGATAACGGTCCCGGTATTGAAACTGAAGATTTAGCAAAGGTCTTTGGCGAGTATTTGGCCTCTTCAAAATTTGGTCGTGGTCAATGTTCCCGTGGTCAGCAAGGGATTGGTATTTCTGCAGCGACAACATGGGCGCAGATGACGAATGCTAAAGGTGTACTTGTCACCAGTAAAACAAAAGCCATGCGCAAAGCTGTGCGTGGACAAGTTGATGTCGACATTAAAACGAATTCAGGAATTCTTAAAAATAAAGAGACTTTGGATTGGAAAAAACAACATGGAACACGTGTTGAGTTCGTTCTTGATGGACGTATCCAATTGAATGGTGATGGTGGTCTTTTAACATACATTGAAGGCACAGTTCTTGTGAATCCGCACCTGACAATTCACTACAAACTCAAAGACAATGATTGGG
>DGYJ01000033.1:0-8844 GCA_002396665.1 Bdellovibrionaceae bacterium UBA5009
AGACCCCTGGAGGGCTTTTTTTGCAGGTCTTGTTCTTGCGACTGTTTTTTCCATAAGCGAGTTTAAAATGTATTCAGGCCTGGGCACTGAATACATTTTGCAATCCATGAATGAAATTCAAAAATTTTGGACGCCCTTTTTTAAATCAATCCTGACAACATTAACAATTGGATCAGGATTTAAGGGTGGCGAGTTTGTTCCCTTGGTCTATATTGGCAGCACCCTTGGCAGTGCATTTTCTGCATGGCTTCCTGCGCCGACCCTGCTGCTTTCGACAATTGGTTCTGTGGCCCTGTTTGCGGGCGCATCCAATACTCCGCTCACCTGCACACTGATGGCCATCGAACTCTTTGGTTGGCCCATTGCCCCCTATGCCCTTATCGCTTGCTATATGAGCTATTACTTCTCTGGCCAAAGAGGGATCTACAAATCACAAAAAAACATCCACCCAAAGTGGATTAAATGATTTCTGCTTAAAAACGAGTCAATTATTACATACCACACCCTGCTATTTTATTTAGGATCAGTAATTGGATTGACTTCAATATTTGCTCTAGATAGCAATATGGGGCGCTTTGTACTGCGTGTCTGCAGATACAATGTTCGTATAAGCCGGTAATAGGGTCCGGCGTCTCTACCAGCCACCGTAAACGGCTGACTATGAAAGGAACTTCTATGAAGTCTTTGTTAGCGCTCCTGTCCCTGACTATCCTTGCTAGCCTACAACCACAAACATCGCATGCAGCTACAGATATCGAAATTGTAGCATTTAATGTGAAATGGTTTGGATCCAATGTGAATGACCCCCGCGGAAATCACCCAACCCCAATTGATCCAAAACTTGTTCAGCGACGCACAGATGTTATGAAAGATTTTTTCGCAAAAGTCGTCCAACCAAAAGGTGTCGTCGTATTTTCAGAATTTGTAGATCAAAACTTGCTTAAAGCTATTTTACCTGCAAATTGGACTTGCGCTGGATACCAGCATTTAAATCCTTATCACCAACATGTTGTTATCTGTGCGGCTCCACAGTTTAAAATCTTAACTGTGCCCTACGACAACAACACTGTAATCGAAACAGTCCTTGGCGAAGATAAGGACTGGTCACGCCCTGGAGTTCGCATTGATATAGCAAATCAGCAAGGCCAAAGACTTCTCCGCGTGGTCGGATTGCATTTAAAATCTGCACCTAACTTTTCAAGCGAAAGAGTCAGACAAATGCAAATGGTTGCGCAAGATCTTCGTAATCAACCCGGCGTTCCAACTATCATCTTAGGAGATATGAATACATTTCCAATTGCTGACACCCACCAAAGCCAGCCAGATGCTCTGTTGTTGCAGGGCGCTTTGCAGCAGATTGACCCTAGTTTCAAACTTTTAGCGCACAAAGAGGCCTATACATTCCGCTCTCCTCGAAATAAAGCGCAGTTTGATCAGATTTATTACAATGGTGCCGTTCAACCACTGGCTCCACCAAGCGTATTTGCGGTTTGTAACGAAAAACAAAATGGATCTGGTTATTTGGACATTAACTACTACTACAATAATGTTTCTGACCACTGCCCAGTAAAAACAGTGGTCCGCTTACAACAAGGCCGTCGTTTACGCTAGTCACACCTATACAATGACATAATCATCGCCTAAGCTATGGCTTAGGCGGTGTTATGAAAACTTTCCTTCTCTTTTTTTTAATACACACATCTTTCTTCTTTGGTTTTACTTCTTTTGCAAATGCCCAGGCACTTGTCTTATTAAAAGATTCTTGCACATGCAAAACAATGCCTGCAGACCCTTTCGAAGAACCTTTAGCCTTTAACTTTGGACCATTTAAAGATCAATGCGTAGACTCTTGCCGATTTCGTCCAGTAAAAAAATTAAGTGCCATTCAGGAAAATAAAATCAGCTTTTCTAAAGACAGCCTAGTTGTTGCCAATGTTCTGCATTTAAAAAACTACAGAATTGCAAACATACCCATAGAGTCCATTGAAAATGTTGAAATCGCCTTTGAAGAATTCCAACCAGGAATCCACCATGTCTTTTTAAAATTCAATTTCAACAAAGAAAACCCAGTTCAGCTTTATGATCAAAGCACTTTTAAAAAAACCACAGAATCAACAACCGCAATAACGATGTCGGTTGAAGGCGTCCCCCCGGCTGGAAGGAACTACAGTCTTTTCGAAAGCTATCAAGAATCCTATTTACTACTGAATAGACTAAGCACAGTCGAAACTACGAATGAGTGGGTAGAATTGCTAAAACACCCCACTGTCTATTACAAAATGTCCCTAGATAAGCTGGAAGCGAAGAAAACTTTCACTTCAGGATTGCAAAAAAGCATAAGCCTTGGCCTTAAAGAAAAATATCGTCTTTTTTCAAACAATTGCTCGACGAATGCCATCGATTTTATCTCGGATGCAAAAAATAGAGATTTATCTGAAGGCTCACCCCTTAAAAGATTACAGATTGCTCTTTCTGTCAGCGGGCCCATTGGGGCACTTCAATTTTTAAAAAGTAATGGATTAATTTCAACAAACGAATAAGGACTGTTATGAATATTTACAAAATATTTCAATTTAGTTTCTTCGTAGCAGCATTTAGTTTTTTATTCATTTCACAGACAGAAGCAAAAACTGTTCACTACGAACTCACAGTTAGAAATCAGACAGTGAATCTCAGCGGGTTACAAAATGTCGACTTCGCTTTGACAGTCAATGGTGGAATTCCTGCCCCAACTTTGGAATTCACAGAGGGCGATGATGCCGAAATTTTAGTAAAAAATGAAGTGGCAAACGAAGAAGTCTCTATTCACTGGCATGGACTTTTACTACCCCCATTGGAAGACGGGGTTGCCTATGTTAATACTCCACCCATTTTTTTTGGTCAGTCCAGATTATTTAAATTCAAAATTAGACAGAACGGAACCTTTTGGTATCACTCGCACACCATGCTGCAAGAACAAAAGGGAGTCTACGGAGCAATCATCATTCATCCTAAAAAAGAGACCTACAAAGTTGATAAAGAGGCCGTCGTCGTCATCAGTGACTGGTCCGATGAAGATGCTGATCAAATTTTAAAAAATCTTAGAAAAGATGGCGATTATTATTTATACAAAAAGAATTCAATTCGTTCCTACCTTGGGGCTTCAGAGGCCAATAGTTTAAAAAGTTATTTAAGTAATGAATGGAATCGCATGGGTGGAATGGACTTATCCGATGTTGGATACGATGCCTTTTTAATCAATGGCAAAAAGAATTCCCAACTTCTTGATGCTAAACCTGGCGAAAGAATTCGCCTACGAATCATCAATGCTGCGGCATCAACTTATTTTTATGTCTCCTTAGGCGATATCAATATGAACGTCATCTCTGCAGATGGTGTCGATATAGATCCCCAACTTACGAAGGAACTCTTCATGGGCATGGCAGAAACCTACGATGTTCTTTTCACCGTACCATCAATTAAAAATTATGAATTACGTGCAACTGCCCAAGATGTGACTGGCTATGCATCGACTTGGATTGGGCAAGGCGAAAAAGTATCTGCCGCTGACAAACCAAAGCCTGATCCTTACATGTCCATGGATCATTCGATAATGAATCACAGCGAACACTCTGCTCATACTAAAGGGGAAAATGCTCTTGCCGATATGGACCATTCAAAAATGAATCATGATATGGATTCAACACCAGAGCAAAAAGAAGTTTTAAATCAACTAAGCGTTGAGAACTTGAAGGCAAAAAGTTCTACAACAATCACACAAAACACAAAAACAACAGAACTTCGACTAGAACTTGATGGCAGCATGGAAAGATATGTTTGGTTTATCAATGGCAAAACCATCCTTGAGGACACTTATCTTTATATCAACGAAGGCGATCTTGTTCGTATCACTTTCGCAAACAACACAATGATGCATCACCCGATGCACTTGCATGGGCATTTTTTCAGAGTTTTAAATAAGTACAAAGACTACTCGCCACTTAAACACACCGTCGATGTTCCGCCCCATGGAAGTAGAACAATTGAATTCTTAGCCAATGAGCCCGGGCAATGGATGCTTCACTGTCATAACCTCTATCACATGAAGACGGGCATGGCCCGGATTGTAAAGTACAATAATTTTACACCGCCAGCCGAAATCATTCAGCATCAGAAACACGACCCCCATCTTCATGAGCATAAATACTATTCAGGCTCTGCACTTTTAGCTTCGAACCGAAGTCAGTTTTCATTCAAAGTTTCACAGACGTGGAGCGATATCGAGCTTCACGCTGAAAGCACAAACCCAGCACGAAATACATTTAGCAACGAGAAATGGGATAATGATGGGGACCTTATCTATCGACGATGGATTAGTAACTACACAAGCCTTGTCGCCGGTGGAAGCGCCTATTCAGACAAAGGCTACTTTATTGCAGGTATAGGCTACTTACTTCCTATGATGGTCGAGTCCCAAGTTTTTATAAACCAAAATGGCAAACTACGGATTGATCTTGCTAAACGATTCCAATGGACTTCGGCTTTGTTTTCAGACCTAGATTGCATCTGGCGCCCCCAATGGGATGGCGAGCACGGTGTCGAAACAAAGTTTTCTTTATTTGCTGCCCCTAATTGGAACTGGTCTGGGGGATTCACTTTTACCAACAACAATACTGGACTTGGTTTGCAGTATAGATTCTAATAATGAGAGTCATGGTCCTAGTTTTTTGGTTCACTTTATCCACAAGGGGGAATTGAATGAAACTTTATTTTTTCACAATCATCACGGCACTTTTAAGCTCGACATCATTCGCCGAGCAAATCCGTTGCACGGCCTACGCAAATCTTCCAGCGCTTTCTTTGTATGGAAGCTGTTACAGTGGCAGCTGTTCACTTCGCAGTGGAAGCGGTACAGTCTACGCCACAGGAAGATGCAGTGATGGCTCTAGCTTCAATGCCTCTGCCGTAACACAAATGTCCTTTGCCTATGGCCAGTGCTACTACGGTCAACTGAGCGTACACACGAGTGGATACAGCCTTAACTGGAGAGGAACATGCTCTAACGGTGGAACTTTTGCTGCGAACTCATCTTATTTTTATGGCTCATCCGGCTATGGAAGATGCGACCAAACAGGAATGGCCAGTGTATATATCTCTGGCGAATCAGTTAACGTCGAAGCAACTTGCGAAAAATCAGATAGATAAAAACTTGCAAGTGGTGCCCGTTAGCAATCGACCTTCGAAATGCAATTGCCGTAACTGAATTGATTTAGGCTGTAGCCTTCTTTTTAGCTCGGTGCTTGTCGGCGTAAGCTTGCAAAACCTCACGGACAAGAACCTGATAGCGGCCTTCATACTCTTCGTTCAAAGCCAATTTCTTTAAATCTTTAACAAGATTCAACGGAAGACGAATAGAAATATGAGCTGTAATGCCTTCGTCATTAAAATCTTCCAGTGGAATGCTCACGTTTCCTGTTTTAATTTTCTTAGCCATGAAGTTCCTCCCATTTCTCTATTAACAAAAGTCTATTCTCACGGACTACCTTTAAAATCCGATTCAATGTGGCCTGCGAAAAATCTGTTTCAGAATCCATGAACTCTAAAGTTAGTAGGTTAATTCTTACAGAAGCTCCCATTCCTTCCACATGAACATGGGGTGGCCGATGATCATTTTCGTTAATCTTATAAACCAAATGCTTTGATGACAGAGCTTTAATTCTGGTCATGCTTAAGCATACAGTATTTACTGTATGTACACAATGAATTTAAAGACCTTAAAAGCATTTTGCGACTCAATGCAAAAACGACTTGAAAGTATAGATGTATAATCCAACAACATTGCTAATAATAATAATCTAGTTAAATCAGCTCATTGAATACATATACTGTTGTAGGAATTTTCTTATTTTCAGGCCGAGTACAGAACAAAAATAAATATTGATCTGTTTTGGGGAAACAAGGAAAATATTTCAATCTGAATTTCTATGGATAAAGGAATTTTAATGAAATTATTAATATTTAGTTTGGCTCTATTTGTTGCTACCCAATCCCATGCTGCACGGATTAATCAGTTATCTGAGAATGGCTTTTCTATTGTTTCTGAGGACGTTGGAAATGAGTTTTTCAAAGAAATTTTTAGCAAATTGAAGGCCCAAATATTCAAATGCAAGGAGTGGGAAGATTATCAGAGTGTTGATGAAAAAGGTCGTCGTTGTAGCGATATTTCTGCCTCGTGGAGTCTTTATCTTAAAGAGGGCTGCGAACAAATATTGGTTGGAGGATATCCTGCGACCACAAACATACTTTTACTTTTAGATCCCAAAACTTGCTCTCATATACCTGGATTTTTTAATTTTAAACTTTATTCGAAAGAGGGTAAAAATTTTAAAATAACGCAAGAAAATCCAGATCCTGACAATAAAGTAATTCAATTTTCTATGCTTGGAAACTCTTCAAGCTCATTGTTAAATTACCTACTGCTTTTAGGTGCAAAAAAAATTGATGGTGAAAACAATGAGGTTGATTTTAATTTAAATAGCATAGGTACTTGCAAAGTAAAACTTGATGATGCAAATGAATACTTTAAAGAAATTAAGGCATGTACCTTAAATCTTTTGTGAAAAGTGTCTCGTAATTTCAGTACGCATATTAGTCAGCCACTGTGATTTTTTCGTCCCCCCCACGAAGCCCTCGCAATCCCCTATCGAGCGTGGGGGCTTTGCAGTTTTGGTGTTGACGATAACTTAAATCATTTCAAGACCTTAAGTGCACCAATATTTCGAGCGTTTTCCTGACTATATAATTTGGGGTTTATTTTTTTGGTGTTACCCACCACGGAGAGAGAAGAACCCGAACCCTTGAAGATTGGTGCCCGTTAGCAATCGACCTTCGAAATGCTTTGGCTGAAACTAGCTTATAATGGTTTAAATCATATGCAGCTTGAAAATTACTAATTTCTTGTGTTTATGGTATACCAATGGTATACTTAAAACTATCGGAGGTCCATCATGATAGCCAAAAAATTAACTAAGGTCGGCAACACCCAGGCTGTAGTCCTTGATAAGACACTTTTAAGCCTAATTGATGCTGACAGCGATAGCACTTTTAAAGTTTCCATTGAAGGCAAAAAAATTGTTCTTGAACCCATGACCCAAAAAGAAGTGGATCGTTTAGCTTTAGAAGCCAGCGACAAGATTCGAAAAACCCAAAAGAATGTATTTAAAAAACTAGCGAAGTAAAATGGCTGCAGAAGTTCATTATATTTCCCTTGAAGTCGTTCTAGAAATCCACAGACGCCAGCTTCATGAATTTGGAGGGGCTGACGGTATAAGAAACCGTTCTGGACTTGAAGCCGCCGTTGAAAGTCCAAAATCTACTTTTGATGGAGCAGATCTTTACCCAACTGTGTTCTTGAAGGCCGCTGCCTACGCCTACCACATCGCCGAGTCCCAAGCTTTTGTCGATGGAAATAAAAGAGCTGCTTTGGATGTGGCTTTAACTTTTTTGGCAATTAATGGTTATGAAATCCAAGATGAGCAAATGGAACTGTATGACGCCATGATAGCTATTGCAGAAAGAAAAATGACAAAAGAAGTTCTAGCCGCGCTTTTTGAGGAGCTTGTCCGAGTCTAGCTAAAAAGAGCATTTGATGACCTAGAATAGCAATCGAGCCTATATTTTAAATCAATATCAAGGCCTTGAAAGTGGTATTATTTATAAAAATGTGAATTGTAAAATATTCAAATTTCGAATCAGATTGCATGACATTGCATTTAGCTATAAACGATTTCATTATTAATAACCATGAGGAGAACTTTATGAAATCTTTATTCTTTTTAATCGCAATTCTTTCTTCGTCTTATTCTTTTGCTGCGCAAAAATCTCCTGCAGAAGTAATATCTGAGTTTGCTAAAAAATGTTATGAAGAAACTACTGTACAAGTAAGTATCGGATTATCTCAAGCTTTTCATAATGCAAATCCAGGTTCTAAAACTGAAAAAATGGCAAAAATTAGAATGGATCAGTTTAGTGACCGCGCAAACTATTTCCCAGTTTTTGAAACTGGTTGTAACGAAGTTCTCGATGGTGACGAAAAATTCATTTGTTACAGCCAAGGATATTCTGCAGAGCTGAAAAGAATTTCTAAAATTTATGCCGCTAAAACTGTTTTAACTTCAATTCCTGACTGTGCATTTTTAAGATCAGTTCAATAATTTCTTAACCTCCACAAAGTCCTCTCAATCCCCTATCAGGCGTGAGGACTTTGTAGCTTAGGTGCTGACCAGAACTTAAATCATTTCAAGATTTTAAACGCACCAATATTTCGAGCATTTTCCTGACTATATAATATGGGGGTTATCTTAACCCCATACTTGCAGGCTTTGTTATTTTGTTTTACGTACCAGCTGTTGATTGATCTTTAGCATACTTGTAAGCCCTGTCTTTTTGCTATGGAATGCTTTTTCTTGAAGATTTAAAAGTACTGACAAAAATTTCCTGTTACGATTAAAAAACCAACAAATTTAAAAAGTTTTGCGGAAATATTAAAAACCAGTGATGTCATTGATCTGATCTCCTACTATACAAGAAGAACTTCCTTTTGGTTTGAAGTCCAATTCCAAAGTGCTGTGGATGCGAGTCAGTTTTGTTATTCATCTTGAGCAGAATGTTTTCACAGTCCACCTGTATGGACACCTATCCACCAAGGTGGACTATTTTTTAGTTTAGAGTTTTTCTTCTGCACAAGTTCGTTTGCAATTTCCATCGCTTAAGTCACTTGGCACAAATCGAATATTTTTTTGCAATAGTAAATAGTGAGATGAAGTAGATCCAAACTCTTACGTGCACTTGCACTTGCACTTGCAC
>DGYJ01000033.1:8986-25437 GCA_002396665.1 Bdellovibrionaceae bacterium UBA5009
TGCACTTGCACTTGCACTTGCACATAAACTTAAAATTTCAAGATCACCTGGACTCCAGCAATTTTGGAGTTATTAGTGGACCTCAAAGATGAAAAATCCGACCCTCAAAAGTTCAATTCTGCTGAGGTTCAAAAAGAATCAACAGATCAAATTGAACCCCTTACAGACCAAGAGCTTTTTGAAATCATTAACTTCTACCGTGAACTTTTACAAATCAACCAGCGAGAGGTGAAAAATGAGTAAAAATCTACAGGCCATTATTTTATGCCGAATCTCTGACGAAAAACAAAAAGATGGGTATTCACTGGACGCTCAAGAACGCATTGGCCGTGATTATTGTAAAAGTAAAAACTTTGAACTTCTTCAGACCTTTCGATTGATTGAAACGGGTTCAAAATCCCAGGATCGCAAAAAATTTGACCAGGTGATGAATTGGTATAAAAATATCCGCGATGGCTTAGAAAACAAACATGGCCGCAAAGAGGCTAAGATCGCAATTGATGAATCCACGAAAAAAGCAGTTTTAAGAGTTTTTGAGCTTAGAGCCGTTCACGGATATTCTTATTATTCGATCAAGGATCAAATTCTAAAAGAAAACCTATTGCCAGAAGACAAAGCCAAGCGCTTTTCAAAAAGCAGTGTCGAAACAATTTTAAATAATAAATTCTATGAAGGTCAGTTTTTTTGGGACGGCGAATACTACCAAGGAAAGCACGAGGTCTTCGTTCCATTGGATTGGATCAGAAAAAGCCATTTAAAGCGCGGTAAAACCCACACAAATCGTTTTATCGGGCCTTTTAGTCATACGATGACCTGTGGGGTCCCTGGCTGCGGAAGTAGTATCATCTACGACCCAAAAACAAAGTTTAATAAAACTACCAAAGAAGAAATTCTGTACCCCTACTATCACTGTGCTGATGGGAAGAGGTTCCATAAAGAAAATAAAATTCCCCAGGTCAATATCCCAGAACAAAAGCTTTGGGACTTATTTCATCAGCCCATTCAAGAACTGAACTTAAACGAAGCCTTGGCTGGTTTTATATACAGCAAACTTGAAGAGGTCGAAAAAGTTCAAGCAGAAAGCAAAGCTACAGTGAAAGAGTCAGCCAGTATAAGACTTAAAGAAGTCTTGGCTAAAGAAGATGAACTTTACACGGATTATTCTGATGGACTGTTATCAAAAGACAATTATCTGAAACGTCTTGAGGCTATCAA
This sequence comes from Bdellovibrionaceae bacterium UBA5009, assembly GCA_002396665.1. Lineage (GTDB taxonomy): Bacteria > Bdellovibrionota > Bdellovibrionia > Bdellovibrionales > Bdellovibrionaceae > UBA5009. The sequence goes on from DGYJ01000033.1 coordinate 10,202, forward strand.
GTCTGAGCAGTCAGAGCTTAAAGCCAAAATTGAAAATGTGACCGATACCTCTGAACAAGAAATCAAAAATAAAGCAAAATCTTTGCTCGAACTTTGTAAGCTTGCAGAATCAGCCTGGAAAAAGGCTTCGGGTGAGGAGCGAATTGAGCTTGTAAAAAGAGTATGCTCGAACCTGCAACTGGATGGAGCAAGCCTGCGATATGATTTGAAAATTCCTTTTAAAAAACTTTTGGATTTGAAAAAAAACAATGATTTTACAAAATGGTGCCCGCGATGCCAATCTAGTTGAACACCGAAGAGGCTCTAGAATTGATCTGACGTTCAGCTCTGGGCCTTTGGTAGGTAAAAAATATTCTGTGCAGTGGAAAAATTCAGTCCTTGATATCGCAGAGTTGGCTCATAAGCGTTTTATCGAGGGGTGGAGTCTTGGGCAGTTGTCCAGTTACTTTGGATGCAGCCATAATACAATCCAGAGTGCATACAATCGGCTGAGACGTCGAGGATACAAGCATCCGCAAATATGTGCGGAGCTGCGAGACAAAATCCTCGAAAGCCGAAGAAGGGATATTTAATGGATTTTATAGAGTGGTCTATTCGCATGGCATTTTACTTTTGGCTGGGCGTCGGAGGAATTGCGGCTACTGATTTGGCCATGAATCTTCATGATGTCACAGCCGCAGCTTATCGCCATGGCCCTATCAGCACGAGTAAATTCACAAGAATGCTAACTTCAGAAGTGACCTCTAAAAATGGCCGGAAAAGATAGGGATTTAAGAAAGACTCAGTGATATGTGCGCAAAGAGAAAGAGACACGATCTTTTCGCGCCTCTTTCATTTCAAATAATGTTAGGGAAACTAGTGATTTGGGGCTAGACCTAATAGTAGGATTAATTCAGTTCGATAGGCAAAGCTTCAACGGTGCCGCTGTCATTACCAATGAAGAAATCCATATGTGGAATTTCGTAGTCAGTGCCGTTACCATAGAATGTCGAGGGCAGATCGATATTACGATTCGCTTGGATAATTCTTTGAGTTTCTTTTGTTACCAACTGAGTTAGTGCATCTTTACCGGATGCCTGACATTCGACAACGCCATCGAGCTTTTCATTGCCAAAACAAGAGATGCCTTCGACATGATAAACGCTGCCGTTGCGACCGCTAATATAAGCGACATCAGCGAGCTGACCCTTATTGAGGGCTAACTGAACCGTGCGCGTGATCTGTGAGCGATAGTCCTGCTTGAGAGATTGCGAAGATGCGCTCGCGACCAAACCAAATAAGAGAACGTATAGTGCAAAAACAGTTTTCATAATGACCTTCCTGTCGAACGAATAGACACTGCCAACAATTGACAGTTCTAAACAGCCTTTTTGCGTCGGCGAGACGGATATATTTTAGTTGAACCTCACGTTACCTAGGTATCTGCGATGCTCGTGCCAAAACCCAATCATTAAATTTTGACCTGAGATCCAATATAACGCTGATCTTTGAAGCCAATAGGATCTGTGGCTAGTCCATCAGGCTGATAAGGTCTAAAAATCAATCTATTTGAGTCTGGTGTAAGTGCTAAGAATCGTTGGTTTCAAAATATTGAGCTCAAAATGGACAAAACGCTCTTATATTCATTAGATTGATGACCGCTTCTATAACGCAGTCTAAACTATTTCCTATGACGGTCAGACTGCTAAAAAGAATTTTGGTGATCCTTTTATTCATTCCGATGTTTATTTGGAATTTCGTCCGTGCTGGCGAATCCGAAGTTAAACATCCGGAGAAACTTTGGAGAGTCGAAGAGTTAGAGGGAAAAATTATTTGCACGTCGCCAGATGGATCTCAAACATCGGTCGTCTGGAACGAGCTAATATCTTGGCAAGTCGAAACAAATAGCTTTGGACCATTTTCGCCTGACTTCTTTTGGATCTTGAAGGACTCCCGCGCGACCTGTCGCTTTCCTTCAGGAGCAGCTGGGGAATCTGAATTAAAAGAGAAACTATTAGCTCTGCCAAATATAGATTTAGAGTTATTCGTGACAGCAGCAACATCTACGAAAAAAGAAATCTTCGAAATTTGGTCTGCTACCTAGCCACTTCTGAATATTCCTACGGCGCCCTGTGAGGGCGCTGTCATCATGGACAAAATTAATTTGTCCAAATGAGCTGTCCAGCTTGTCCAAGTAGTTAGCCAAAGTTGTCCCGATTTTTGACCTGGGTAAATAACCATCTAAGTTTTTAAAATACTTCAAGAAATTCTTTATTGTAAAAATCTACCTGTCCCAGTTTTTGGCCAGTGAGGGGTTTTCACTCTTTTTCGTCTTCAATGATTTCAGATATTTACATCATCTCTGACTTGGCAAGGTGTTCGCTTTACTGCTCTCCCAAGAAAAAGCGGCATTGGCAGTTTTTAAAATAATTATTTAGGGGGAGCGAGAATGAAAAAGACTAAGCGAAGAAAAAAGAAATTGCAGTTTCTAAGAGCAGGTCGAGATTTATCTAAACTAGAATTTGAGATTATTGAATTTGTTTGGCGTTGGAAGGTTGTACCGTCGTCTTTGGTGCAAGCTTTTTTAATGAAGAGTAAAACGGATTGGCAGGCCTATAAGATCATCAGGAAATTAAAATTAGATGGCATCCTAGAAGAAATTCCCAAAGGCAAGATTGTAAACCATCGACTGCTGTGCGTGACAGAGCTTGGATTTGATATCTACCTGGCTGACCGAGATCATATTGATAAATTTAGGTTCAGAGTCCATGCGCCCGCCCATGATTATTTAGCCACGGCCTTACAGCTGAGCTGTTTGCCAGATCTCACAGACGAGAGGTTTAAAGTTTTTTCAGAGCAAGAGATTCAAACACTTCCAGCAAATGCCTTGCCTCTGGTTTTTCACGATGCTGTGAATTTCACCTATTTTCAGGGCACAAGCTTTTCGCATGTACCAGATGGCATCACAAGCTTTGGTGGGAAAAAGAATGTCTGTGATATTGCCTACGAAGTTGAAATCAATCTTAAGCCTGATAGCCGATACCAAAGCATGGGTTCCTTTTACAGAAACAACGGAGAAAACAAAAACAAGGTTTCATTGGTTGTGATTTTGATTCGCACGGAATGGGTTGGACGCAAAATATATACGGTGTTTGAAAATCAAGTTACGACGGAAAAACTGCCTCCAGTTTGTCATGTGATGATTGATGATTTTATAAAAAATGGTCCAGAAGCGAAAATTTTTGCTGGTACGTACATTGGCGAATCCCTAAGAAAAGCCCATGAAAACATTTGGCAAGATCATGGCAAAGCAGAAGCAAATGTGCGGCAATATACAGACTGGAGTTCGTTCTTCCCAAAAAGAAAAAGTCCAGTGAAATCAAAGACATCTTTGAACACCCAAGACTCTGCACTGGGACTAACACCACCCCCGTCTTTAGACGGCAAATAAGTGAGGTGATGTAATGAAAATAGATTTTCTCATGTTCAGTAGAAGATGGATGGTGGAGCAGGCCGAGATTTATGCCGAGCCGCTATCGGAGTCTGCAAGGAAGAAACTAGTTGGCGACCTCGCCCAGGTGATTTATGGTGAGATCAAGAAGAGCCAACTTCTTGCGATATCTAAGACAAGTCCCAACACTGCATCAGAATCTCATGATCTGAGGAATAAATCACATTCCCCAGGAAAGGATGATGTTGCATGAAAAAAGAAAATAAGAATCAAAATTACAAAATCGGGTTCTATATTCGTGTCTCGACGGATGAGCAGGCTGAGAACCCTGAGGGAAGTATCAAGAATCAAGAAGAACGTCTGCGGGGTACGGTTAAGCTTAAAAATATGGAAAGTTCTTTCGGTGAGGTGGTGGATGTTTTTGTGGACCGAGCCAAATCTGGAAAGGACACCAATCGACCTGAGCTGCAAAGGCTGTTGCAGTCTATTCGTGAGCAAAAAGTGGATCTAGTCATGGTGTCTGAACTGTCACGTATTTCAAGAAACATTCGAGATTTTTCAGACATTTGGGAATTGATGAAGATCTGTGGCTGTGGGTTTTATTCTTTGCGCGAGAATTTTGAAACCACTACGGCAGCTGGTGAAATGGTGCTGTATACGTTGGCGAATTTGGCTCAATTTGAAAGACGTCAAGTCAGTGAGCGAGTGTCTGCTAACATGAACGCCAGAGCTGCTCGGGGTCTTTACAACGGCGGAAGTGTACCTGTGGGTTATAGATTAAACCCTGACAAGCCTGGGACCTTGGAGATTGATCCTGAAAGATCTTTGATTGTAAAAAAAGTTTTTGAGGTTTTTCTTGAGCAAGAGACGTTATTAAAGACAGCAAAGTTTTTAAATGAACAAGGTTTTAGACTTCCGCGAAAGATCGAAGGTGGAGGTCAGAAGCAGAGGCTTGATTTTTTCACAGTCGATAATGTCCATCATATATTGCGTAATAAGACGTATATTGCAGTGAGGGATTATCAGCAAAACGGAGAAACTAAGGAAGCCATAGCTGTCTGGGAAGCTTTGGTTGAAAAAAGTGTTTTTGAAAAAGCTCAACAAATATTAACAGCGAACCGATCAGCGCGAAAACCTTTTACAAAGAAGAGATATCCCTATCTTTTATCAGGGTTGGTGAAATGTGAGCGATGCGGGAATGCTTTGGTGGGAAAGTCAGCCCATGGTCGCAAAGAGAAGATTGGCTACTATGAACACGGCTGGGCCACGAAAAAAAATGCTCATCTTACAAAAAAGATTTTTCACTGCGAGCCCCACCGAATTTTAGCAAAAAAGCTAGAACCCTTGGTCCTGGACGAGGTTAAAAAGGTATTGTTCTGTGAGCAGTTTGCAAGAGAGCTGATCGCAGAAGCAAATCAGCTTTTCTTGGCAAACACTCCACAATTAGAAATAGATCGCATTAGGACGAGCGCTCGTGGTTATGGAGCTCAGATAGAGGCCTTGGTAGAGCGTTTGTCAGAGATTCCAAAAGGTGTGAGTGCAAGGCCAATATACTTGCAAATGGAGAAGATAGAAAAGTTAAAGAATGATGCCGAAGCACGATTTGAGAAAATGAAACAGAGTGAACTGACCGTAGAAAGGCCAGCAGAGCTACGGGATTATCAGCAGTTTTTAAATCGACTTCGAGAATGGTTTGAAAAAGGAGAAAATCCCGAGATGACTGCTAAGGTTATTCGATCTTTGGTGAAGAAGATCGAGGTGGGGGTGGATTCTTTGAAAATTTATTTTTGTGTAGGTTCGAACAGCTTGACAAATGGTGCCCCGGGCCGGAATTGAACCGGCACGCCCGATATTATCGTAACCCAGGATTTTAAGTCCTGTGCGTCTACCAATTTCGCCACCGGGGCATTGTGGAAAAAACGAAGATTCAAAATTGACATTAACTTAAAAAAAAGTCACGCGAAGTTAAGATCACCAAATAGTAATTAACGCCACGTGCAAACAAACCCATTTTTCAATTTCAGCAAGTTGCCCGATTGACTGAGCTCCCCGTTCAAGGTTCAAATACTTTGTGAATTTTCTAATATCTTACCTTCAAAAATACTTTCAATTGCTAAAATTTTTGGCACTTCCATTTTTCTTTCTTTTGTTGATTTCAACTCATATTGACCAGGTCTTAAGCGAAACCATCGAATCCAGACTTCGCAATCCCAACGGAGCCGACAGTGATGTTTGGATTTTCGCCGGACTTTCTTTGACCTTTTCACTATTTATTCCCTGGCTTGTGCAACTGATCGGAATTTTAGCCTTTGCCAGACTTGAATCAAAAAAAGCCCCAGTCCCTTTTCTTAAAAAGAACTCAGAATACTTAGCCATTGAGTCCCTACGGGCCTGGGGACAGATGGTTCTGTACTCCTTGCTGTTGATTCTGCCAGGGCTATGGAAGTTTTTTCAGTTTCAATTACTGCCCTGGGTAGTCTGCCTTTCAAAAAAATATGACCAGGGACAATTGGATGCCCTGAAAGGCTCCAAAACACTGTTTTCAAAATCCAAGGCTAAGATCATTTTACTTTGTAGCATGTTTTTATTTGTCTGGCCCATGATCGCCAGTTCGCTCTTTGATCAGTCAATGTTGTTTTGGATTAGCCCCTCAAAATCTATTCTTTATCACGCCTTAGAAACAATGATTCATGTACTTTTTATTCAAATTATGACAAATATTTTTGTCGCCCTCTTGAAGGAGTCTAACGATGAGCTTATTTTTTAACTGGAAAGATATTCGTAATCGCCACAAAGGTCTTACTTTTGATGATGTATTGATCGTGCCCGCAAGATCAGACGTACGATCTCGTCGCGAACCCCAATTAACTTCGAATTTAACTAAAAAAATTAAAATCGAAACACCCATCGTTTCTGCAAACATGGACACGGTTACCGAAGCCGACATGGCCATCGCGATGAACCAAATGGGCGGCATCGGAATTCTGCACCGTTTTCTTTCCATCGAAGACCAGGTCCGCGAAACATTAAAAATCAAAGAATCCGGAGCAAAACTTCTTGCGGCCAGTGTCGGTGTTAACGATGACTTTAAACAAAGGGCCCAAGCCCTTGTAAAGGCTGGGGTTAATCTTTTAACCATCGACATCGCCCATGGCCACTCCGTTCAGATGATCGAAACCATTCAACATCTTAAAGACACCCACCCCGATGTTGAACTTATCGTTGGGAACATGGCCACACCTGATGCGGCCTATGATCTTATTAAAGCAGGAGCAGATGCCATCAAAGTTGGTATTGGCCCAGGATCTATGTGCACGACCCGAATCATCACTGGATGTGGAGTTCCCCAACTTTCTGCCATCGCCCTTTGCGCAGAAGTAGCCCACGAGTATGGAATCCCAGTCATCGCCGATGGCGGCATTAAAACATCTGGCGATATCGTCAAGGCCTTCGCTGCTGGTGCTGATACAGTTATGCTTGGAAGCATGCTTTCTGGAACCATCGAAACACCGGGCGAAATTAAAAATGGTAAAAAACAATATCGCGGTATGGCTTCAAAATCGGCCCAGGTTTCTTGGCGCGGCGGAGTCCCCGAAGGAATGGCCCCAGAAGGGGAACAAACCCAAGTCTCTGTCAAAGGCCACGTCAAACACGTCATTCTGGAATTGACTGGTGGAATTCGCAGCGGCATGAGCTACATCAATGCCACAAGCATTGCAGAGATTCGTGAAAAAGCTCGCTTTATTGAAATGACTTCCAGTGGAGCCCATGAGTCCAGGGCCCACGGACTTGGTTAAGAATTAAAACATGAAATAAATTTTTGAATCAGAAGCAGATCTCGAGGGGTCGCTTCTGTAAATTGTAATCTGAGGCCATGCGAGCCCCATAGGCCCCAGCATCTGCAATGACCACAAACTCGCCCGCGCGACTTTCTTGCAAGTATCTGTCCTTAGCTAAAAAATCAGAACTTTCGCAGATAGGACCAACCACATCGTATTTTTTATTCTTACGAGCTTGATCATAAACCATAGGATAAATTCCATGATAGGCCTCGTACAAAGAGGGCCGGATCAAATGATGCATTCCTGTATTAAGAATCAAAAAATTTTTATAGGGAGTTTCTTTTACATACTGAATCTCAGAAATTAAAACTCCACCATGGGCCACAATCCAACGACCGGGCTCTAGCTGAAGCTCGATATCCATTCCCTCTGTCACACTCTTCACGATCTCGACATACTGACCAAGAAGTTCCGACTCTTCTAAAAGATTTTGCTTTTGGTAGTTAATCCCCAGACCACCACCAATATCAAATCTTGAGATCGCAAATCCATCGCGGCGGATCTCTTGAAAAAAGGTTTTGTATTTTTTTAAAGCCTCGTGGAAGCCATCAAGTTCAAGCATCATGGAACCCAAATGCATACTGAGGCCTACAAAATTTAAAGTGTCTGTATTGCGCTTTAAAATATCCCTGATCTCTGGCCAAGCACTGATCTCTAACCCGAATTTATTTTCATGCAATCCTGTTGCAATGTAAGGGTGGGTTTTAATGTCCACATTGGGGTTTACTCGAAAGGCCACTGTGGCTTTTTTATTTTTTAACTTTGCCCGGTCCGCAATGCGCTGAAGTTCTGGCAAACTTTCAACATTAATTTGTTCGACGTTTTGATCAATGGCATAGTCGATCTCAGCAATTGTTTTACCAATACCGCTAAAGACAACTTGATTTGGCTTAAAACCATTTTCCAAGGCCCTTTGAATTTCACCACCAGAAACTGTATCCACACCAGCCCCGGCCTTTTGCAAGGTTCGCAAAATTTCTGGGTGGGCATTGGCCTTCATCGCATAATGGATTTCGGCCAATGGCCATGGACTTTGCAAATGCAAATAACGCTGTTTTATAAAATCCAAATCATACACATAGGTTGGAGTCTCATTGCAATATTGAGAAAGTTTTTGCCTCGACGGCCCAAAATGAAGCTCGTTATTTAAATAAACTAAATACTCTGATAATGGCTGATTCATAATGCGAAAATAACCCTGAATTCTTTAAAAAGCACCTTGAAAGATCAATGCAAATGGCTAATATGTTCGCCATGATGACAACAGAAATTTTTAGTCAAACAAACTTAGGCCTACCCGTCCTTGCTTATCGTTTTGAAAACAATGGACCAGAAATTTTAGTTCTTGGCGGAGTCCACGGCGACGAAGTCGAAGGCGTGGCTGCGGCCCGTGCCCTTCTTAAAGAGCTGATGAAAAACAATCCCTACAAGTTGAATTTGACCATTGTGCCAGAGTTCAATATTGACGGTGTCTTACTTGGAACCCGCATGAATTTTCGCAAAGTGGATTTAAATCGAAATTTACCAACCAAGGACTGGAGTCCCGAAGCCAAAACCGAGCGCTACAATCCTGGCCCAAGCCCCATGAGCGAGCCTGAAAACAAAGGCCTTGTCGAATTTCTTGAAAAGCGAAAACCAAAATTTATTGTCTCTTTGCATTCTTGGAAACCCATGATCAACATCAATGGCGCCTGCGAGGAAGAGGCCGAAGTCCTTCACCGCATGACAGGCTATCGCATTGATCCAGACATTGGCTACCCGACACCGGGATCCTTAGGAACTTATTCTGGTCACGAAAAAAAGATCCCTACCATCACCTACGAAATCCAAGAAGAAATGCCATTGGATGAAGTGGTTAAAATGCATGTTCCAGCACTTTTGGAAATGCTCAAAGTCTGCGAGAAAAAATATGCATCCAACTGAAACTTTAAAAAATAAAATCAACCAGCTCGATTATGATCTTTCAAATGGAAGAACTGTGGATGATTTTAGCCACGAAGATCAACAGTTGGTCGCAGAAGTTATACATCAGCTAGATCTTGGCAAACTTCGCGTCTGCGAAAAAACATCTTCAGAATGGGTTTTGAATGACTGGCTTAAAAAAGCGATTTTAATCCATTTTCGAATTCAAAAAATGACCTTGATGCACGCAGGGGATTTTGTATTTTGGGATAAAATCCCCACAAAACAATGGACAGGTCGCGAAGGCGTTCGCGTCGTTCCACCCGCCTTTGTCCGCCAAGGGGCCTTTGTTGCCAGTGGCGCGATTCTGATGCCAAGTTATGTGAATATCGGGGCCTATGTGGATTCTGGAACAATGGTGGACACTTGGGCCACAGTGGGGTCCTGCGCACAGATTGGAAAAAACGTTCACTTATCTGGTGGCGTTGGCATCGGCGGAGTTCTTGAGCCTGTGCAAGCAAAGCCTGTCATCATTGAAGACAATGTTTTTGTTGGTTCACGCTGTATCGTCGTCGAGGGCGTCCATGTTGCTAGCGGCGCTGTCCTAGGCGCTGGCGTAACTTTAACTGCAAGCACAAAGATTTTAGATGTAACAGGCGAACAAGTGAAAGAATACAAAGGATTTGTTCCAGCAAATTGTGTTGTCATTCCTGGGACAACGACGAAAAAATTTGCAGCGGGTGAATACGGAGTCCCTTGCGCTTTAATTATTGGCCAAAGATCAGCATCGACAGATTTAAAAACATCTTTGACCCAAGCCCTCAGGGACTACCAGGTTTCGGTTTAGTTTTTTATCCGCAATGACTGAGCTGGCTCGATACTTAAGGCTTCCTTGGCGGGCCACCAAGATCCTAAAAAACTGACCACAGAACTCACAAGCAGAACACCCAGGATTAAAAGCCAATCGACCCTGGCTGGGATTTGCGAGTCATAATATATTTGCGGAAGAATATTGATTGGGTTTTCTTGGATATAATATCCAAGTCCAGTTCCTATCAACAAACCCACACCCACTCCGCTAAAAGAAAGCATAACTCCCAACATAACAAACAACTTCATCGTTCTTTGCCCTGACAGCCCAAGGGTTCGCAGCAAAGCAATATCCCTTCGCTTTTGCGACATCAATAAGGCCAAAACCGTTAGTATAGAAGTGCTGGCAATCAAACCAGCAAGTCCTAAGAAAATACCAATCATCATTTTTTCAAGACGAAGAGCATAGAATAGTGCTGAATTTCTTTCAACCCAAGTTTCAATACTGTACTTATCATCTAATATTTTTGATTTTAGCCACTCAGCATTTTTTCCAGACGATAACCAAACTTCAACACCAGATTGGCGACTGGCAGTATTTGAAAATTTTTTTAAACTAAGACCACGCTGATAAAAAATATACTGGGCATCCAGGTCTGCTAAGTTGGTCGATATAATTTTTCGAACTTGTACTTTTTCAAATGGCGGGGCCTCGCCTGGTGGAAGAAGCAATCCTTCCGGCGGGACAACTGTTAAGTAATCACCTTCAAATAAATTTAAACTTCGGGCTAAATCAATTCCAACAACGACCTCGCCTGGACCAGGGATTTCATCCTTACTCCAGGAAATAATATCTTCAACTCGGTTTTTGTTTTCAACGTCCAGATTTCCAAGTTGATCAATCAATGACTCGAACCGATCCCTTGTTATTCCCCTTGCGATTCCACCACGAAACTGTCCATCGATGGTCCCAAGGATCACATCCTGATTTTCAAACTCTGCAAACTGAGGCGTTTCTAAATCTTTAATTTTTTTAAAAATGGGTTCATTTTCAAGATCAAAACTTCGAGTGGACTCTTTCTTTTGAATCACAAGATGGGGCTCAAGGGACATGATTCTTTTTTGAATACTTTCATTCATCCCATTCATAACAAATAGGACGATCAAAAAAGCACTCACACTGACAGAAATTGCAATCAACGATAGCCAGGAAATTCTTCGAATCAAAGAACCTGCGCGCTCAGAAAAAATGAATCTTTTAAAAAAATAAAAGGTCATCCTGAAATCTTAATGGATGACCCTGTAAAAATCTAGAACTATGGGGTTTTATTTTCTTTTGAATCACTAGCTGGCAGACGACGTTTTGCTTCTTCTTCGCGCACATCTTCGACATTACCACGAAGTAGGAAACTTTTTTGAAGGGCCTTCATCAAGACTGTGGCCTCATTCAAGGCCTCCATGGCGCGTCGAGCCGTACCCGGAAGCTCCGGACCCAGATCTTTAAACACGAGGCTCATGGCTTTCATGCTTTCAGTCAATTCAGCCATATTGTTCATCATCTGGGCCAGCTGCTGACCAGCTTGAGGATTACTATTGTTCATTTCTGGAATAATTTTATTCAACTCTTTTGTTAACAAGGCTGCATTGATCATTAATTTTTTCATATTCTCATCGCCAGTGGCCTGACGACTGAGCTTAATGACTTCTTTGGACATTGTATTCATATTGCCAAGAAATGGATCCAATTGGTCAAATATTCGAATCATCGAGTCTGTTCGATCTTCTTGTAAAAAGGACTCGGCCAGTCGCTGAACGCTGGAAAGCATTCCACCAATTTGTTTTAATGACTGGCTTAATTTTTTTCCACTCATCAAAGTCATCAAATCCGTTGTCTCTTCAGAAGGGACAACTGCATTTTCTGCTAACATCTCGCCCTCTTGACCAACACTGACTTCAAGGACTCGCTCACCAATAATAAATGGCCTGATCAGCTGGGCCGAGCTGTCTTGCTTTACTTTATTTTGAAATTTCCCAAGAATAAAAAATTGCACTCGAATTTTATTATCACTTTGAAGTTCAACATCTTCAACTGATCCAGCCCGAAGACCCGCCATCTGAACTAGAGTGCCAGGATGAATGCCATCTGCATTTTCAAATGTCGTTGAATAAGTGATTTTTTCTTCAAACCAACCTTGCTTGATCGCGACACTTAATCCGAAAAGTCCAGTGCCAACAATGGCCGTTAAGACAAAGAACCCTGCGACTCTTTCAAATTTATTAAACTTGATATGCATCATAAGTGGGCCACCTTTTTCTCTTGAGGCTCGGTGTTTTTATAAATCTGACCCTCTTCAATATGCAAAACTGTACCGTCGAATAAATTCATAAACTTTTCATCGTAGGAACTAATCACCAAGTGTTTTAAATTTCCAAATTTCATTTTTTCATTTAAGAAATCTGCGAACTCGTACATGGTCTCTTGCCCTAAGCCTACGGATGGATCATCTAAAAGTACCATTTGCGGTTGCAAGACGAAGGCCCGCAACAAACAAGCTAACTTACGAAGTCGACCCGGCACATGGGCTGGACGCTCGTCTTTAAACTTTACGAAATCAAATCTTTCAAACAAAGACATCACTTGTTCTTTACTGTCCTCTGGCGACAACAGTTTATGATAAACCAAAGGAAGCATTAGGTTATCGAATAATGTTCTATTGCTAATCAATCCGCCATAGTCGAAAGAAAATCCAATGGCTAAACGAAAGGGTAAAAACTCTTCGAAGGACATTTCAGTCACATTCACATCATTAATTAAATATTTACCAGATTTTGGAACAACAAGACCTGCAAGAATTTGCAGCAAGGTCGACTTACCAGCCCCTTCGGTCGAATTCAGCCAAAGAATTTGATTTGTGGGGAATTCAAAATCAACGTGGTTAAAAGTAGCATCATGGCCTTCATGTTGAAAAGTAAGCCCTTCAAATTTTAATGATTCGATTTGAACTTGATGAATAATCTGTCCCATTTAAATCACCCCAATTTCTTTTAACTTTCCGATATAAACCAATGCAGTTACTGCCAAATTAAACATTGTTACAAATATAATGCTGTTCACCACGGCCTGAGTTGTCGCCTGCGGTACTTCGTGAGGACTTTTTTTAACCGATAAGCCTTGATAGCAACAAACGACAAAAATAATCATTCCGCTAAAGCTGTTTTTAAGAATGAAAATCAAGACATCTTCTTTTGCAAAGGCATTCAGCAAAGACTCTGTGTAAAAATTCAAAGGCATAGAATGCAAAAATCGCGTGATCAAAAATCCACCGATTAAACTAATCACAATAAAATAAAATGCCAAACACATCACGCTGATGACACCGCCAAGGACACGTGGAAAGACTATAAAACTAAGTGGATTAATACCCATACTTTCAAGTGCATCAATTTCACGATTCGCACGCATATTCCCGACTTCACTGGCAACGGCAGTTCCTGATCTTGCGATCACAACTAATGCTGTCAAAAGTGGCGCCACTTCGCGAACAAGAACAACAACAAGAAAATTACCAATCATTCCTGTTCCACCCAGAAGAGTTAAATTTCCCATCCCTTGCAAAATGAGGATTCCACCAGTTGTCAGCGCAAGTGTTGTGATCAGCGGAAGCGCTTGAAATCCTGTGAAATAAATCTGTGCTGAAATCACAGAAACAATCGTTCGTAAACCTTGAGCTTGATCTAAAATTGTTGCACGAAATGAAAGATACACCATCATCAATACATGAAAGGTGTATTCTAATTGTTTGGTCACAAAACGACCCATACCATCAATCTGGGACAGAAGATAATTCATGTTCTTTTTATCGGATCATCAAGTCAGAACTCAAATAGACAAAGGGCCTGATTAAGCACCAGACCAGCAAACAAAATTTAAACTTAGTAAGCCCACAAAGAATAGAAGAGAATTTTTAAAATTTCACTTAGAAGCTCTGCCCAGTTGGAATCACTTCCCCCTTGCTGAACTGATTGCTTATAGATCTCGATTTCTTTCGGATAACTGACCCTAAAGGTTTTATACGCACGGTACATATGAACACGGGATGTAATTAAAATAATATCACGACAGCGCAAGGCCTCGACCAAGGCAAGGCTTTGCTGTGCGTTTCCAAAAGTCGTTCCTGATTTTTTTTCAAGAATGACATCGTTTTCATTCCATCCCTCTTTTGCAAACCAATTGGGATATATGTCTTTCAATTGAGAACGCTCATTCACACCTGAAATGATAAGCTTTTTGATTTGATGATTTTGCAGCAATGCGAATCCTTCGCGAATACGACCAGGACCACCAGTGAGCACAACACCACAGTCCGCATTGAAAGTTTGCTGCCAAGACAACATGGTTTCTGACTGAATATTTTTATACTCGATAAAAAACAAATAAATCCCAATCAAAACAGAAAAAACCAGAAGCCAAAAGACCCTGGTTTTTAATATTCGAAAAGCAATGACAGAATAGTTAAATATCACGATGGTTTATAAGCTGTGACCTCGACCTCAACCTGAACACCCTTTGGCAAACCAGCAACAGCAACGGTCGAGCGCGCTGGGGGCTGCGTTTTGAAGTAACGACCATAGACTTCATTTACAATTGCAAAATCAGCCATATTGGTTAAAAAAATTCCTGTTTTAACGACATGCTCAAATGTCAAACCTGCGGCCGTTAGAACGGCTTCAATATTTTTCATCACTTGCTCTGCTTGTGTTTTCACATCCACTTGCAAAACTTGATTTGTCGCAGGATCAATGGCGATTTGACCTGAACAAAAAAGAAAAGGTCCCGCCTGTATTGCTTGGGAATAGGGCCCCACTGGGTCCGGCGCATTTTTAGTTAAAATCACTTTTTTCATATCGAATCCTTTGATGTAAAATATTAGAAATAAAAAATAATTCCTGCTCGAAACGGATGATCAGCAAAAGTTTTAAAACGCACTTCTTTAAGGGAAGCCATCATCACACCACCTTCAAAAGTGAAGGCCAATGAATCTAGACCAGGAAGAAAAAACTCTGCCCCATAAAGCGCGCTGAGCTCTTTACCACTTTGCTTTTCTGTAGGAGTTTCATAATTCACAAGCCCGGCTTGACCGCCATAATAAAAATTCATTTGATTTTCTCGAAATAGAATTTTTCTAAGTCCGGCGTTGAATGTGAACTTTGAATAGTTTTTTTGAGTGTCAATGCCAAGCCCACCAGTGACA
>DGYJ01000033.1:25548-26467 GCA_002396665.1 Bdellovibrionaceae bacterium UBA5009
CAAGCCCACCAGTGACGGCAATCTCTTGATTTGGATAATAGACTGTTGCTAAAGACGGCAAATCTTCACTGGTATTGTTTTTAATCCCAATCCCTAAACGATTCGTCAGCTCTTTAGATTGAGCCAGGGGAAATGACAAAATAGCTGCGCAAAATACAAATGCTGATAATTTTTGAATATTCATCATCAAGGACTCCTTTAAAGCATTGATTTAAGTAGGATTTTTTTCAAAATTCAACCTAAAACACACTAGACAAGGCGTCCAATTCGCGATATTCGATAATTCATCTAATACACGGGGGCGTGTAGCTCAGTTGGGAGAGCATCAGCATGGCATGTTGAGGGTCGCAGGTTCAACTCCTGTCACGTCCACCAAAATCATTTCGGCAATAAAGGTATCTGAAGTACGAACTGGTTTTCGTTGCGCTGGCTATCCCATTTGTAGTTCAAATCCCCGTTGTGTTGCTTGGCCATACTTTTTGAAATACTTAATCCAAGGCCAGTACCCTTACCCACTTCTTTAGTTGTAAAAAAGGGTTGAAAAAGCTTCTCTTGAATGCGGGCCTCAATCTGACGACCTGGGTTTGAAACCGTTAAAAAAACATGATCTTGTTCAACGTGGCAAGTAAGACGAATAAAGCGAGGATCTAAATTCGCCTCCTCCATGGCGTCGTAGGCATTATTGAATAAATTAATCACAATCTGTGAAATTTGCACTGGGCGACAATCAATCTGAAGATCCAAATCCCCCTCGGTCACAAACTGAACGCCACTAATTTTAAACTTTTCTTCGCAAAAACTGATGGTGTCCCGAATAATTTCACCAAGATTATATTTTTCAAAATCTTCACGATCGGAAGGGCGTGTTAGAATTCTTAAACCTTTGATAATCTTTGCTATACGACCAATGGAATCCTGT
>DGYJ01000033.1:26753-26969 GCA_002396665.1 Bdellovibrionaceae bacterium UBA5009
GGGTTATTGATCTCATGGGCGATACCAGCAGCCATTTCACCAAGTGCTGATAAACGATTCGCATGCTGGGCCATGGCCGTTTGTTCTAAAACTTTTTCTTTACTGGCAATCAGTGTTACGTTTGTTTTTCGAAGTACAATTTCACTGACAATTCCTTCGATGACCTGTTTTCTGTACGAAAAACCCTGCCGTACAGAATAGGCCAGAACGAAAAAT
>DGYJ01000029.1:0-2535 GCA_002396665.1 Bdellovibrionaceae bacterium UBA5009
CCTGCAACTAAGACCAGAATCTGAAATTTATTACGTTACCCGAAGTTATCTAACAAGACATGGTAACGGCTTCATGCCAAACGAAAAGAAATTAAATTTGGTTAATAACGAAAACGAAACAAATAAGAGCCATAAATATCAGGGAGAGTTTAGAACAGGGGAATTAGACATTGACTTACTGAATTACGCATTGACTTGTGACAACAATTTTTCAAAAACGAACAAAAAAAACTTAGTGATAACCTGTCTGGATCAATACAAAATAGATGTAGATTCGCTACTTGAAAAAATAGACACAAAATTCGATAAAGTTTTCGTTTCAAATGGAGAGTCTCTTGCAAATATTTCCCAGATTAAATAAGAAGAAAAATGTCAAAAAAAAGAAAGAGGATGAATTACAATAAAAAGGAGGGTATAATAACCAAAGACCCAGAAGTTAAAACAAATCCAGCAGACCCAAATCTGGAATCAAACCCACACTGGAGAACACTTCAAAATCCTAAATTCATCGGGGCGCACACCCTAATTGACATGGGAGTTAAAGAGCTTGAAGTAGAGATAATTGACGTAACCAGAAAATTGGAGACAAGAGGAGACGGAACTTCGCAGGAAGCAACAGTCCTTTATTTCAAAGACCAAAAACCACTTTGGTTAAACGTCATCAACCAAAAAACAATTCAAAGAGTCTTGCAATCCCCAAAAGTTTTAGACTGGGTAGGCAAAACAATAACCCTTTACATTGAAAAAGTAGTTGATCAAGACGCTCCTTTATCTTCTATTGAAGATGTTTGGATAGATGCTATAAGAGTAAGAGAATTTGCATCAAGAAAAGAGGCTGAAATTTTAAACGAAGAACACCCAAAATTCAAAAACGTTTGTGAAGGAATCCGGCACAAAGCAGTTACCATTGAGGCGATAAAAACAAAGTATAACGTGGACGAAAGAGTAGAGAAATTATTGCAAAATTTAGTGTAAAATGAAAGCAGAAAAAGCAACGATAATCAAAAATGGTAACGTAAACTTGGAATCAATAAACGTTCCAGACACAATTAAACCAGAATTAAAAGAAGTAGAAGTACTGGTAGATCCAAAAGACTTCAACATTGAAAACGTAGAAGAAAAAAGAGTTCCAATTGAAAGCATTATCACCTACTTTGAAAAGGAGTACTTAGAAATCACAACGGCAGAATATTCAGATGAAATTGCTGAAAGAGCGGTTGCTCTCAGAAAAAAACACGTCAAAGTAAGAAATCAAGCGGTCAGTGTTTTCAAAGGACAAAAGGAATACTGGTTAGAGGGAGGCCGTGTTGTTGACAAAAAAAGAAATGACACGGTAAAACAAATTGAAGAACGAGAAGCAAAACTTCTGGAAATCGAAACAACCAAGCAAAGATTAGAAATGGAGCGCATTAACTCCATGATGGCAGAGCGAAAAGAAGTTCTAAAAAAGTTTGACATTGATGCAGATACCATTCCTGAAATAAGAGCAATGGGAGACGCTATGTGGAAAACGTATTTAATTGGAGTAGAAGCGAACTACAAAGCCAGAAAAGAAGCAGAATCCAAAGCGGAAGAAGAAAAGAAAGAGCGTGAGGAACGTCAGAACAAACTTTTTGAAATCGGATTAAAATTCAACGGAGAAGGATTCATCTTTAAAAACGACTTTGGTTACATTGACATTCATCACACAGATGTTTTATGCTGGGACAAAGAAAAATTCCAATCAGAACTTAAAAAAGTAACAGGACTTAAACAAGGATGGGAAAAAGATCAGGAAGTTAAGGATGAGCAAGCCAGAATCGAAAACGAAAAGTTAAAAAAGGAAAACGAGGAAAAGGAAAAACAACTGGCTGAAGCCAACAAAAAAAAGAATGAAGAAATCGCCAAAGCAAAAAGAATCGCTGACGAAAAACTGAAAAAGGAAAAAGATGAAAGATTGAAACTTGAAAAAGAACTCAACGACAAAAAAGTAGCGGAACAAAAAGCAAAGGATGAAGAGGAAGCCAGAATTGAAGCAGAAGCCAAAATGGGCGACAAAGCCAAAATGGATTCCCTGATCAGTTCAATCGAAGAAATCAAAACTAAATTTTCTTTCAAATCAAAAGCGAATCAGAAAAAATTTGAATCAGTACAAGTACTTTTAGACAAGGTAATCGATTATGTCAAGAAATAGAAAAAAGATACAGGATACAGAAGTTTTAGAGTACATTCCGAAAATTCCACCAAAGGAAGTTATCATTCAATGCGCTTGTATAGCTTCAGGAATAAGAAGGGATCAGTTCGATGAAATAACCAGAAGAGGAGGATTCAGAAAAAAAGCAATGGCTCGGCAATTGGCAATTATTTACTACCTTTCCAACACGCCAAGAAAATATATGCCACTTACAAAAGTAGGGAGGGAGTTTGGGTACAAGGATCACAGTAGCGTTCTTTATCTAAGAGGTTGTTTTATAAATTTTGTTGAAGCAAAAGACCCTCTATTACACGAAGCTATAAGTGTTTTCAAACAAAAAATAAGAGAGCAAAGAAACGACT
>DGYJ01000029.1:2678-3888 GCA_002396665.1 Bdellovibrionaceae bacterium UBA5009
ACTTTATTTATGAACCCTTTCAAAAACTGGTAGCAGAATGAGTTTCACGAAAGAAGAAAAGAGCGAAATATATTTGAATGGAGCAATTTCAAATTGGAAGAACTATTCCAGAAGAAAGACTGATAAATCAAATGATGAAAACAGCTTTGAAATACTGGGTAATAAATTATCCGCACCAATTGATATTGTAATGGAAGCGTGTTGCTTTGCTCTGGACTGCTCAGAACAGGACGTTAAAACAAAGGTTAAAACCAGAGAACTTGTAATGGCAAGAAGGCTATACTCGGTTTACCTTTATGCTAACACATACTTCACTTTACAACACATAGGAAAGTTATTAGGAAGGGATCATTCAACAGTAGTCAGCTACGAAAAAAAATACATAGAGTACAGGGACACCAAATACCCTTTTCAGGTTGTTGCTGAAAAAAAATTCTTAGGATACATCAAAAGGAAAGGACTTGAATACTCTTTGTCAATGGATACATCTCACAGAGAAAATAATGGTAATTTAGGAAATAAAAGAAAACCAAAAAAGAAAAAATGAGGGAACTAATTTTGTTTAGCGCAATTACCGGAATGTTAGGATTTTCAAAGTACATTGAAGAACCAAACAAATCAATTGACTGTACGCCAGATCCAATTATCGATTGGAGCAAACTAGAATTTTGTTACGACTCAATACCTATGGACAGGGCATCAACATACTATCCAAGTTATGAACAGTGCGCCAGAAGAGATAGTTTAGGAAATATTGATTCTTCAAGCAACATTTACACAACGGCAGATGGGAGTTTCATCGATATGGAAAAACTCAGAAAAAAAGAACTTCAATGGTGCGCTCTTCCTAAATCAATGCTAAAAGAATTTGGAGGAGAACCTTTTTCATTTGGGGACTCTATTACTTTTCACTGCGACAGCAAGTCACACGTAAATGGTAAATGGGTAGTGCATGATGTTGTTTCAGGAAAATGGGGCAGGACAGTAGATTTTTTAATTCACCCAGAAAATAATGTCAATCCAAAGTTAGGAATCCCAAAAGATGTAGTATGTTTGACAAATAAACAACCGTATTTGCCTTGATCACGAAGCAAAACTATAAATTATTGGCTGAGATTGAGGCGTTGAACAAGTCTGAGTCCGGTAGCAGATACTATGTAGTTTCTTTCGGAAAAACTAAAGTTAAAATAAGAGTCGCAGACCACTACGT
>DGYJ01000029.1:4075-11642 GCA_002396665.1 Bdellovibrionaceae bacterium UBA5009
AGACCACTACAATAACAAATGGAAGGGAGATTTACAGATAGTTGTTTTCAATCCAAAAAACATTGACATAAACGATGTAAAAGGCAGGTCTTATTTAATAATGGAGAGAAAATACAATCGACAGTTGAACAAAAAGAAAAAATAAAATGACCTACGTACCACCTGAATATAAAGGAGAATTATTTGAACCAACAATGAGACTTAGATGGATAGAGCCTCACCATTATTTCATGCAGGAAAACATTGACAAATTTAAGCCAAGACACGATGTTTTTACAAACAATGAAGGAAGAGAATTTGTATTGCAACAGGCATTTAGGAACATGAATACTGGTGCAATAGAATGGAGGAACGTAGAAGTAGAATTTAACCCATGAAAAAAAAGATTATAAAATTAATTAGAAAAACAAAGGTAATGGTTCCTACTATTATCGGGGTCGCTTTTGGCATGTGGGCTTATGAAAAACATCAAGAAAGTAAACATAAAGAAACAATAACAGAAGTGGTCGCTATTCTCGTCTTACTATATTACATAGCTATAGTTTTTGGTGTGGTTTCCTTAGCTGTAATTTTGTCTAAAACACTATAACAATGATTTATTTTTTTACTCCATACTCCACAGAAAAAGACTTAGGCAGGTGCTACAACGAAATGATGAGCCTTCTTCCGAACGAAGATGACTATGCCTGTTTTACAGATGGAGACTCAATGTTTACGACTCATAACTTTGGGCATCAACTTCAAGAAATAGTAGAAACCTACCCAGAAGTACCTTTATTCACTTGTGTAACAAATAGAGTAGGGACAAAGTACCAGTGTGTAGAAGGAATGTGGAATGAAGAGGTTATGTACTTCCATTGGGAGACAGGAAAAAGGCTTCAAGAAGAAAATGGAACCGACTGCGTTGACATAACAAATGCAACCCCTATTTCGGGAGGATTAATGCTGATCAGAAAAAAAGAGTGGATTGAGTGCGGAGGCTTTCAAGAAGGATTAGGTATGCTTGGAGTTGATAATTCAATTCACTACCGAATGAGAGGGATTGAAAAAAAAGTATATTTGATGACAGGAGTTTATGTGCTGCATTTTTATAGGGGAGGAATCCAAACAAAAAAAGATCATTTGTTGTGAAAGCAATTGTAACAGCAACACCA
This sequence comes from Bdellovibrionaceae bacterium UBA5009, assembly GCA_002396665.1. Taxonomy (GTDB): domain Bacteria; phylum Bdellovibrionota; class Bdellovibrionia; order Bdellovibrionales; family Bdellovibrionaceae; genus UBA5009. Next base: position 5,230 of record DGYJ01000029.1, read on the forward strand.
GAGCAGCTAGAGTTTTTTGGGATTTCAAGAAACATTCAAAATATGGAAGTGACTTGGATCAAAGATTATCCAGACGGCTATTCTGAAATAGAGGTTTTGCCAGAACAAGAAATAATTGAAATGTACAAATCCTACAATAAGGAACCGAGAATGGAAAAATACGATTTGCCGAAACGATATTTAAACTTTGAATAATGGAAATTTACTTAGTCAATACGAGAAACGGTTTAATGCCAGCCTATTCTTCAGATGCAGATGAAAAGTCTAAACTGAAAATCGGAAAGGTATATGTTGTAGATATCAGAGAGGTGAGAAATCCGAAGATGCACAAACGGTTCATGGCGTTGATACAAGCGGTTTTTGAAAACCAGAACCAGTTCACCAGTGAAAAAATGCTTAGAAAACATTTGCTTATTCAAGCAGGATTTTACGAAGAAAGAGTAAACGAAGCAGGCATCAAATACCCTGAAGCAATTAGCATGAACTTTGAAGAAATGGATGAGATAGAATTTCGTCAGGTTTTTGACCGAGTTTTAGACGTGATTGTTTTTAACTACAAATGGTCTGGAAAAGAAATAAATGAAATGATTAACGAGTACATGGGCTTCGACAAAACGGGAACCAGAATTAAACTTTAAGAAAAATGGGATGGTTATTAGATATTAAAAAAACAAAAAAAGATGTGATTTCCAATGGTTTTCGGGTTTTGTTGTTTTTGAATGGATTGCATTTTTTAGATTTTGCAATTTTAAGACCCAACGAAAACATGGCAGTTCTTGGTTTTTCAATCGCCCTGGTTTTTTACTTTTGTTACGCAGTTTATATTCCTGCATTTATCCTGAACAAAATATCTTTGGACTACACTTTGAGTCTTGAAAATGAAGTTATTAAGCAAACGAGGCAGTTGCTTGAATCCAACGAGCAGCTTGAAATTGCATTTTTAAGTCTTAAAGAAAAAAATAGCGAGCTTGAAACTTTGTCCACGGAAAATCGAACAATTTTAAGTGTGCTTGTCCATGATATTTCAACACCATTGCAGGTTTTGTTTTACAACGCAAAATCCTTGATAACTAGTGTTTCTAATCCGACAGAAGAGATCATAAAGAAAAGCTTAAAAATTGAAAAATCGATCACCAACATTAGCCAGATTTTGCAAGAGATTAAAACTTTGCATGCTGCGCGTATGGGTAAACAGACAATCGATGTTAAAGAAGTCAGTATGGATATGGTGATGGAGTATATTACTGAAACCTACAGTGAAAGACTAAATGCTAAAAATATAAACTTAGAAGTGAATATTGAAAAAGGGATTGTTGTTTTGGGAAACGAGTCCTGGCTTAAGAATCAAATTTTTGCAAATTTAATTTCGAATGCCATTAAGTTTTCATTTCCTGGTGGTAAAATTAAAATTTCTTCGCAGCTTGAAAATAGTATGGTGAAATTTTTTGTTGAAGACCAGGGGGTTGGTGTACCGCATGAGCTGCGTGGTAAAATTTTTGAACTAAATGCTTCAACAACAAATGATGGGACAATGGGCGAGAAAGGAACTGGGCTTGGTTTACCTATTGTTCGTCAGTACCTGCAGCTGATGGGTGGTGACATTAAAATTGTTGACCGTGAAGCTGCAGGCGCCTGTTTTGAAATCATAATTCGATCTGCTCATCATTGATTAAGGCAACTGTATTTGACTGAATATTCGCCGGGCTCCAATTCTGTGTCGAATTTAATATTTACACCTTCAACAGTAAATGGATTGGAAATGACGGCTCCATTTTTTGTGACCGTGATGGGTTGGTTGCTAAGTGGGGCGCAGGCTAAAGTCAGTGTTTTTAGTAAATTTCGAATCTCTTGGGCGATTCCTTTGGCCTGGGCTGCGTAGTCAGAAGCGCAAACATCACCGATAATTCCACCTGTGAGTTGACTCATGATTTGGTAGCGTTCGCCGTAGGTGGCCCCGTAGGTCGAAAGGCAGGCTTTGTCACCAGGGCGTGTAATGATCGAGTGAAAGTTAAATCTTTTTTGTCCTTTGAATGTTGTATCGATAAATTTAAGAAGGTCTTGGGGATTGTTTTTTGTTGAATTAGCAGATTCGTCTTCGTCAGAAATGAGGACAACAGCCAATTGGGACTGATCACGGATAAGGTCTCTTTGATTTGCTTCGTTGGCTATATATCTTTCGATGGATCTGTAGACAGCACGAATTCCTTGCTCAGAGCCTGAGCCCGTTTCGCTACGCTGAAGGGTGCTTCCTAGGGTTGATTGGGCGCTGGTGTCTGACCATGTTGAATCGATGATGTATCTGTTTTTTAGACCAGATAATGGAATTAATCGGCCATCACCCAAAGTGATATCGCGGGGGTCAGTGGTTGTGATTCCGATTTGCCAATCCAGACCTTTAAGAACAGAGATAAAATTTGCAGTACGGCTGGCCATGCTTTTTTGTTCGTAGGCCATCGAGCCTGAATTATCGATCACGAAAAGCACATCGATTTTTTTGTAATTATCGACAAGAATATTTTGAGTCATTTTTTTGGTTGTAGAAACAACTTTCCAGTTAATGCTTTTGCTGGTCGTGTTTCCAATTATATCAGCGGCCTGCACGGTGAAAGAGTACTCACCAAGACTTAAAGAAGGGATGTTGACCTCGTTGCTTCCGGCGAAACAGTTTTTTGTTACTCCGTTTAAAGTGCAAGAAGCTGTGCGAACGGATGTTAAGTTATCACTGATAAAAAACTTAATTCCTGCCCCAGACCCTTCTTCGATTTCAGCAGAGGGATACAGTTGGAATAAAATTTCAGGTCCTGAACTGTCTTGTACAATTTGTTTATTATAGCATGGTGAAATATTTAGATCCCAGTCTTGGTATTGAACGGACACATTGACAGTTTTATTTGTATCACTGGGCATTAAAGCAATTTGTGTGTATTGACTCCAGGGTTGCCACTGGCCATCAGCACATTGAGAATCAAATCCGACTTTCATAAGATTGCGATTCAAGGTGACTGTTTCGATATCTAATAATATCGCCCCAGTGTAAGGGGCTCCACTTTGAAGAATAAAGTTCTCTTGAATAATAGCATTCGGGTCTGTTGCAGTTGGGTTTGGCAGTTGCACTGGAACTTGATCGTTTGGATTTGTTGGGTTGTCACCACGAGTAACTTCGAAGTCGCTGGAAGGTGTAGAGTTCGAGGAATTTGATCCACCTTCAGAAGATGTTGAAGTTGTTTGGACGAGGTCGCATGAAGACAGCACTAAGGAGCTCATCAGTAATAAGCCGGCAAGTCTTACATATCCATTTTGCTTTAGGCTTAGATTTGAAAAGTTTTTTAATGTAGCGCTTGTCATTTTATTCTCCAGTCCTTGCAGTTTGGTTAAGGCTAACAAACAAAATGCGGCGCGTAAAAAAGTGTATGACTTAGATTCTCATAATGAAATGGGTTGAATGAAGCCTTTACAGTCTTGGTGAAATTGTCGTCGAAAATATAGACATTTTTTTTAAAATTTCCTTTCTTTTTCTATTTCTGCATTTTGCGGAAACTGGCAGAATAAAGAGACCCAGAGGAGGGTAGAATGTTGAATAATAAGATGCTCTTATTGATTGCGATAACAATGGTGTTTGGAAAGTTTGGATTCGCCCAGGCTGAAGAGGCCGGCGCAGGTGGTGCGGAATCAAGTCCTGCAGTTGAACAGCCCGCCCATGATAACGCCAGTCAGACAGGGCAAGAAAGACGCGAAGAGCGCCGTGAAAAAAGAAAAGATCGTCGACATGATAGGCAAGATGCAAGGCACGAACGCCGTGAAGAACGTCGCGAGGCAAGAAAAGAGCGCCGTGAAGAACGTCGCGAGGCAAGAAAAGAGCGCCGTGAAGATCGTCAAGAAGACAGAAAAGAAAGACGCGAAGAGCGTCGTGAACATAGAAAAGACCGTAAATAATGAATTTTAGTTCATTGTTTATATCCGTACTTTTAGTCTTAAGTACTGGATCTTTTGTGAATGCGACCGAGTTGTCTTATGCTCGGTCTGCATCTTCAAGCTCGATTTCAAATAAATTTAAAGTTGGTCATGATTTTAGCTCGAGTTCAAAAGTGGCATTGTCACTAGGTCAAGCTGTGGATCAAACAGGGGCAGAAGACACAGGCTCTTCATCAACGAAGCTAAGTTATAGGTATAAGGCTGAAAACAAAAATACTTTTTTGGTCGATTTAAAATCTGGCAATGAGTTCTATTTTTACGACAGTCAAGGTGTGGCTTTTAAAGCTGGCATTTCGGTGCTTGAAAAATCTAAGTTGAATCTTGGGTACGCAATAAATGAATATAAATACAGTAAGATCGATTCGGAATCATTGACTCAAAAAACATTTTCAATTGGATTGGATCATGCGGTGTCTGATGAGGTCTCCTTGGGTTACGAGTTATCAAGCAGTTCCTATTCTAGTCGGGGCTCGCAAACCATTGTGGCATTAAATGGTGAATCTGTTTCATCATCAGATATAAACTCCTACGTGTCTGCATTGTCGAGTCGTACGAGTTCATTCTTTATCGACTTTTCGCAGGATGAATTCGTTGTTGGAATTGGTTTGGGTATTGATACTCCGTTGATAGGTACGGCAAGAACAACATCAACGGAAATTTATACAGATTTGTCTTTATCAGAGAACTGGACTTTGAGTTTGTCCTATTCCAGAGGGCGAACGATCCAGAGCTCGACTGTTACGAACACCCTGTCGGCTGGAGTGATGTATGTTTTTTAATTTAAGATGTGGATTTGGAATTTTTAAATTTTTCTAGTTTTCTTAAGTAAAAAAGCAAATGCTGCTGCTGTGAAAAACATTAAAACACTATAGGTTGCAGCAGGGACAGCGATTTGTGTTGATCCTAAGACTGAAATTGCAACAAACAAAGCAAGAGTTCCATTGTGAATTCCTATTTCGAAAGAAATTGCAGTGGCTTGATTGTGGTTAATTTTTAATAGAGTTGGTACGATATACCCTAACCCTAGACTTAAAATATTAAAGGATAGTACTGCCCAGCCGATCTGATTGATGTTGTCAGCAATAAGATTCCATTCTTTTGAGACTGCTCCAATGACAATTGTGGCCAGTGCGAAAATTGAAAAAAATCTGACTGGACGATCCATTTTTAAGGCGAAGGAAGTTTTTTTTGATCGCACAAGCATGCCGATTCCAACAGGAATAAGAATGAGTAAAAAAACCTCTACCATTTTTGAAAACTGAAGCCCAATGTTTTGATCTTTTTCGGCGAAGACATTGATCGCAAGGCCTGTGAGTAGTGGAAGAGTGATCGCCGTGAGGGCGCTATTGATAGCGGTCAATGTTAGATTTAAGGCGACATCACCATTGGAAAGGTGGGAATAAATATTAGATGTTGCCCCGCCAGGGCTTGCGGCCAGCAGAATCAAGCCAATGGCAAACTCTGTCTGAAGTTGAAAAAGATAGCAAAGTGTGAAGGCAAATGCCGGTAGAATAAAGGTCTGACAAATAAGACCGACAAGCACAGGTTTTGGAAACGAGACAATCCTTTTGAAGTCAGCTAAAGTCAGTGAAAGACCAAGTCCAAACATAATAAGGATAAGAACTATCGGTAAGGCAATGGTAGAAACAAATGATATATTCATAGATTCTAGCCTAATAGAATTTAATTAAATCGCAATGAAATTAGCATAGATTTATTGGTAGTGTAAAAATGGAAAATGTGATTTCTAATCTATTGGTGGCGATCAGCCTGGTTTTAGGTTCGGGGGGTCTCGATCAAGTGTCTGCATGACGAGGTTCACATCATGACCATAAAAAAATTGATGAAGCCCCAGTCGTCACTGTCTGAGTTTAGCTGCAAACTGACAAGAAAGTGATTTTATGCAGATCTGCCCAGATTTTTAGACCGGGCAGTTTTGAGATGAGTAATGGTTAATGTATTTTAAAATAATAGCAGGCGAAAATTAAATTTCCATTAGCGTCATTAGCGAGTCCAACTATATATGGACCCGATTTTCTGAAAAAAACAGCTTCCTTAGTTTCATAGTTAAGAACATAAGTGCGAGAATCCTGTATATTTACTGGAAGCCTCCAAGTCGCGATATTCGTATCTGTGATCAGGATTGAATCAGCATCATAATAAGAGGGAGCAAGGTTAGAATATCGCTGCAATACAGCGCTAAATTTTTCGACGGGTGCTACGATAGGTCCTACATCTGTCGTTGTTTTTGTAGCTGTTAAATACGTTGCTGTAGGATCATTGGGCTGACTGATGGTAAAACAACGTCCTGAAGCAATTCGGTTAGTAACTGTATTTAAATCTGGCAATGTTCCACTTTCGTATAAAGAACGAATTTTATCAAAAATAGATACTCCATGTGCTTTATCCAGGTCTGTTTGGTCGGCTAACGTAGGATTAAA
>DGYJ01000029.1:11744-15998 GCA_002396665.1 Bdellovibrionaceae bacterium UBA5009
CTGGTCGGCTAACGTAGGATTTGTAGTAAGGCTCATCAATACCAACAAAATAATTTTTTTCATAAGTTCCCCTTTTTTGTATGTGATCTACAGGGCCTCATTATTAATGTCAAGTTGCCAAAACCCTTCCAATAAAATTCAAACAAACTGCATTTTAAAGGCTCACAAGGACCCCACAGAAGCCTCTCAATATGTTCGCTGGGCCCAAGCTCTTGGCATATTAAGTAATCAATGCATACGTACGTTTACAAGAGGCTTAAAATTGTGAAAGCTCTGCTTCCGCTGGCGTATAGCCAAGGTCATTCAGGAGTCGAGAGCTTCTAGCTGGGGAAGCCCGCGATTTTTTTTCTGAAAAGCGATTTAATTCATCTGGGCGTTTAGAAGTCTCAAAATAGGTCTTTTAAAATATTTTTAAAAGACCTATAATAGTCTTATTGGAGGTCTTCTATGAAAGCCTTAAAAGTTTCCCAGGATGTCGTGACATTAGCAGAATTTAAAAGCCAAGCCGCAACCTTGTTAGAACGTCTTGGGTCTTCTTCGCAGCCATTACTGATCACACAAAATGGAAAGCCAGCGGGGGTGCTTGTTTCCCCGGCTGAGTTTGACCGTATACAAGAGCAAGAGACGACTAGGTTTGTGGCTTATGTAAATCGTGGCCTACAAGACGCCGACGACGGCAAACTACTGACCTCTGCACAAGCAAAGTCACGTCTCGGGATCAAAAAATAGCATGAACAAAGACAGAAGAGTTCTTTGGACTGAAAATGCTATCCAGGATTTAGAGTCCATCAAAAGCTTCATAGCCCAAGATTCACCCAAGAGGGCTGCTGAATGGGTGCTTGAATTGTATAATGCCGGGGAGGGCCTTTCAAAGCTATCAAGTCGAGGTCGTATCGTGCTTGAATTCAATCAAGAAAATATCCGTGAATTAATTATTGAAAACTACCGTCTTGTTTATCGAGTTCAGTCGACAACCGTCGAAATTCTAACTGTTTTCGAGGGGCATCGACTGCTGAGAAAATAATTTCTTACCTTCGTGTATTCATTTCGATTATAAAATTATTTGACAGCTTTTTGGATTATTTTCATTTGGCAAAAAACCGCCACAGTTTGTGGCAGAAAAAATGGATATTTGATCTAAGTGCTTTAGTATAGATTCGGTTATTAACGGTCCGATTACTTTATCGAGCTAATTATTTCTTGAAAATAATGAGGCTTGTTTTTTCTTGGATACCAAGCCAAAGCAATCGGAATTTTCATCACTTGCCCATGATTAAGGTAAATAAGCTGCTTGTTTTTTACAAGGGGTTCTGCAAGCTCAATTGGTAAAACACCAAACCCAATACCACCTGTCAAAAGATTTATAAGTGCCTGGTTTTCATTAGTATAAATCGGACTTCTTTTTATCAACTTTAACATGTTGAATGTCTTAAGGTAATCAAGACCTGTTGAGTCCTCTGGATGATAAGCTAGCATTCTTTCGGACTCTATAATTTCTTTTAATGTCCGATTTTTCCAAGACGCTTTACAAACTAATGCAATTTCAAGTGGCTTCAGTGTTTTGCTATCAAGTTCATCGGCAACTTCATGGTGTTGTAATATGGCGAGATCTGCAGAACCTCTTTTTAGATGATTTAATCTATTTGCATTAACATCCACAAGAAGCCTGATGTTTAATTTGGGCCAATTCACATAGATGTGATGGCATTGTTTAGTTACTCGACCTGCTATGATACTCGCTGGGCCGACAATGCAAAGATTGATATTTTCCTGTTCTCCACTCTTTTGAAGACCTGCCAATAGGCGTCCTTCGATGCTTTTGGCCTCAAGACAGCTTCTTAGTAAAATTTCGCCTTCAGGAGTTAGCTTCATTCCATTTTTTGATCGAAGAAATAAAGTAATTCCAAGATCACTCTCGAGCAGTTTAAGACGTTGTGTAATTGCTGTTTGCGTTAAACCAAGATTTTTTGCTGCTCCAGAAACAGTTTTTAAATTTGCTACACTTAAAAAAGCCTCTAGATTTCGATTCAGTAGTATCATTAATTTTCATGGATATATGAAAATTATGAATTTTTCAAGATATAATTTATCAGTGATCATGTTCATAAAGCGAGGTTTTATGAAAATAATGATTCTAATTCTATTTATATCTTTACATATTGTAACAAAAAGCGATGCTCAAAGTGTTTTCAATTCATCATGCTATACATTTAAGAATCAGACTTTTTTATCACTATTTAAAGTCGACAACGCCGGTCTAGTTACTGTATCTGGAAGTCGTGCACATATTTATATTGCAAACGATACAGATGAACATTATGTCGGCAGACGTTTAAGTGTTGATAAGTACAAGTTCATAAATGAAACATGCTGTAAACAATTTAGAGTTCTGTATGATACAGGAATGCCCGCTCTTTCAGGATATTTTGATGACAATGAAAACGATATTATTTATCCAAACGAAACATGGTCACCTGGCACTTACTTTGAAAAGTTTGATCAATACAAACCTTTAGTTGTATTGTGCGCGCCAACCGATTTTGGAATTCCTCAAAATTTAAATCTAAAACTTCTTTTAACATTTGCAGAAAACACCCCCGCACTTAAAGCTTTAGGATCTCGGCTTACAAGCTTATCAGTTGCTGCATTAAGAAACAGCTATATGACAAATGATGGTCGCATTTTATTTGAATATCGCATCTTAAACGAAGACGACGACCGATGCGTCTCTATAGAAAAATATGAATTTAGCGTTTTTACAAAAGCGTTTAAGTATGATTCTGGCTTCAGCTATTGTGAAGGCTATCCATAATACTAGACTTACATATAAAACACACAAACCAATCAATAGCATTTTGTCCAGATTAGTGTTTAGCATTAGAAGCAGTAAAACATATTCACATCATTCGGATTTTGAAGCGAATCGTTTAAACAATTTTAAAAAAATCAATATTTAGACAGAGCAAGTCTTCAGCTCCAGACTCGTGAGCTTTTTTTTGCACTTGTTGAATCATCTGTGCTAAGGCTTCTCGAATAACTGGAATATCTGCCTTTGAAATCGACATAGGTGATGAGAAAAAAAGCTCAGCATCTTCTCTTGAATCCATTTTTTGAATTGCTTTCATTCGCCAATTTGAATGATGTTTCACAACGAATGGGGAATCGTTAGGAACATAGATGGACTGTTTTCCCATTTTGTAAAAGCCATCTTTCGAATCGCAAATTCCAGTTTGAACAAGAAAAGTTAAAATTTCAGATGTTTTTTCTCTTGGAATTTTTAAGCGAGATGCTATTTGATCCAAAGTTTGTTGGCCATCTACTGATGTTGCAATAAAGGTTGCGGCATAAAGCCAGCTTGAATAATAAATCGCTCTCTCTGTATCGGATAGCTCATGGTGTTCACCAACTCGGGAATTAAGCTTTGTGTGTTCGAACTTTATTCGACTGATTTGTTTTTTCCAGTATGTTTTAAGTTGTTCCGTTCCAGCTCGGTCAATTTGAATGAGTGCAAAAAAATATTCCTGTTCAATCTCTGTGAGCTCAACTTCTACTGACGCTGCGGCGGCTTGTTCGAGACTTAAATTTTTGCTTCCTGCTATGACTTGAGACAGATACGTTGGGTGGATACCAATGGCTTCTGCTAGTCTATTGACATTTGATCTTCCTGCCTCTTTAGCAGATTTTATCCATTTTTTTAGGAATTTTCGATAGTCCGTAAAATCAAATAATTCTATGGGTTTATTCATATATCTGACTAATCGGTAAGAATTAATAGAATATTTAGACTTTAAAAATAAGGCTGCGCGGTATTTTTTCGTTTATAACCAATTTCATGAATAAGGAAGAAATGACTAGCCTAAAGACTGAAAGGCTTGGAGAAAGACTTCGTAGGCTGCGCCAAGAGCGAAAGCTTGCGGCAGCTGAGATGGCTAGGATGATTGGTGTTGCACCTACAACGTACAGAGAATGGGAAAAGGGCCGGGGTTTAATGATCCCTCCCTTTCTAAAGATTAGTCAGGTGCTGGCAGTTTCCGTCACTGAGTTGCTTTCTGGCGAAGAGCCCAAGCTTCGAGAGCACCTACAGAGGTTAGAAGAAATTGAAAAGTTAGCTCATGAGGCCCGTGTAAAATTGGGGGCGATAACCTAGCGACGGAACTCGGTTTTTTTAAATTTTTAAGTTAGTTTTGGCATAGGATTAGCAAAGTTAATTATCACGACCCAAGGAGGTCAGTATGAAATCAGTAGTTAAACAGA
>DGYJ01000029.1:16182-30913 GCA_002396665.1 Bdellovibrionaceae bacterium UBA5009
ATGAAATCAGTAGTTAAACAGACATTTTGGGCGCAAATTTTTCTTTCCATATTTATCACGGGCAGTTTTTCCGTGCAGTCTCATGCACAAAGTGGAGAAGGGGGAACATCTCCTGGTGGTGGTAATAAGATTGAATCACAGTTTGAAGAGGGGCGGATCACCCTTTACAGGGCTATTGAATCTGCAAATGAAATATCAATCTCTAAACTCCCTTTAGATTATAGACGCCTGATTACGAATTTTGGCGCTCAGATCATGGCAGAGCTATCACAAGTTACATTTGAAATGGATTACAAAACAAAAAAACCGTTCATTCATGAAGATGGCTCTGAATCTGGTATTGAAACAATGGTTAGGGTCCCATTTGCGCCGATTAAAATACGTACAAAAATACTTGCACCGAATAACGAGATTACAAACACAAAGGCTTTGATGCTTCTGGCGCACGAGATTGGCCATCATTTGCCAGCAATTACAAATCTAAGTGAAGAACAGAAAGCTTGGTCATATGCAAATGCACTGATGACATTAGTGACCTCATCAATTAAATATCCCGAACTTTCAAAATTAAATGGAGACTATCTAGCTGTTAGCACAAAAGCAGAGCCTTGTCGAAATGCTGCACATATTGAAACGGATCCGAATCGTGGCATTATTGTAATGACAATTACCACAACCACGCCAGCTAAGGGGCAGCCAAGATGTGCACGTAACTTAGAACAATCGACAACAAATATTTACCGAGCCCACACTATTTATACAGATGATGGTCCAAAGCTGGCGTATGGCCTGTATTCGGCAAGCGCTGAATATGATAGAGGAGAAGGATCTGGAAATGACGTTACACTGCTGCCCGATGGAGGAGTGTTTGTGAAATTTGCGGCTGGATCACTTCCTCGCGGTTATGGTATTTATTCCTTCAATCAAATGTATAAAAAGACAAAATAATAACATACATACAAGACAACGACAAAATCTGCTTTTATTGGAGAAAAAAATGAAGGTAAAATTATTTATAACTGCAATTGGGTTTTTGCTGATCGTTACAACTAGTGCTTTTGCAAAAACAGTTGAAATGAAAGGGGAAAAGGCGCTTTCATTCTTTAATCGACATTCTGATGAATTAAATAGTGTAGATGGAGCGCCTCGGTATACAGGAGTGTTTCAATATACAAACAAAAAGGGCATCAAAGCTCGTGGGTATGCTGATTGTTGGATTCGTTTACATATGGGCGAATTTTGGTGTGTAGTGACTTATTAAAAAAATATTAGATTTGATTCTTTGAAAATTTATTTTTTGTTGGTTCGAATACTTTGACATTTGGTGCCCGGGACTGGACTTGAACCAGCACGCCCTTTCGAGCGCTACCACCTCAAGGTAGTGCGTCTGCCAATTTCGCCACCCGGGCACATCAGGGTGAATTAAACACAGGGCCAGGTTTTCAGTCAATGCCATTTCGATTCAGTTTAACTTCATAGGTCCAGGCCTACTCTTGAAGACTCCGAATAGCATTTAATCCGACCTGGATGCGGAAAATAAAAAACATAAAATTTTACTTTAAGTTTTAACCCAGAAATGGGGCTTTTGTATCTTACTTATAAGAGCACGGATGCTCTGAAAGACAAAGAAGGATGTCGGAAGCTAGGATGGCGACCGTAACCCTTCAGTAGATCTAATTCCAAGGAGGGAATTATGACATTAGAGCAAGGAATAATCGTTTTTATAGTGTCCCATACGGCTCTAGTTCTTTGTAGTTTGTGGTTTTTCTTCGGCCATAGTCCCGAAAGGGCCTATCAAAAGCTGAAGTGATGTTTTTAAGTTCTCCGTTTTGGTTTCCCCCTTTTGTTTTTTGATCGTGCAGGGTTTGGTGGTTCCCCTCGTTCGGTCTGCGAGGCCTTTAAAAGGCCTCGCTTTTTTTTTGTTCTTTTGATACCTACAACACCTCATGAAACTTTCAGATCTCGACTTCACCTATCCAGAATCATTGATTGGGCTTCAGCCTTCGGGAAACCCCAGGGTGATGTGGGTCGAAAATAAAATTCCGACAGAAATTCAAATTGCAGATTTGATTCAAAAAATTCCTGCGGGCGATGTTTTAGTTTTAAATGACACCAAGGTTTTAAAGCGTCGGGTCTTTGCAGAAGATCTCGAGATTTTATTTCTTCATCGCAAAAATCAAACCGAGTGGGAAGTTTTATTTCCGTCGAAAAAGTATAAAGTCGGTGACGTTTTTCAACTTCCCCTTGGTGTGCGGATGAAATTAACCCAAAAGGGACGGCCACAAACTATAGAACTTTCTGAAAATATTTCTGAAGACTATTTTGAAAAAGTGGGCGAGCTTCCGCTGCCGCCCTATATTCAAAAAGCCCGTGATCAGCGGCATACAGTTCAGCAAGATCAGGACTGGTATCAAACGGCCTGGGCGCAGAAATCAGGCAGCTTAGCTTCGCCGACAGCCAGCCTTCATTTTAAAAAAGAAGATTTACAAAAACTTAAAAATAAAGGCGTAAGAATTGTATCAACAACTTTGCATGTGGGACTTGGAACTTTTCTTCCAGTTGTTGTTGATGATCTGAATGATCACTTTATGCATGCTGAAACGAGCGAGATCTCGCGCCAAACCTGGACTGTGATTCAAGATGCAAAATCTAAGGGACACAAAATTTGGTCTTTGGGGACAACGACAACACGAAGTCTTGAAAGTGCCGCTTTGGGATTGTTGAGTTCCTCGGCTGAAAAATCCACAGCACAATCCGCTGAGCAATCTGATGCCCCACTTGAGGACATTCTTTTTAAAGGCGAAACAAAATTATTGATTCAGCCGGGATTTCAATTTCAAGTTGTTGATCGGCTTTTGACAAATTTTCACCAGCCCCAATCGACATTGCTGGCCCTTGTAGCCGCTTTTGAAGATTTACAAACGGTCAAAAAATGTTATGAATGGGCCATTCAAAAAGAATTTAAACTTTTTAGTTACGGAGATTTAAGTGTCTGGATCAAATGAAATCGCTGATGTGACTGCAAAAATGAAATTGGGCGATTTTAAAGTTCATAAAACCCAAGGGAACGCGCGACGTGGGACACTTATGACGGCCCATGGGCCGATCCAGACTCCAGTTTTTATGGCGGTGGGAACAAAAGCCACAGTGAAGGCCATGACTCCGGAAGAATTAAAAGAATGCGGGACCCAGGTGGTTTTAGGGAATACCTATCATTTGCACTTACGTCCCGGAGAAAAACTTATTCAAAAACTTGGTGGTCTTCATAAGTTTATGAATTGGCATGGTCCGATCTTGACAGATTCCGGTGGTTTTCAAGTTTTTTCATTGAGCAAATTGCGATCCATGACGGAAGAAGGTGTCGAGTTCAGATCCCATCTTGATGGTGGAAAATATTTTATCTCTCCAGAAAAAAGTATGGAAATCCAAATGGATCTTGGATCGGACATCATCATGGCCTTTGATGAATGTCTTCAATACCCAGCCACTGAAGACCAAATCGAAAAATCCATGGCATTGACCTATCGTTGGTTGCTTCGTTCAAAAGAGGCAATGACAAGAAAAGAATCTTTGCTTTTTGGAATTGTTCAGGGTGGTTTAAGTCTGAAACATCGCTTGAAATCCTTAGAGCAGGTCACAAGCGTCGATTTGCCAGGCTATGCCCTGGGTGGTTTCAGTGTTGGTGAACCCATTCACTTGATGCACGAGTTATTGCCCGATGTGGCTCCGAAGATGCCGGCGAACAAGCCAAGATACCTTATGGGTGTTGGAACTCCTTTAGATTTAATTATTTCCATTGATGCAGGAATTGATATGTTTGACTGCGTCATGCCTACAAGAGTAGCAAGAAATGGAACCCTGTACACTTGGCAGGGAAAAGTCAGTATCAAAAGAAATGAATACAAAGAAGATCCAGGTCCCCTGGATCCAGAGTGTGATTGCTATTGTTGCAAAAACTACTCTCGGGCTTATCTTAGACATTTGTTTTTGAGTGGTGAAATTTTAGGCTCAAGATTGAACACAATTCACAATATTGCTTTCTATATGAAGCTAATGGAAAAGTCCCGAGATGCCTTAGAAAGTGGCACTTGGGAGAGCTTCCGTGATGAAATGCTGAGGCGTTTCACAAAACGTGTAACTGGTGATTAGCACTTGATATTTCAAATCTGCAGTGATGAATTAATTCATTGTCATCCTGGAGGTTCAATTGAAATCGTTAGTTCTTTTTGTATTTTCATTTCTGTTTTCAGTCCTTGCATCGGCCCAAGCCGCAGCAGCCCAGCCATCACCCTTGGAAGCATTTCTGCCCATGGTGGTGTTGATGGTGTTGATGTATTTCTTATTGATTCGACCACAGGTTAAAAAAGCAAAAGAACATCAGCAGTTTGTGACCGAACTAAAACGCGGTGACGAGGTTGTAACCAATGGTGGGATTTTGGGTAAAATCGAAGGGATTACAGAGACTGTAATCACCTTAGAAGTAGCAGATGGAGTTCGTTTAAAAGTTTTAAGAAGTCAAGTTGCCGGTTCAAGCAAAGCAGCGCTTGAAACTAAAAAGTCTTAAGGAGTATCGAGCATGGAAGGGTATCGTTCGCGATTATTATTGGCCATCACAGGTGTCGTGATGATGGTTCTATGGATTTTGCCAAATGTGGTTAATGTTGAGAATATCAAATGGCTTCCCCAGTCTAAATTGAATTATGGTTTGGACATTCAAGGTGGTTTGCATCTTGTGATGGGTGTCGACGTTGAAGGTGTTGTAACCGAAAGCAGTCTTAAGCTAGCCCAGTCCTTGAAAAAAGAATTTTCAACAGCGGCTCAGCCTATTCAAGTTAAAGACGTTGTTGTTTCTAAACCGGCAGAAGGTGAGTTCACAATTTCATTTGATAATGCGGCTGAAAAATCAAAAATTGAAAGCTTGATGTCTGAACGTCATGCAACTGTTTTGCAAGAAATCAGCTCGACTGAAAACGCAATTACCTACAGATACTTCGATGCCTACTTGACGGACTACAAATCAAAAGTCATCCAGCAAGCCATCGAGACCATTCGAAATCGTATCGATGAGTTCGGCGTGGCAGAGCCTAGCATTTCGCAACAGGGAACAGATCGTATTCTTGTTCAGCTTCCTGGTATGGCTGATGCGGAAAAAGCAAAACAATTGATCAATACAACGGCGAAATTAGATTTTATGATTTTGTCCCAAGATCCAGTGGCTGCACAGTTACCACAGCTTATTGCTGATGCTGAAAAAGCTGGCGTCTACGATATGACAAAAATGAAATACACAGAATATGTCGATCGTATCAATAAAGATCTTGCCGCAAAACTTCCAGCAAATACTGCTGTGTATTTTCAAAAAAGTGATAATGCGAATAAAATGGAAGTGGGATCTGTTCCAATGCTTCTTAAAACAGACACTGGTCTTGGCGGCGATGCCTTAGATGATGCCACGGTGAGTTTTGGTCAATACGGTGAACCAGAAGTTTCATTGCGATTTAGTAATGTTGGTGCTGCAAAGTTTGCAGAAATCACTGGGGCAAGTATCGGGCAAAGAATGGCGATTGTTTTGGATCGTGTGGTGAAAACTGCACCAAATATTCAATCTAAAATTCCAGATGGGCAAGCTCGAATCACTTTGGGTGGAAGAGATCGTGATCAAACAATGAACGAAGCAAAAATGATTTCGACTGCTTTACGAGCAGGGGCTTTACCAGCAAGACTTGATCAGTTAGAAGAGCGTCGCGTGGGACCATCTCTTGGTGCTGACTCTTTGAAAAAAGCTCAAATGGCTTCGTACATTGGAGCAGTTTTAATTATTATCTTTATGCTGGTTTACTACCGCGCCATGGGTGTGATTGCGACAGTTGCCCTTGGAATTAATATTTTTGGTGTTTTTGCGTTGCTGACATCTTTTGGAGCCACTTTAACTTTACCTGGTATTGCCGGTATGGCCTTAACAGTTGGTTTTGCAGTGGATGCAAATGTGTTGATCAACGAGCGTATCCGTGAAGAGTTAAGAACTGGGGCCTCTTGGAAATTAGCAATTCAAGAGGGTTATAGTCGTGCGATGTCTGCAATCCTGGATTCAAATATTACTACGGCCGCAACAGCTGTCGTATTGATGTACTTTGGGACTGGTCCAGTGAAGGGCTTTGCCGTAACATTATTGATTGGTATCGCGACAACACTTTTTGGAAACGTTTTTATTTCAAAGGTGATTGTGGATACTTTGGTTCATAAATTTAAAATTCAAAAATTAAGTGTGTAGAGGGCAAAATGAAAAATACAGCTCAAACGAATGATTTTGGTAAAATTGATTTTGTCGGCAAGTCTTGGCTTTTTGGTGGGATATCATTAGCCCTTGTTATTGTGTCCATGATTTACATCGCTGCCCGTGGAATCACCTACGGAATTGATTTTCGTGGAGGAACTGAATTTCAAGTGAAATTTGGCGAGACTGTAACCATCGATCAAGTTCGTGCCGTGGTTGCCGATTTGAAATTAGGCGATGTGGGTGTGCAAAGCATTGGTGATACAAAAGAATTTTTGATTCGCTTTCAAGGACACAAAGGTGCTACGGATAAAGAAACCAACACCATGTTGAACGAATCCATTGCGAAATTGAAAACTGACATCGAGACTCAGTTTAAAGATCAACGTCCAGAAATATTGCGGGTTGATACTGTTGGTCCCCAAGTCGGTGCTGAACTTAAGCGGAATGGCTTCTTGGCAGTCTTCTATTGTCTGCTTGTGATTTTGATCTACGTGGCAGTTCGTTTCGACTACAAATATTCACCTGGAGCAGTGCTGTGTCTATTCCATGATGCAGTAATCACTTTAGCGATTTTTATCTTTGTTGGTAAAGAAGTGAATATTCCTGTTCTTGCTGCGATCATGACCCTGATTGGTTATTCGTTGAATGATACCATTGTGGTTTTTGACCGTATTCGCGAGACTGAAGATCACTATAAAGACAAGCCTTACTCTTTTGTTATTAATAAATCGATCAATGATATGATGATCAGAACATTGATCACATCTGGGACGACATTCACATCAGCAATGTGTTTGTATTTATTTGCTGGTGGAACTGTTTCTGATATCGCTTTTGCCATTGCCATCGGTATTTTCTTTGGAACTTACTCTTCGATTTACGTAGCAGCGCCATTGATTCTAGTTATGGAAAAATTGACGGGTATGCGACAACAACAGGCTTAAGGAACTCTTTGATGAAGAAGCTTTGGGTGAAAAGGGAGGATCAAAAACCTCCCTTTGACTTATCAAGACCATTATCTGATGCAGACAAATCAAGTCTGCGTGGTCTTAGTGATTACCCAATTTTTTTTCAAAAACTTCTTTTAGCTCGCGGGATTCAAGATCCTCTTCAAATTAAAAATATTCTTTACCCCGAGGTGTCTGGACTCAAAGATCCAATGACTATATTGGGGATGGATCTTGCCGTTGAAAGAATTGTTAAAGCCTTCAAAAATGATGAGCTGATTTGCATTTACACGGATTTTGATCTTGATGGGACCTCTGGCCTTGCGCTTTTGAAGTTTGGCCTTGAAGGATTAGGATTTAAAAAAATAACCTGGATGCAGCCTCGGCGTTTAGCTGAAGGTTATGGTTTTCACGCCTCCTTGGTCGATGAACTTCACACTCAGAATGTACGTCTTATTGTTACTGTGGATGTCGGAATTAGTTCCCACTTAGCTGCGGACCGTGCAAAGGAACTTGGTATCGATGTGATAATCACAGATCATCATTTGCCGAGTGAAACACTTCCTCAGGCATTGACCATTGTTAATCCGAATCAGCCTGGCGACACTTCGAATCTTGGTTACCTTTGTGGGGCGGGTGTTGCATTTTATCTTTTGCGTGCCCTGAAAAGACGTTTTTTTGACGACAAAGATCTTCCAAAAAATAATTTTGATTTAAGGCAAGTCTTGGATTTTTTTGCCATTGCCACATTGACAGATATGGTTCCGTTAATTGAGGACAACCGTGTCCTTGTTAAGCAAGGACTTGTGCAGTTGCAAAATACTCAACGTCCAGCCTTGCGTGCCTTGATGAATGAACTGGAATTGTCTGGCCGTGAACTCACAAGCCAAGATGTGGCCATGAAGTTAGCGCCTAAGATCAATGCCCTCAGTCGCATGGAAAATGAAATTTTGCCGCGTGATATTTATCTTATTGAAGACGTTAAAAAAGCCCAAGAAACTATTCATCATGTCTTGCAGAATAATTCAGATCGAGTCCAGCATCAGGCGAAAGCTGAAGAGCTTGCTCAAAAATATATTTCCGAGGACTTAAAGCAGAATGAAGTTGTTTTTGTTTATTCTGAGGAATTTCATCGTGGAATTGTTGGTCTTGTCGCTACTAAGCTTTCACAGACTTACAACAAGCCTGCATTTGTTGGTTCTTTAAGTCTTGAAGAGGGAACCATGGTTGGAAGCGCAAGACTTCCAAATCAGGCTTCTGGATGCTTAGTCGAGTCTCTGGCGGCGGCTTCTCAATATTTAATCCGTTCAGGTGGGCATTCTGCCGCTGCAGGATTCGAGCTTCATAGAAATAATGTAGAGCCAGTGAGAAGTATTTTGAATGCCTACTTTAAAGAAGCCAGGTTGTTAGATAAACCTCAGGTTTTAAATTTTGATGCTGTCGTTGAGTTAGAAGAAATTGATTTGCAGATGATTCGATGGTTGGATTTTCTAGGACCCTATGGCGCTCATTTTCAAATCCCATTATTTAGAACAAATCATGTATTTGTAAGTTCGATCAAAGAACTTCGTGGCGGTCATTTGAAAATCGAAGTTAAAAACAATAAAGGTTTTGTCTTCAAAGATGTCATGTGTTTTTCGCCAACTCCGGATTTAAAAGATTTAATACTTCAAGCTAGGTATGAAAAAATTGATTTTCTTTTTGAAGTGCAAAAAAATATTTTTAATGGGAATCAAAAAGTACAGCTCATTCTTAAAGAAGCCATGGCCAGTGCCGACGAAGAACAAACTTTATCACCAGATCAGGAAGTTGGATTGACATGACTCATAAGATGAACTCAAAAAAAGCAAAAAATAAAATTCGATCCAAATCAAAAAGCATCAAAGCCGAAAAGACTAAGAACACTAGAAAAAAAGTAATTGCGAAAAAGGCAAATCTGAAAAAAAACTCTTCAGTGAGCTTGCGTAAAAAAATGTCGAGCAAAAAAAATGCGGCTGTAAAAAAAGCCAAAGAAATGGTTCTTTCATCAAAAAAAGTCATAGATAATATGCTGCCAGAGATGGCCCAACAGATTTTAGCCAGGGCCCAGGCCATCAGTGAACAATTGAAAAAGAAGGTGAATTCAAAATGAAATCAAGGGTTGTTGTGCTGCTTTCCGCTGGTCTAGATTCAACTGTGAATCTTTTCGAGAGTTATGCGCAAGACGACATTCAATTGGTTTTAACTTTTGATTATGGTCAAAGGGCTGCGGGTCAGGAAATTCAAAAATCTCAGCAAATCTGCAAATCGTTAAATTTGAAACATAAGACTTTAAATATTTCTTTTACTAAAGAGTTCGGCAAATCTTCATTGATTGATTCAAAACACAAAGTGCCAACTGGGTCTGAGGTTCAAATTGATCATATTCAAACTTCCACGGACACTGCTAAATCTGTTTGGGTTCCGAATCGTAATGGTATTTTTTTAAATATTGCTGCAGGATTTGCGGAATCGCTTAATGCGGATTTCGTTGTCCCAGGATTTAATAAAGAAGAAGCTGTGACTTTTCCTGACAATTCGGAAGAGTTCATGCAGAAATTGGATTCAAGCTTCTTTTTTTCGACTTCAAATCATGTCAAAGTCAAATGTCACACAGTAAGGCTTGATAAAACTCAAATCGTAAAGCGGGCCAAAGAGCTCAAGGTTCCGTTTGATTTGATTTGGCCATGCTATTTCGATGGCGATAAGTGGTGTGGTCAGTGTGAATCCTGTCAGCGTTCTTTACGTGCTTTGCGAGCCAATGGTGTCGATGCTGATGGTTTTGTAATTTCTAAAAAATAATTTTGACGAAGGATTATTTGTGAAAAATTTATTTATTTCTCGAAAAATGAAATACACTGGGGATCAACTCAGTCCACTTTTTGCCTATATGAATTTTGATTTGGCCGGGGATTCGATTATTTCTTGGACTGGAGCCTGTGATGTTTCATTTGAACATATGGTTGATGGCGAAGATCTTAAGGTTTCGTCCCTTATTAAAGCAGATAAAATGTTGCATTTTATTGTCGAAGTATTTGATCGTGAATTATTTTCTGCTGTTCTTTTGCAAAGAATTTTCGCTTCAATTGCTAAGGATATTATCGAGACATTAAACCCATCTGTGAAATTGGTTCGTGATGGCGATGATCTATTCTATAAAAATGGAAAGTTAAGTATCAGTATTGCCAGTCGATCTGTTATGTCTTGCCAAGTTCATTTTGCATTGAATATTTCTAATTCAGGAACTCCTGTGAAGACCTCTTGTCTGGAAGATTTAAAAATCAAGCCCGAGCAATTTTCAAAACTGATGATGAAAAAATTTATTGAAGAGTATGAGTCCGTACGTTTTGCCACTCAGAAAGTCAGACCCCTAGCTTAGACGTTGTTACTCTCCGCTGCTACTGCTGGCTCGAATGCTTTGGTTCACATTGTAGGCGTGGTTACAGAGAAGGCTTGCGATTCTTCTGTATTCGCTTAAAAGATCAAGGTGGATCGTGCTGGTGTTGATGGAATCCTTAAAGCCCTGATTTAGTCTTCCGATATGATTTTCACGAAGTCCAAATTCAAGTTTAGCAAGGTCTCTTTTCATCTGAATAGCCTGTGGGGCCAATTCTTTATTTTGATAGGCGTTCACTGCAAGGGCCGCCAACTGGGATACTGTTTTGTGCATTTCTTGAATTTCGCACCAGTCGTCATTGAAGAACTCAAGCTTGAGTGCATTTTTTTTAATAGCAAGAGCAGTTATGTTGATGTCGATGGCATCAGCGGCACGTTCTAGATCTGATATAAACATGATCAGGCTCATGATGTTTTGATGGACGGCCGTGCTGCTTTTGTTCGCATGATCCAGCAAAAACATTTTTACTTCTCGGTATAAAAAGTCGACTTTGTTATCCCGCTCTTTGATGGACTCAAGCAAGATCGGATCTTGGCGTTCAAACAGTTTGATTGAATCTTTCAGCATAGTTTGAACAATGTCTGCTGTTCTCATGATTTCGCGCTGACCGTAGGAAATGGCCAGGGCTGAACTTTGATAATTATTCTGTCTTAAAAATTCTGTGCCAAATTCACTACTGGGGTCTTTTGGAAACATTTTTTCAATGAGCTCGGCCCCTTTGTTGATAAACGGAAAGAAGGCGGCAGCAGAAATTAAATTAAAAATCAGATGGCCGTTGGCGATAACGCGGCTTTGAGTCGCGTTGAAGCTTTCAAGAAATTGTAAAAACAAATCTGTGAATGGGTAGATGATGATTACGCTCAGTGTTTTGTAGAAAAAGTGAGCCCAGGCCACTTGTTTACCGACATAGTTGCTACCAACAGCTGCCAATATGGCTGTGAAGGTGGTTCCCACATTTGCTCCGTACACCCAGATCATTGCATCTTGCAGGCTGATGGCACCTGCCATAGCTAAGCTCATGGCAAGACCAATGGTGACAGCGCTCGAGTGCACGAGGGCGCAAAAAGACATTGAAATAATCAAAGAATAAATTTGGTTTTCACGAATTTGTGAAAATAGATCTGTTAAAAGTGGATTCGCTGCCAAGGTATGGGCCGAGGTCGAAATCATATTCAGACCTAAAAACAAAAGACCAAAACCCATAAAAATTGTTCCATAATTTTTAAAGGTCGGGGATTTGTTGATAAAATAAACAACAAAACCAACTAAAAAAAGTGGCAGTGATATGGGTGCTAAGTTAAAGCTGATCAACTGGACAGTCAGTGTTGATCCAATGGCAGTACCAATGATCACGCCCATGACTTGTCGTAAGCTGATCACCCGTGCAGATCCAAGGCCAACAAGCATTGATGTGACGGCACCTGAACTTTGCAAGATCGTTGTGATGGCGACACCAACTGAAATTGCTAAAAAACGACTATCTGAAAGTTTGTTTAAAAGTTTTGTAATTTTTTGGGCCAATAGTTTTTCTAAGGATTGGCTGGCCAAAGTCATTCCATAGAGGAAGAGCGCGACCCCTGCAATGAGAATAATAAAAACTGAGTTTCCGGTATTGATCATGATTCTTCCTAATTCGCGTTGTACAAGCGGTGTTTTTCTTGGGCCTGTTTGTCGGCCGAGTGACTTAAGTAAGTTAGTAGTGCGCAAATAATGAGCGGAATGATAAAGCCACCATACTGCGCATATATAAAAATAGAAGCAGATATCCACGAACCAAGGATGAACGAGCTGATGATCCCGATCCGCATCCAGTTGGCTTTAATTTCTTCATTCCTAGATTTTCTATAGGCTCTAGAAAACAATCGAGTAATGCCAATTCCTAAATCCGTTGTAATCCCAGTCAAGTGAGTGGTGCGAACAACAGCCCCAGAGGCAGAAGTTACAGTTGCGTTTTGCAACCCACTGGTCAGACAAAGTAAGGCAAGAAGGGTGTAGTCTTGTGCGATGGAAACTTCTCCTCCGAAATCTCCGAAGAAATTCATTTGTCCGAGGGTGAAAATAATCGCTACAAATGAAAACATTAAGAAAAAAACTGCGGTGTAGTAAGGTTTTAGATGAAGGTTAATTCTTCGATCGACTAGATAAGCTGAAAGTATATTGCCGACCAGAAAAAAAATTGGAACTGTGACGATTCCAATTGCCGTAGTGAGGTGACCTTGGGCGATCTCGGATCCAAAAAGTGTCGCAAAACCTGTTGTGTGGGTAACGAAGCGATGGCAAGCCAAGAATCCGCCAGTGTTCAGTGTTCCGGCTTGAAAGGCCATGATGAACCAAATCACCATATTTTGTTGAGAGTAAGTAGAAAGATTGATTTTACCGGAAAACATTTAAATAATGATATCTGGAGCAATGTAGAATGACAAGACCTGGACGTGAAATAGAAGTTGTTGGGGCGGTGATTTTAAAGCCTGGTCCTGTAAAGACAAAGCGTGAAGTTTTGATTGTGCAAAGGCCCTTAAGCGATAAGGGTGGTGGGTTGTGGGAATTTCCAGGTGGTAAGATTGAAAATGGCGAATCATCAGAGCAGGCCCTGGTGAGGGAAATTCAAGAAGAGCTTTTTGCGAAAATTAAAATTGTGAAGAAAATTGGACGTCACGAGCATCAATACCCAGAACTTAAAGTAAAACTTGAGCTATTTTATGCTGAACTTTTGTCTGATTTTCAACTCGCTGAGCATACGGCCTACCAATGGATTGATTGTGCAAATATTAAACCTGAAATACTATTAGAAGCCGATCGTCCTTTTTTGAAGATGATACGAACTGAAGAGGTTTAGGTGAATGTCTTTTTGTTTCCACTGATCAATGTCACTTTGTTTCCTAAAACAACAAAGCCACTTAATGTCTTTGAACCTCGCTATCTTGAAATGGTAAGGGAGGCCTCGGTTTCCAAAACCCCGGTGGCCATTGGTTTTATTGATGATCCTGGCTTGGTCGGGCCAACTACTGTGGGGAAAAATGTCGATTTCGTTCGTGAAGTTGCAGGTTACGGTTATGTTCAAATCATCGAAGAGCGTCTGAATAATACATTACTTGTTTTTTTACAAGGTCAGGGGAAGGTTCGTCTTGGGCCTGTGCAGGCTACAAATAAGCCCTACATCATTTGCAGTGCTGAAGTTATTGCTGAAAATCAAATCGTCAATGCCGAAGTCAGTCCTATGGTTTTAACTTTGAATAAAATTCTAGCTCAATGGATTGGGACCCATATTCCTGATCAGGCCCAGCGACAGGTTTTTATGCGACAACTGCTTGGCCCAGAAGAAATTGTCGGAGCTTTTTCATCGTACTTAGTCAAAGACTACGATATGCAGCAAATGATTTTAGAAATTGATGATATCAATAAAAAAATTGAACTGCTTTATCGTTTAGCAGAATCCAACGAAGTCACTGCGTGATGTATCCATAAAATCCATAATCCATGGGCGATGGCCAAGTGGCCTATCTTCATCCATGTTGGCGAAAGCAATAGTAAAGTTAGAATTCCGAAAACGATGGCCACAGGGTAAGCTAGGCTTAATCTGAAATAAGATTTTTTAAGCTCTATATCCTGGGTTTTATCTTTGGCTTTGTAAGAATAAATTCCCATCAGTGAACCCAATAAAATGGCTATCAATGGGTGAATAAATCGAATTTGTAAAATAAAATGGGATTCGGTGCTGATGTCTTTTTCAAGGCCTTCAAGTAGGGAACTTGAAGGGAAAAGTGTTGTAGAAAGTGCGGCCCAGGCCCCTGCGACGGCAATAAATAAAAAAAGAACAGTCCAATACTTTTCAAATTGTGAGCGTAATTTTCCAAACAACTGGCGAAGTCCAGAGCCATCGGATTTGTGACTCCAAAAAGTGAGCAGGGCGACAGACCCAGTCAGAAGAAGACTGTTGATTTGATGAAGTGACATGGCGAAAACGCGAAATCCACTGGTGTCATTGCCAACAAGTTTGAAAAGCACAAGCTTTGCGCCAAGGAGCGCTTCTGTGATCATAAAAACCAAAGTCAATAAAGCAGCCTGGCGGGTTCTTGAAGTCTGAGGGAATAA
>DGYJ01000029.1:31047-36165 GCA_002396665.1 Bdellovibrionaceae bacterium UBA5009
TTGAAGTCTGAGGGAATAATTTCCGAGACAAAAAATATAAAACAATAACGTAGATACCGTAGAATCCAGAGCTTAAACGATGCCCATATTCGACCCAGGTTTTTTTCTGCTCTACAAGCGGGATTAGTTTTCCTTGGCAAAGGGGCCAAGTGTCACCGCATCCATCGCCAGAATGGGAAATTCTAACCCAGGCGCCCCAAAGAATTACTAAAATTGTATAAAACAAAAGAATTTGGCTAAGTCTGTAGAATCTTTCTTTATTCATGCAAGGATAAGGGTTAGCATATCAAAGGATGAAGAGCAAACTTTCAGGCGGTTGGTAATGAGCGAAGGTCACCATAAAAACTGTAATCATGATCATGGCGGGGATCATAAGCATCAAAGTCATGGGACTTCGGAAAAATCACACAGTGGCCACCATCACCATCATCATGAGTTGCCAGATTTAGTCCACGCCAGCGCTGAAACCATTCGGCGTTTTAAAATTGCTTTTTTCCTTAATCTTAGCTTTGCCTTGATCGAATTGATTGGCGGTTTTTTTGTTCACAGCATGGCTATTTTGTCAGATGCTTTGCACGATTTTGGCGATGCCATGGCCCTGGGCTTGGCTTTGTATTTAGAGAGGGCGTCAAGGGCCCCATCAAATCAAAATTACACCTATGGATTTCGACGCTACTCTGTCTTATCGGCCGTAGTGACAGGTGTTATTTTATTGGTCGGATCTTCATTTATTCTGGTCGAGTCTATACAGCGTTGGCAGACTCCAACCCAGCCTCAACCCTTTGGAATGATGCTTTTGGCATTGCTTGGTTTGACGGTGAATGCCTATGCGGCCTTTAAATTATCACATTCCCATTCCTTGAATGAAAAAATGCTAAGACTGCATTTATTGGAAGATGTTTTTGGATGGTTGTTGGTTTTAATCGGCGCAGCTTTGATTCAGTGGACTGGTTGGGTTCAGATCGATTTAATTTTGGCCATGGGCTTGTCTGTTTGGGTGATATACAATGTGATTCGAAACTTACAAGGGACCTGGAAGGTTTTTTTGCAGGCCACACCTGAAGATTTAAGGGTTGAAAAAATTATCGCCGAAATTCAAAAAAACCACCAAGTCAAAGGCGTTCATCATTGTCACCTTTGGTCCATTGATGGAAATGAACATATTTTTACGGCCCATGTGCTTGTTGCCAATGATAATACTTTGTCCCAGGTCGCAGAGATAAAATCAGACATCAAGAAAACATTAAAAAAGTTTCATATCGTTGAAGCCACTTTAGAATTTGAAAGTGATGCTGAAACCTGTATTGATCCAAAACACAAAAGCTAACTGATTATAATTTTAAGTCGTCTAGTTTTTTCAATAAGACGGCTTTCTTTTTTTCGCTAAAACCTGATTGTGTGAATATCATTTTTCCCTCTTGATCCAGAATAATCAATGTGGGCAGTGATTGTATCCCCAGGAGTTTAGAATAAGTTTGGCCTTCGTCCCAAAAGGCATAGTCTTCAATTTTCATTTCTTTAACAAAATTTTCCGCATCTTTTTTGTGATCATCCGCACCAATGGTGACGAAGTGAAACTTCTCTTGATTTCGTCGAGAGAATGTCGCTTTGTAAAAAGGAATTGAGTCCTTGCAGGGTTCGCACCACGAGGCCCAAAAATCCAAAATTAAAAATTCTTTTTTATGAGACCGCAAACTGTCGATTGTTTTTTTATTCAGCGATTGGTCGGGAATTTTTTGCCAGAAATTAATGGATTCGTCAGGTTTCTTTGTTCCCATTGCGAATGTGGAATCAGAAAAGATAAAGATCAAGCTAAGGATAAGACTAAAGATGAAATGAAAGATAAATTTGCAGGTAGCTTTCTGGGTAGACATAAAAAAATTCTATTGAATTTTTTTTAATCGTGCAAGGTGTGGTTTTTTTAGGTGATGTCTTTTAAGGTAATGCTTTCGCAGTCTTGTTTAAAGAGGATGAAATAATATGATGGGAATTCAATTTTGCTTTTAAAACGGATAGAAAAATGAATACCCCTCCGGTTTTTCGATCAATAAACAAAATCTCCTGGGGTGGTGTTCTCCAGGGTTTGTTCAGTTTGATAATATCAAAGACCATTTTGCTTAAACGTTGAGGTAGGTCTGTTTGTTTCCAATCATAGAGTCCTGCAGAGTCCAGCTTTCCTTTGGATCTGGCATCGTTCGGAAGTAAAAAAGGCTCGACAGTTTCCATACAAAACTTTTGAAACAGGGCTTTGAGCTCGGTAGAATCATTCTGATCTAAAAATTTTAATCGAAGAGAGGCTTCTTCAAGGGCTGTGTGATCATTATTCAAAGCTGCCTTAATCATTGAAGCATAATTGTTCATAAAAGACTGGGGGTATTGTTTCGCGGCCCCGAAATCAAAAAGTATCAATTTGTCTGAACCGTCAGCTTCAAGAAGGATCTGGTAATTGCCAAGATGCGGATCGGTCTGTATGAAGTTCCATTCGAAAAGCTCTTTAAAGTAGAGCTCAAGAAAGTTTTCAGCCAAGCGATTTCTGCGTTCTTGGCTAAGATTTTGAATCAGCGGATCGTCGACTCGAAGTCCTTTAATATAAGTCGATGCGATAATTTTTTTTGTAGAAAATTCGTCAATAATTTCAGGGATAAGATATCGATCATCGCGCAAGAGAAGCTTTTGGTACTGCTTTGTCATCAAAGCTTCGTTCTGATAATCAGTTTCTAACACAAGCATGCTGCGGATTTCATCAAAGACAGAATCAAAGTTAACATCTTGGGGAAGGACTTTTGTGAAATTCAAGAAAGTCTTAATGGCTTTAAGGTCGCTGTCGATGGCTTTATCGACATTCGGGTATTGAATTTTTAATACAATTTGCTTTCCAGTTTTTTTTATTTTTGCACGATGAACTTGCCCCATGGAGGCACTGGCTAAGGATGTGGTTTCGATCTCGAGTTCAGAAAGTTTTTGGGGGCCAAGCTCTTTGGTCAGAATATCTAGAATTGGTTCCCAGGCTAAGGGCGGCGAGTCCTGTTGCAAAGTTTTAAGAAACTGATTTACTTCCGGTGGGAAAAAATGTTCCCCATACATTGAAAGCATTTGGCCAGCCTTCATTAGGCTGCCTTTAAGTTGGCCGACTTCATTTGTAAAAATCTGTGTCTGTGCTGTGATGAATTGTTTCCAGTTTTCTTCTTTAAGATTCGAACTCTTAAATAAATTAGAAACACCATGGCCTGCCAACTGAGTACCGGCATTGATTGAAAGCTTGGCTAAGGACATAGTTCTGCCAAAGACTGTGGACTTGATTCTTTGCAGTGGTTTTTTAGTGTTGTTTTCTGACATTGGGTTTATTATATCTTAAGTTTAAGAAAAATTAAACATAGAATTAGGTAGGTATGTTAAAACTCAGCCTGTTTTGGTTTCGTCGCGATTTGCGACTTTATGATAATCACGGTCTTTTTAAGGCCTTAAGCGAAAACGCTCAGGTTCAGCCTTTATTTATTTTCGACCAGAATATTCTCAAATCCTTACCTAAGGACGACCTGCGTGTTCAATTTATCCATCAGCAGGTCCTTCGCCTCAAGGAAGAGCTTCAGTCTAAGGGCTTTGACCTGTGGATTTATTATGGAAATCCCAAAGACGTCTTTAAGAAAATTATCGAAACAGATTCTATTCAGTCTGTCTATGCCAATGAAGACTATGAGCCCCAAGCCATTCAGCGTGATCAGCAAGTTCAGTTGGTCTTGGAGTCTCAAAAAATTCCTCTGATCAAGGTGAAAGATCAGGTTGTTTTTGAAAAGTCCGAGGTCTTGACGGATGCAAATCGTCCCTATACTGTTTTTACTCCCTACAAAAGAAAGTGGCTTTCATTGTTGAGTGCAAAGAAGTTAGAGTCCTTCGATGTTGGAATCTATGAGCATCATTTTCACAAGCCTAAAAAAATGCAGAGGGCTTTGCAATTAAGCGAACTTGGGTTTAGTCCACGAATTTTTGATTACCCACTAGATGAATTGATGATGAAAACTTTAAAACAATATGAAAAGACTAGGGACTTCCCTGCGTTAGAAAATGGAACATCTAAAATGGGACTTCATTTGCGTTTTGGAACCGTGAGCATTCGTGAGATGGTTCGTGAAGCTATCAAGACAAACGAGACCTGGTTAAGTGAGTTGATTTGGAGAGAGTTTTTTATGCAAATACTTTGGCATGAACCCCGGGTGGTCAGTCAAAGTTTTCGCCCAGAGTATGATAAAATTGCCTGGCGGAATAATGCCAAGGACTTTAAAAAATGGTGTGATGGTCAGACGGGTTACCCATTAGTTGATGCAGGGATGAGGGAATTGAACGAAACTGGATACATGCACAATCGAGTTCGAATGGTCACGGCAAGTTTTTTAACAAAACATTTACTTATCCATTGGACATGGGGTGAAAAATATTTTGCCGAAAAACTTTTGGATTTTGATTTGTCGGCTAATAATGGCAATTGGCAGTGGGCAGCAGGTTCGGGCTGTGATGCCGCTCCTTATTTTAGAATTTTTAATCCTGAATCCCAACTGACTAAATTCGATAAAGATCTGGTCTATGTTAAAAAGTGGGTGCCAGAGTATGGAACTTCAAAATATCCTGAACCAATGATTGAACACAACGAGGCCCGTGGTCGGGCTTTGCAAGAATACTCTAAGGTCTTAAAGAAAAAGTAGGATTGATGAAAATATTAATAACGGGTGCGACAGGTTTTGTAGGGCAGTCTTTAGGTTTGCAATTGTGCAAACAGGGGCATGAGCTCGTCGTGGTGTCTAGGGATAGGGTCCGGGCTCAAATGCAACTTCCATTTCCCTGCGAGGTGATAGAGGCTGATCTTACCGAGTCGCCATTGAATCCCGAAAGACTTGTCGATGTAGAAGTTGTTATTCATTTGATGGGTGAGTCTGTGGCCTCTCGCTGGACAGGTGAACACAAAGCTAGAATTTTAAAATCTAGAATTGAAAGCACTCGTCATCTTGTCGAAAGTTTAAAGTCAGTAAAAAAGCTTAAGCATTTTATAAGCACTTCCGCGATTGGATTTTACGGGGATCGCGGGGACGAAATTTTAAGCGAAGACAGTTCGTTTGGGGGTGGCTT
>DGYJ01000029.1:36280-55759 GCA_002396665.1 Bdellovibrionaceae bacterium UBA5009
GTTTGGGGGTGGCTTTTTAGCTGAGGTCTGCCAAAAGTGGGAATCTTCTGCCATGCAAATGTCGGCCCTACGACCAGATGTTTATGTCAGTATTGTGCGTATCGGGATTGTTTTGGGTTCTGGCGGTGGGGCCCTAGATGCAATGCAGTTTCCGTTTCGGGTCGGAGTCGGCGGAAATTTATCAGACGGCCGCCAGTGGATGAGCTGGATTCATAAAGAGGATTTGTTGAAGGTATTTTTACATATTTTAAAGCAAGAAAGATCAATGATCTACAATGCTGTTGCACCATTCCCAGTTCAAAATCGCGAATTTACAAAGTCACTATGCCAAGTTTTAGGTCGGCCACAAAATTTACCATTGCCAAAAATTGCCTTGAAAATATTTTTTGGAGAGATGTCGGCCATGTTATTAGGGTCGCAAAAAGTGGACTGTAGAAATTTAAAATTAACAAATTTTTCATTTCGCTATCAAAACTTACAAGATGCCCTTGATGAAATTTTTGCAAATGCTAAAAATGGAGAAGATGTCTTCGAGTCCTACCAGTACATTCCTGTACCAGTTGAAAATGTATTTCCATTTTTTGCTGAAGCTAAAAATCTTGAAGAAATTACCCCACCACTTTTGCAATTTAAAATTGAAAAGGTTTCGGATGAAAGTCTTCGTGAAGGAAGCCTCATTGACTACAAGTTGAAAATTCATTATTTGCCTGTGAAATGGAAGACATTGATTAAAGAGTGGAGTCCTCCCTATAAGTTTGTCGATTTTCAATTGAAGGGTCCTTATCGGCTTTGGCATCATACCCACGAGTTTCAATCCCTTGGGCCAGGGACTTTAATGATTGATCGCGTTCGCTACCAACTTCCCTTTGGATATCTTGGTTGGCTAGTGGCCTCGCAATTTGTGAAGTCCGATGTCGAAAAGATATTCAATTATAGACGAAAAATCGTCCAGGAAAAGTTTGCTGCAAATAAGAAGTTGTCTTAAAATAAAGAAATGGCAGAAACGATCCCTTCCAATGAATCCCGAAACGAAAGTAAAATAATTGCTGCGCTGGCAGGGCGGGATCAAATTCAAATTGATTTAGCCACAAAAACTGTTCGCTTTGAGGGGTGCAAAGCTTTTTCTGAATTGGTGATTTTTAATAAAAATAATTATTCAAAGGATCCCCATCAGTGGCCATTGCCAAAAGGGACTACTCACGCAGAGTTGTTGGTCAAAGAATTTTTATTAAAGCTGCAGGGGAATTGGAATCTACCCTATAAGCATGATGAAATTTGTCATTGTCGTTTAGTTTCCACTCAGACTGTGTTGGATGCGATAGCTGTTGGTGCGCATACTCCTGAAGTGGTTTCGCGTTGGACCACGGCTTCAACAGCCTGTGGGACTTGTCGGCCCGATGTCGAAAAACTTATTCAGTTCCGCCTGTCTGATCCGAACGATCCTCGATAATTTTTTCTGGAAAAGTTCCATCTTTTAAATAGGAATCAAGAAGAGGCTTTAGTTTTCTTCTGCAGCTGCCTCCGCAGGGGCCGACCCCGGCGCTGGTGCAATCAAATATTTTATTTAATGTATCGCAACCTTCTCGAATAGATTTTTCAATAACTTCTCGCGAAACATTATTGCATCTGCAAATGATTTCTTTGCGATGATTTTTTTTCATGACCCAGTTTTTTTGTGCCCGTCCAGGAGCAGTTTGAACTCGTGAAGAATTTTGCTCTTCAGCTGATTGTAATCACCGACACAAAAAGCACCAGCAGCGGCTGGGTGTCCACCGCCACCTAGTTTCTCTGCGATTTCAAGCACGCGGTAGGATCCTTTGCTGCGAAAGGAGACTTTGTGATTGTCTGCCGAGTCCTCGCGTATCAGGGCTGCGGCTTGTAGGGTTTTGATATTCATAATCATGTCTATAACATCGCGAGAATCATCAATATCAAGTCCGTTCTTTTCGAGTTCTGACTTTTGGATTTTGATCAAAGCAAATTGCTGATCGAAATGGTATTCAATAGATTGTAGGGCTTGTGAAATGAATCGCATTTTCTCAACACTCTGTTGGCTAAGTAGGTTTTGATGAACAAGCAATGGATCAAATTTAAATTTCAAAAGTTCAGCGCAAATCAAATGGGATTGTGGCGAGCTTCTGACATAGCGAAAAAGTTGCGTGTCAAAAACAATGCTGGTGTAGAGGCAAATGGCTATTTTTTCATCAAGTAAAATTCCCAACTCTTTAATAAGATTGTAGGCGATTTCACCAGTGCTTGCGGCCGATGTTTGAATGTAGGAATGTCCGCCTGGAGTGGGGCCATTTTTAAGTGCAGGATGATGATCGATAAACAAAATTTTTGTGCCTGCTGATTTGAGTTCGTTAAACAAGGGTTGAATCATTCGCTCGTCGTTTGTATCAAAAACAAGGGCTAGATCGTATTTCGATTTCAGGACAGGGTCTTTTTCATAAATTTGAGTGTCATGGATACCAGGCATGAAGTGATACTTTTTAGGTGTGGAGTCGATATTGATGACTTTAACTTTTTTTCCAAATTTTGAAAGGGCGTAAAATAGAGCCATCTGTGCGCCAAGCCCATCACCGTCAGCCTGTTTATGGGTGGTTAATACAATGTTTTGAGCAGCAAGAATTTCAGCGGTTAGGTTTTTCAAAGGGGCGAGCTCCTAGTGTTAAAGTCCCTAACTCTTCGGAATTATTAGGGAGCTTATTGAGTCGAGCTTTTTAAAATGCATCGCGTCTAAAGCTTCGACAGGTTGCGTTCATGGCCTTTCTTGGCTATAAATCTGTGCTTCCTTTTGGAGATTATACTTATGACTGGTTCAAACGATTCTCAATCTCGTAACGATAAATTGCCCATGACTATTCGCGGGAAGCATATGCTTGAAGCCGAGCTTAAAAAGCTGCTCCTAGAAGAACGTCCAACGATCATTAAGGCTATCGAAGAGGCCAGAGCCCAGGGCGATATCAGTGAAAATGCTGAATATGAATCTGCAAAAGAAAGACAGGCTCACATTGAAGGCCGAATTGCTGATATTCAAGGCAAACTTTCTGGGGCCGAAGTTGTTGATGTTTCAATAATTAAGTCTGATCGTGTTGTTTTTGGAGCACATGTTAAAATCGTCGATACTGAAACGGAAGAAGAAATTTCCTATCAAATCGTTGGAGTTGATGAAGCCGATGTTAAAAAAGGCATGATTTCAATTCTGTCCCCGGTGGCCAGGGCTTTGATTGGAAAACGCAAGGGCGATATCGTCGTTGTTCAAAGCCCTAAGGGCGATCGCGAATACGAAATTATCGAGTTCAGTTTTAAATAAATCATTCTGAACTTGTTGAGCTTTTGTCTTAACTTGTTCAGAATAATCCTATGTTATCCCGAAAAGAAAATTCTAAAAAATATGAACGACTGGTTGAGGATCAGCCGGGTCTTTTTATATTTTCATCAGGGCTTGTTTTGGCCCTTGTTTTTGGACTTTTATTTAGAAACTATTTTAACCCTCAAAGAATATATTCTGAAGTGATCAAGGCCTCGCAAAGAATGCACCCTTCGCTGGTTGTAGAAATTGGCTCGGCGGAACTCAGTCTTTCTGATCATGGCCTACCAAGTTGGGCTATTTTAATTAAGGACATTAAGATCGAGTCCAGCGAGAAGTGCTGGGGGACTCCTGCATTAAATGTTGATCTTATCACTTTACCAATATCTTGGATTCGTTGGATAGAAATAGGAAAACCCTTTGATGTTTTTCAAATCCACAATGCAGAGCTTGTCCTGCGAAACGAGATAAAAACTGGCTGCAATCCGCAAGCTGAATCTGGAATTGTAAAAAAAGAATCTTCATCTGGGCAAGCTGTAGTCCTTGTTCAGAAAGAAAGTCAGGCAGAATTAAGACAAAAAGATTTTGATGAGCTAAAATTAAAATCTTTATCAGTGCGATCCCCACAGTTAGGGAGTAGCTCTTTTGAGCTTGAAAATATATCTTTAATTGAAAAATCAATGGATCCCTATGTTGTCGTGCTGAAAGCATCGACACCTTTATTTCGAGATGCCCACGATTTTGATTATAGCACAAAGGCAGATCTGCAAATCGAATACAGCGATTTTCCTGAAAAGAAAATTCAATCCCATTTGATTGGTCAGTTTAGAGAAGGGCACTTTGCCATTCATTTGCAAAATAGAATTGAAGAAAATCTGTACACTGCAGATCTTGAGTTTAAACATTTGCCTTTAAGTAAAGTATTTTCTGTTTTTCATAAGTACAATTTTTTTGAAAATCTAAGTCCTAAGCAAGTTTGGCTTTCTATGAAGGGGCGCTCCCAAGGTGTCTTTAAGGGGAAGGATGATTTTCAACTTGAAATTAAAGACTTTAATCTTGAAGGTGATGTCGGCACTGTTAAAACAGATTTGATCGAAATCACAGGATTTAAGCCTTTTCACTTTAAACCTTTTTTGATGCAGACTCAGAATTTAGACTTTGAAAAAGTCTTGGATTTTTTTAAATCAAAAAAAGAGTTTCCAATGCTTGGAAACTTTGGACAATTTAGTGGGCGAATCGAACTTTTGCAAGCTGATGAATTTAGACTTTTTGGAAAGCACAAGATGCTCGAGTTTATATTTTCTAATAAAGGACAAAGGCAAATTCAGAGGGTAAAAGAAATGTCACTGGATATTGCTCGCAAGAAAAATAATGTTAATTTGAGCATGAACCGCTTTGATCTTGAAGATGGTCAGTTTGATGGAGAAATAAATTTAAAAATTGATTTATTAAAAGCCCTCTACAAGTTGAATATCTTCGCAGGACGTTTCGAACTTAACCCACAAGTCCAGCGCCTCGTTTCTCAAGATAAAGAATTAGGGTCCCTTAAGGGTAATTTAGAGATTGTGACTCAAGACAATGAGCTTAAATCGGCGATTGGAAAACTTTCTTCGGATTCTTTGACAGTGGAAAAAATTCATTTTGAAAATCCTGAATTTGTAGTTAGAAGTGAAAAAAATAAGTTTTTATTAAATGTAAAGTCGAAAAACTTTTCTGTTCCCAAGGAGATGATTCAAGGTGGGGTCTTGGCGCCAGTCATACCTGAATCTTGGCAAGAGGCAAATCTGGTCTATCTTCAAGGCTTAAATTCTGATTTTCAATTTAAAGATTCTACTGAACTGCATTGGAAAAATTTTAAAGCCCAGGTTTCAGGCGGAAGAGATACAGTTACAAGTGAAGGATTTTACAATAAAGAAATACTTTCTGGGCAGCTAATGCTTCAGGAGGATCGTCAAAAGAAAAAGTGGAAAATTGAAGGAACGCGAAATGAACCTCAAATTACTGAATCAAATCACTGACCCTTTTTGGATTCTTAATTTTACAGAATTTCAGGTTTGGCCCGATGGTCATTTTGTGCTTCCAAAGTGGCAGGCTCATCGTGGTTATTGGGTGCAAGGTGCTGCAGAAAATTCAGTCCAAGCTTTTCGACAGGCCAAGGGTCAAGGTTATGAAATGTGTGAGCTGGATGTCCAAATGACGAAGGACCTTGTTCCTGTCGTCTTCCACGATAAAGATTTAAAACGTCTTCACAATGATCAAAGAAAAATTTCTGAATGCAGTTTTGATGAATTCAAAAGCATAACTGGACTGTCAAGCCTTAAGGAAGTTCTTTTAGACAGTTCGCTAACACCGTATTTTAATGTAGAAATTAAATCTGCATTTTTTGCAAATGACCCCTTGGCCACATTGGTGGCCCAAGTTATCAAAGAAACAAAATCTGAAAATAGAGTTCTTATTTCAAGTTTTAATCCATGGTGTTTGGCGAAAATAAAATCTCTTTTGCCAGAGGTTCCTAGAGCGCTCTTGGTTACTCAAGAGTCAGCCCGGTGGAATATGTACTACCTTCGTCGGATGTTAACAGCTCCTTTTGTTCAGCCGCATATTTTGCATCTTGATGAAAAAATGCTGAACGAAAAAACTATTCTTCGCCTTGGGCGTTCAAATATTCCCTATGCGGTCTGGACTGTAAATGATGAAAAAAAAGCCCAGAAGTTCCTGGACCTTGGCGCTAAGTCTATTATCACAGATAAATGTTTGCCTCATTTTTAATGAGACTTTTTATTAAATCATCGCTAGCATATAGAAATAACTTAGGGGGTTCCTGTGTTGAAGTCTTTAGTTTTTATTTCATTCGTTTCATTTATTGCTTCTGTGTCTTTTGCAGAGTCATCAGTCAAAGTGGATTTTAAATTGTCACCTGCTGGTAAATTTCCTGCAGAATCAAGGGAAGTTAAAGGCAGTGCATATATGCAAGGGGATAAGGTTGTTGCAGATAATGTCGTATTGCCATTGAAGAGTTTGAATTCTGGAATTGGCTTACGGGATGAGCATATGAAAAATAAATATTTAAATACAGCTCAGTATCCAGATGCAGTTCTTGTTCACGGTGAAGGTCAGGGTGGTAAAGGTACTGGAAAGATTAAACTGCGCGGAATTGAAAAAGACATTCAGGGAACTTACACAATCAAAGGACAAGATGTGGTTGCTCAGTTTGAGGTTAAGCTTTCTGATTTTGGAATCTCGGGCATAAAATATATGGGAGTAGGTGTTAATGATACCGCCGTTGTTAGCGCAACGATTCCAATTAAAAAGGCAGAAGCTAGCTCGGCAAAGGTAGCTCCAAAGGCAGCCTCACCAAGCGCTCCTGCTAAGAAGTAATTTTAAAAAAAAGAGTTCAAAATTAATTGTTTTTATAACTATTCTTGTCCAGCATCTACGGATTCAGTAGATATCGAAGACTCTTCAGATTCTGAAGAGTCTTTTTGTTGAACAACGACCGGGACGCCTTCAGACTGTGTTTGAACTGATTGGGTCTGAGTTTGTTGATTTTTAGCAGGTAAATTTCTTACAACTCCGCTTTGATTTGATATCTTAGTCACTTCTTGGGTTTGATTTTTTTGACCAGAATTTCCAGAAAGTTTTTTTAATTCAGAATCATAATACTTTTTTAGATCGTTAAGCTTAGTTTGGTATTCTTTTCTGATTTCATTCAATTTCTTCTGTTTGTTTTCAGTAACACAAGATTGGTATGTTTTTACGGCAACATCCTTTGCTTGTGATCTGCAGGACAATTCAAAACTTGTTGTGTTCTCGTTACTTGTTGTTGCGGCAAAGCTGACTGTTTGAAGGCAAATAATTGAAGAAATGGTCAAAATACGTACGAATAAGTTTTTAGACATAGAACACCTCGGTGTTCCTACTATCAAGATTCAAGCCAAGAAGGGCTTTTTTTTAAATCAATTTAAGGTGCTTATAATGAATATATACGCTTTGAGTATAGTCAGACCCCTGTTGCTTTGTAGAAATAACAGGGGTGTTCTATCAATTGTCAGCGACGGATAGATTTTGGGTCGACTGCGTCCTGTAGGCCATCGCCGACAAAGTTAAAGCTGATGGTTGTTAATAAAATCATAATGCCCGGCAAAATGGTCAGCCACATGTTTTTGTAAATGACCTCTTGGGCATTATTCAACATATTCCCCCAGCTCGCCGTGGGGGGCATGATTCCAAGTCCCAAGAAGCTTAAAGCAGCTTCGAATAGAATTGAATTCCCAACACCAAGGCTGATGGCCACAAGCATTGGTGCAATGACGTTGGGGAACATATGCTTAATAATAATTGTGCTGTCTTTTGCTCCAAGGGTTTTTGCAGCCAATACAAATTCCCTTTCCCGAAGGGATAAAATACTTCCGCGAACAAGCCGTGCGACAGTCATCCACGAAAAAAAGCAAAGAATGATAAACATTTTCACAATGCTTTCGTTGTCGGGTCTCATCAAGGCTTTAATGGCGGGAAGTTTTTGTAGATCCACAGCTGCAAGGACAATCAATACAGGCACAAGTGGAAGCGATAGCAAGGCATCAGTAATACGCATCAAAGCTGTATCGATTCGTCCACCATAAAAGCCTGCGACACTTCCAACAAGAAGACCAATCAGTGCAGAGGCTATGGCCACCATGACCCCGACACCCATTGAAACTCGAGTTCCATAGATCAGTCGAATCAAAACATCCCGTCCAACTTCATCAGTGCCGAACCAATGTTTGGTGGTGAAAGTTTTTGTTAATTCTTTAAATGAATTGATGGATGCAGAATTTTCAGAAGCAATGGCTGCAGTGACGACAGAGACATCCTGGGTTCCAAAGCCTATCAGTGGATTCTGCCCATCGGTGGCGGAAAAGAGAGATTTTTCTTTGATAAAATTTGAAAGCTCTACAGCAAGTTCTGGATTTTTTTCAGACCATTTTTCAATTTCATTTTCCTTCATGTCCATGCTGAATTCCGAAGTTGAAAACGGAGCAAGGTAACGGGCGGAAACATTTTGTTTTTGGGGATCCAGTCCAGTGATTGAGCTGATAATATCAGCCCCTAAGGCTATGATCACAAATATTAAAATAACAATGGAACCTGCAACTGCCATTTTGTGTTCAATGAATTGATTAAAAATGATTTTCCAAAATGGCGTTGCTTTTTCAAGTTGATTGATTTGACCTTGGGTCAGCGAGCTTTCATTTGTTTGTGGTATTGCCATGCTTAGACTCGTTCTATTTAGTTAAATGTGATTCGTGGATCTGCAAATCCATACAAGATATCGGCCACAAGGTTCATCAAGAGCACCATGCTCACAGAAATAATAAATGAGATCATCGCAACATTGTAATCATTGCCAATGATAGAGTCGTAAACAAGTTTTCCAACGCCTTGGTAGGCAAAGACTGTTTCAGTCAGTAAAGCTCCAGAAAATAAAGTAGAAAAACTAAGTGCGATAATTGTAATTAATGGAATCAAAGCATTTCTAAAGCCATGTCTCCAGATGATAACATTCCTTGCCAAGCCCTTGGCTTTGGCAGTGCGAATGTAATCATTTCTCATGGCCTCTAGCATGGCTGAACGAGCGTAGCGAACAAAGCCGCCAATTTGTTGAATGCTCAGGCTTAGAATTGGTAGAATAAGATAAACTCCACGGTCTTTGATCATTGTGAAATAGTCGGCATCGCTCATTCCGACGGTTTCAGTTCCCCCGGCGGGCAGCCATCCTAAATTAACAGAAAATATAATGATCAACATCAGCGCAAGCCAGAACGAAGGAATAGAAATCCCGGCAAATGAAAATAGATTTACAAAGGAATCAAACTTTCCACCTGGATTAAGTGCAGAGTAGATTCCCATGGGTAGTGCAATCGCCAAGCTGATTAGAAGTGAAAGCATTGAAAGAATAAAAGTATTGTAAAGTCTGGGCCCCATCAGTTCGCCAACTGGGACCCTGTAGGTTCTGCTGTAGCCAAGATCTCCTTGCGCTATTGTTGATACCCATGTGGCATATCTTTTATAGGCAGGTTGATCCAGGCCATAAAGTTGCTTAAGACGAACAATGTCTTCGGAAGTAATTTTGGGGTTACTTTGAATCATCAATTCGACAGGGTCGCCAGGCATCAGTGTCATCAAGTAAAAGCAAACATAAGAAAGTAAAGCGATTACCACAAGTGTCTGAATAAGTCGTCTTAAGATAAATGTCGTCATGTTACTCGAGTGTCCACTTCTCTATGGCGTTGGTTTCGTAAAACTGGTGACCTGTCATAACAAAGTTTTTAAGTTTTGACGGTGTGACTGAAATCTCTGATCGGTAGTACAGTGGGATCACAGGAGCATCTTTGACATACTCTTCAGTGATTTTAGTCGCAATTGTAAGTCGTTTTGCTGGATCAAATTCGACTTCTAGATCTTCAATTAACTTATCAACTGTTTGATTGTTCCAGCCAGGTTGATTTTGTCCTGACCAGCCATTTTTTTCTGTTGGAATAGAGGAGCTATGAAATGTTGATCGTGGAACTGATTCTGGAGATGAAGTCCAGGCATACAATGCAAGATCAAATTTTCTTTTTTTAGTAATTTCACCAAAGAAAACACGGGCTGGATAATTTTTAATTGTTACTTCTACGCCAATTTGTTTCCACTGATCTTGAAGGTATACTTGAACAAGTTCTCTTGTTTTGTTTCCTGCCGTTGATGAAAACTCAAGCGAAAGTTTTTTTCCATCTTTTAAACGGATACCATCGGCGCCTTTTTTCCATCCAGCGGCATCAAGTAGTTTTTCAGCATTGGCTTTTGAGTATTGAGATTCTTTTTTGATTGCATCAGTTTCTGAATACCAAGGATCTTTTGGGGACACAGAGTGAATTGCAATTTGTTGTTTGCCATCAAACAAAGATTTGATGAGGGTCTGGCGATCAAGTCCCTGAATCAAAGCCTTTCGAACGTTGAGGTCTTTTAGAATAGGATGGGACATATTCATATCAATATGTTCGTAGGTTAAGCCAGGAACAAAGTTAACGCTGTAAGGAAGTTTTTCTGCTTTTACTTTTTTGTCAAAACCAGTGGCTTGGTCAAAGTCCAACCCAACAACTCCAATGGCATCAATAGTTCCCGATTGAAGATTTGCCTCAAGGGTTCCTGTATTCGGAATCAATTTGACAATAACTTTTTGGATTTTAGGTTTTTCGCCATAAAAATGTGGATTTGGAGTAAATGAAACGTGGTCACCCAATTTGATTTCACTGATCAAGTAGGGACCATTGTAAAGACCAGGGTTTGTAGGCTCTTTAGAGTATAGAGAATTCTTTTCGTAGCCTTCTCTTTCGTCTTTATGCTTTTTATAGACTTCGCCTTCAAGGTGAGATGGCAAAGGCATATAGGTCCCCAGCATATAGTAATCAAAACGAGCTCGACCATAGGTGAAGGTGCATTTTTTAGGATTTTTTGGGTCAATATCAATTTTTTCAATTTGGGCATAGCTTTCTTTGTCGCCAACAGAAACATTTGGGTTCATGGCGATTTCCCTAGCTAAAGCAAAGTCTTCACAAATAACAGGCTTTCCATCACCCCAGTTGGCATTGCTTAGGATTTCCCACTCGGCCACAACCTTTTTTTTGCCACCAACAGTAATGATTTTGGCTTTTTTATTTTCTAAGGTTGGAATTTCAGTAACAACTTGGGGAACCCATTTTGAATTTTCGTCCATGTTGACCAGGCGGCGACCAGAAATACTGTAAAGATATGTCGTCGCAACCATTTGCATAACAAGTGGATTAAGATTCTCGAACTCTTGCGAGATACCAATTTTGTATTCGGAATTATTTAAATTCGATGAACTTTCTTTTTTAGTACAGCTTGAAAGTGCAAGAAGAGATGCGGCCAAGATCAAAATAGAATTTTTCATGGGGTCTCCGATTCGTAAAGCCAACAAGCCTTTTGGTGTCCATTGGAACCTGCAAGTTGGGGTAATTTTTTTGAACAAATATCAATTTTTTGAGAACAGCGAGGATGAAATGCGCAGCCAGAAGGCGGGTTGATGGGGCTTGGAACTTCCCCAGTCAGAGATTTTTTAATTTTCTTTTTGCCTTCTCCGATGCGTGGAATGGCAGCTAAAAGAGCTTGAGTATAAGGATGTTGAGGTGATTTAAAGAGTTCATCGCGACTGCCGATTTCGACGATTTTACCAAGGTACATGACAGCCACTCGATCACAAAAGTGTTCAATAACTGAGAGATCATGGGAAATAAAAATATAAGTTAAATTGAATTTTTTCTGAAGATCTTTCAATAGATTTAAAATCTGCGCTTGAATTGAAACATCCAGTGCGGATACAGGTTCATCGCAAATAATAAGTTCTGGTTCCAGGGCGATGGCGCGGGCAATACAAATTCGCTGTCTTTGGCCGCCTGAAAATTCGTGGGGATAGCGATTGATGTGCGAAGCTTTAAGTCCGACAGTTTCTAAAAGTTCAACAACTTTTTTGTCGCGCTGTGAAGGTTCTAAAATGTTATGAATTTCAAAGGGCTGTCTTAGGATCTGACCAATGGTCATTCTTGGGTCAAGGGAAGCGTAGGGATCTTGAAAGATCATCTGAATATTTTTTCTTTTTAAACGAAGGGCTTCGCCTTTTAATGCAACAAAATCTTCGCCTTTAAACTGAATACTTCCAGCAGTGGGGTCATAGAGGCGAATCAGAGTTCTTCCAAGTGTGGATTTTCCACAGCCGCTTTCGCCAACAAGGCCGAGGCTTTCGCCTTTACGAACTGTCAGGGTGACATCGTCGACAGCTTTTACATCGCCAACATGGCGAAGTAAAAGTCCCTTTTTAATTGGGAAATATTTTTTAACGTTTTTAGCATCTAAAATAATTTCGTTCGACATGTGTATCCTTAAACTGGATTGAAGCAGGCGACAAAGTGTGCTGGTTGAACCTCAATGAATGGAGGACGGTTATCTTTACATTCTGATTTGGCTCTTGAACAGCGATTCACAAACGGACACCCCTTTGGTAGTTCGTGTGGTGCAGGAACCGTGCCTTCGATGGTGGTGAGTTTTTGCACCCGGTGTCCAAGAGTAGGTCTGGATTTGATCAAAGCCGCTGTGTATGGGTGTTTCGGGTTATTGAAGATTTCAACTGTGCTTGCTTTTTCGCAGGCCTGGCCGCCGTACATCACGAGCACATCATCGGAAATTTCCGAAATGACACCAAGGTCATGGGTAATGAACTGAACAGTCATATTTAGTTTCTCTTGAATAGTTTGAATCAGTTCTAAAATTTGAGCTTGGATTGTCACGTCAAGGGCCGTTGTGGGTTCGTCAGCAATCAAAAAGCTAGGATTGCAGGAAAGGGCCATGGCGATCATGGCGCGTTGACGCATACCGCCTGAAAGCTGATGGGGATAGTTGCTGTATCGATCCTCTGGGGAAGGAATTCCAACAAGTTTCAACATTTCAATGGAACGTTCTTTGGCTTCCTGGGGGCTGACTTTTTTGTGTCTTAGGATTTGCTCATCAATTTGATAGCCAATTGTTAATACTGGATTTAGAGCGGTCATTGGCTCTTGAAAGATCATGGCCATTTCGCCACCGCGGACAGTCTGCATTTCGTCTTCAGATAATTTAAGAAGATCTTTTCCGTTAAGGATCACCTGTCCATTGGTGATTTTTCCAGGTCGTTCAATCAATTGCATAAGTGAAAATGAAGTCACTGATTTTCCGCAGCCACTTTCGCCAACGATGCCCAGGGTTTTGCCCTGGCCAATCTCGTACGAGATATTGTTCACAGCGCGAAAAGGCCCTGACTTCATAAAGAAGGTAGTTTCTAAATTTTTGACTTGAATTACTGATTGAGTACTCACAGACACCCCATCCCAAAACCTCATTGTTGATTACCCAGAGGTGGTCTAAATGTAAAGAGAGATTGAACTTTTTACCCGACGCTTCGGGCTATAAAAATCGTCTTTCTTCTAATTTTTCAATGCTTTTTTCGAAGCCTTTTTGCAGCCCTAGTCCAAGAATTCCCGAGAGTTTTTCGCGCCAAGGAAGCTTTTTTTCAAACTTCAGATGAAAGATGTCGTGGGTGTTTATTTTTTCCATAATATGGTCATCACTTGTTTTGATTTCATCGACCAAATTCAGTTTTAAAGCTTGAACTCCATACCAATATTCGCCAGTGGCTACGGCGGAAAGGTCAACTTGTGGTCTGTTTTGACTGACAAAGTCTTTAAAAAGAGTATGCGTTTCTTCAAGCTGTTGAGTAAATTTTTGTTCGCCCTGTGGTGTGATTTCCCCAAGCACGCTAACGGTGCGCTTGTATTGTCCAGCTGTATATTCTTTGTAGTCGACATCATTTTTTTTAAGTAAACGATTAAAGTTTGGAACCTGGGCGACGACGCCGATGGAGCCAACAATCCCAAAGGGAGCACAGATAATTTTTTGCGCAGTACAGGCCATCATATATCCACCGCTGGCCGCGACCTTATCAACACTGATAGTGAGGGGGATATTTTTGCTGCGAATTCGAAGAAGTTGAGAGGCTGCGTATCCGTATCCATGGACAACTCCGCCAGGGCTTTCAAGTCGAATAAGGACTTCGTCTTTTTCTGTGACGACGGAAAGTAAAGATGTGACCTCGTGGCTTAAGGAGTCTGCAGCGACGGCTTTGATGTCACCGTTAAAGTCGATAACAAAAAGTCGAGG
Source organism: Bdellovibrionaceae bacterium UBA5009 (assembly GCA_002396665.1). Classification (GTDB taxonomy): domain Bacteria; phylum Bdellovibrionota; class Bdellovibrionia; order Bdellovibrionales; family Bdellovibrionaceae; genus UBA5009. The sequence continues at coordinate 50,325 of DGYJ01000029.1, forward strand.
TTTGCTAGTTTCTTCTTCGTCTTTTGCTTTTTTCTTATCTTCTTTTTCTAAGGTCTTCAGTTGTTTTTTTGAAAGAATGAAGTGCTGTAAAAGTTTTTTAGTTTTATTCATTTTTTTATGCAGAGGAATGATTTCGATTTCGTCCATTCCTTGGGATTTTTGGGAAAGCACAGCGACAAGTAAAATAATTGCAACAATTGAAAGAACAATAAAAAGGCTTTTGGCTGCAAACAATCCGAATTCAAATAAAAATTCCATATTTCTCCTGTTCAGAGGGGCTTGTTAAGAATCTGGACGTAAGACTGATGAAAGTCAATTTATGGTCCTACTGCGAAAGAGAAAAAGACAAGCGTTAAAAAATTTGTCACAATGGGGTTATATGACTTTCAGCAGATTGGGAAAAATCATTAGCAGTCTAGGAGTTGTGTTTTTATTTGCAACTTCGGCCATGGCTTCATCTGTGGATGAAAAGGATTTTGATTCCGAACGTCTGGATGGTTATTCGGAATATAAACAGGATTTGCAAAATTTTGATAAGCTTCGCTTGAAGGCGCGGGTTTTTAATGAAGAGCTGGAAGAGCAAGATAGATTGCAAAGTGAAGAGGCTTTAAGGGATTATCGTCGATCAAAAAGTAAAGAATTTAAGCCAGAAAATACAAATGCTTACACGGAATATTTAAATGAAAAATTTGACAATTTTGAGGAGCGCTTAAGAATTGAAAAAGAGTATGCTCGAGATCAAAAAGTCAAAACTCGAAATAAAAATCAAAATTTAAAAAAACATGTCAGTGAGGAAGAGGAATTGGATTTATATTCCCATCGTGAGCGTTCAGATATTAAGAAGCGCGTACTTTATGGTGGTATTCCAGACTTTAAATCCTTAAGAAATTCTGGAAGTTCTATTGGGGGCGGATTTTCTGGAGGCTCTGGACAGGCTCCGTCTGTGGTTAACGATGGAGGGAATTTTTCATTTCCGACTCCTCCTCCGCCTCCGCAAACAAGTCAAAATGGTTTTGGAGGTTATGATGAGTCAGGAGATACTGGCTTTATCCCTCAAGCTCCGATAGAGCCCTTTGATCCAAATGAAATTCCACCACCTCCGCCAATGCCTATGGACGACACTTTCTTGCCACCACCAGATATGGGCGACTTTTAATAAGCTATTGAGGGATAATTTCTTCGGTCGTCAGTCCAGAAATCTTTTTTAGACCATTCAAGAGGTAATAAAAAATCCCTGATAAAAAGATCAAAGAAGGGATAAGGATCACCAGAAAAGACCATTTTGTCATTTCTGCAATTTGCTGATTCAAGGCATCTGTGTGCTGCGCTTCGTTCAGTGCACTATCAATCGGTAAAAAGACATGAATAGCAAGTGCGAAATTAAGTGCAGCGCTGAGTGCAAACGAAATCGAGAGCAGTAATGTTGCATTTTTAAGTAAAGCTTTTAACTTTCCATCGTTATTGAGTTCTGAAATTTTAGATTTTAAAAGCTCTGTATTGATAATTTGCGGATTTAAAAAAAGCGTTTCGACAAAGGGTTTTTTAGTGAATGCTGATCCAAACACAAAAAGACCAATCAGGGCAGGGAAGGCAGCTTCTTTAACTGCAAACCAATGGCCTTCGATACCGATCAAGGCAAGGCCCCCGGTGACCGAGATATTAATAAGTCCAAGAATTGATAAGAAATTTGTTTTCTTTTTCTGTAAAAAATCAATCAAGCCGTAGATCAGCGGGAAAGAAAGGGCCAAAAGCAGGGCAATAATTGGGGATAGGTAATTCGAGCCCTTATTTAAAATCAGGACTGGGATAACGATATTGAAAAGAAGATTCCAGATTGGATTTTCTTGTTTGGCGGCTGGTGATGCAGATTTTTGAGTTGAATCCTGTGTTGGCGTATTTTCCATGCACATATCCTATGGCAATTAAGTATTGAATCAAGGGAATATTTTTGTAGGTGATTACATGTTCACGGATTGGCAACTGCAGTTGGGGCTCCAATCTGCAGAACACATGCATGAAATCATCGATGCGCCATTGCCGCATGTTATAGATCCTCTGCTGAGTTCTCCTGGCAGATTTTTTGTAACTCCCTGGGCAGCAGCACAGCTCGGTGGGCTTGTGGCAGGTGCAGAAAAAGGGACATCTGTGCAGTTGCAGTGGGCAGGGCTCCAGTCAGCAGAACATTCGCACATCCTTGCCAAACTTGACGATGCACAGGCAACGACAGGCCTTGATAGCCCATTGCCACCACCAGCATTGGAGGCGCATGAAACGGGTTCATTTGCAAATTTAGCGACATCAGTACTGCATTCGCATTTTGGCGTCCAGTCTGCGGAGCACATACATGTGGTCATGTCTATGCCATTGGAAGCGACAAAGACAGGTCGTGAAAGCGAACTTGTCAGTGCCCCTGCTAGAGCTGCTGATGGGTAATTTCCAGGCTGGCTAAAGGCTACAGTCGTGCAGTCGCAGCTTGGGCTCCAATCTGCAGAACACATACAAGTTCGATGTTTTTCGCTATTGACACAGGCAAGTGTAGGCCTTGAAAGATCGCCATCATAACCACCGGTTCCTGCCACGCATTGCATGGATTTTGGAGGGGTGACTACTGCAGAACAATTTACAAAATTAACGGTACCTGCGCCTGCTGGAATTGTTGTGATTGCAACGGGAATTTTAATAAGTAGATTTTGTGGTCCGCTGACGGGCTTGATGCTTTGTAAATTAATTTGCAGCTCGCCAGTGTAGGATCCTCCAGAAATATTCATTATATTTGTTAATCCAATGGCTGTGGCTTGTAGTCCGTCTATGCCGATGTTGTCCGCTAAAGGCTGTGGCATTGTTGCAGTCGCACAAACCCCAGGGGTTGCAAAATTGTATCTGCCAATTTGAGTCGGCGTGACTCCTGTAAGGGTTGCTCCGGGGGCTACTGGCGTAGCTGCAAATGGAGTAGCGCCAGCGAACAAACAGGCGCAATTGCTGGGGTCGTTTAAGACTTGGCCAATGAGTGAGTTTTGCAACTGAGTGCGTTTGAGTTGAAAATCAAGATAGCTATTTGATTTGAGCTGATAGTTTTGCATCGCCATCATTCCAAGCATAAGAATGCTCATGATGGCAGTGACTGTCAGGATTTCAACAAGGGACATGCCATGGGTGTTTTGAATTTTTGCTAGAAATGGGAATCTGTAATTGCTAAAAGAATTGAAGCTTTGAAGACGTAAATTTCGCATTTATTTTATTCCCATTAAGTATGAAAAGTTTTATCTTTTAAATTATCTAGAATATGATGTCGTAAAATAATGTAAAGTCAATTAAAGTGAGTAATGCAAAAGCTAAACGGGGTAACAAATAGCTAGGACAAAAATATATGCCAGAATTGCCAGAGGTCGAAGTTATTGCTGCGGATTTGAACCAAAGATTATGTCAATCGCAGCGAAATATTGTTGTCAAAGAGATAGAGGTCCGCGATGGCAGGTTGCGAAACCCTGTGCCGCCCTTTGATCATCAAAAAAATCTTAAACTGAATAAGATTTTTCGCCGAGCAAAGTACATTTTATTCGATACTGATAAGGGGTTTTTGTTAAGCCATCTTGGGATGACGGGGTCATGGCGGATTGAAGACTTTGGTGTTCAGTTTAAAAAGCACGATCATATAGTTTTGCACTTAAACACATCAGAAATGCTGATTTACAATGATCCAAGGCGTTTTGGAATGTTTGATTTTGCACAAGATATTGGCGCATTTTCGCAATTAAGTGGTTTGGGGCCAGAGCCTTTGACAGAATCATTTGCGCTTGAAAGATTTTGTTTGGCCCTGAAAAACAGAAAACAATCGATAAAAGTCGTCATTATGGATTCGAAAGTTGTTGTTGGGGTTGGGAATATTTACGCCAGCGAAGCGTTATTTCGAGCGGGTGTACGCCCATCTAAGAAATCAAATAAAGTCAGTAAGGAAGAAACAAAAAAGATTTTTAATCAAATTAAAAAAGTATTATCAGAGGCCATTGAAGGCGGGGGATCTACTCTTCGAGATTATCGAAATCTAAAAGGAGAAAAAGGTGGGTTTCAAAGTCGACATTTGGTCTATGGTCGTCACGGGGAAAAATGTAAAAAATGTTCTTCGAAAATTACCTCCAAGGTTCTTGGAGGCCGAAGTACATTTTGGTGTCCAAGTTGCCAGTCGTAAAAAAGAGTCTGGCTGCCTGTTGACAAATTAAATCTTTAAAGTCACCCTACATTAGTCGAGTCAACATCATGTAAGAAAGGAAACATCACATGAAAGCAATCTTAGTTATGTCATTGTTAGCCTTGTCATTTGCGACGGGTTTCACATGTTCAAAAAATCCTCCACAAGAGGCTGCTCCTGCGGCGACTTCAACTGAAGCAGCTCCGCAAGAGCAAATGGCTGCACCTGCAGCTGATGCTGGAGCTCCTGCTGCTGATCAGCCTGCGGCTGGCGGCACTGAAGCTGCACCTTCAGGCGAACACAAATAATTGTTTTTTTGCCACAGTTTGAAAAAGGGGATTGTTTAACGCAATCCCCTTTTTTTTATTCTACGACTTGCACTCTGAAGATGAAAGGGATGTAATATTTCCTGAGATGTAAAAGGAGTGCACGTATGGAAATTGATCAACTTCATGGATTTTTGCTTCAGCGATGCGAAATCGCAGTTCCACTAACTGTTTTGGCAATATTGTTTCTTGGTTTTTTAAGTAGCCCACTGATTGTGTGGTCACTTTTTATTGGCGCCGTACTTTACGGCTTTGGTGTCTGCCAAGAATTGCTTATTGCTTACGCGATAGTAATGCTTATTTTTAATATTAAGCCACTGCGCGCTGCCTTGGTGACATCAGGGGTTTTGGCCCTGTTCAAAAAACTTCAAATTATTCCTAAAATTTCTGAAACAGAAAGAACAGCTTTGGATGCCGGAGTCGTGTGGGTTGAAAAAGATTTGTTTTCAGGAAAACCCGATTTTAATAAAATCATGAATGAACCATATCCTCATCTGACGGATGAAGAAAAAGCATTTATGAATAACCAAGTCGAGCAGTTGTGTAAACTGGCCAACCCTTGGGGGATTTGGAAAAGCAGAGAGATTCCAAAAGAAGTTTGGGATTATATCAAAAAAGAAAAATTCCTAGGGATGATTATTCCAAAAGAGTACGGTGGACTTGGATTTTCAAATTTATTTCACTCTGAAGTGATCATGAAGCTTTCCAGCCGTTCACTTCCGACAACAATCAGCGTGATGGTTCCAAATTCACTTGGACCTGCGGAATTACTTATTCATTATGGAACTGATGAACAAAAGAAATATTATCTTCCGCGCCTAGCTCGTGGTGAAGAAATGCCTTGCTTTGGTTTAACAGAGCCTTTGGCAGGATCTGATGCCGGAGCTATCACTTCGAGCGGTGTCTTATTTAAGGACACGGCA
>DGYJ01000029.1:55849-73847 GCA_002396665.1 Bdellovibrionaceae bacterium UBA5009
GTCTTATTTAAGGACACGGACGGAAAAATTAAAATTAAATTGAATTGGAATAAACGTTGGATCACATTGGCTGCAATTAGCTCTGTGATTGGTTTGGCCTTTCGTTTGCGTGACCCAGAAAACTTGCTAGGTCGCGGCGAAGATTTAGGTATCACTTGCGGATTAATTCCTGCCAGCACTCCTGGTGTTGTTCTTGGTCGCCGTCATGATCCATTAACGATTCCTTTCTACAACTGTCCAACTCAAGGAAAAGATGTTGTTGTTTCAATTGATGCCGTTGTTGGTGGGGCAGAAGGTTGTGGTCGTGGTTGGGCGATGTTGATGGAGTGTTTGGCTGCGGGTCGCGGTATCAGTTTGCCAGCGCAATCAACGGGTGGATCAAAACTTGTTTCACGCGTGGCCAGTGCCCACGGACTTGTTCGTCGTCAGTTTGGCGTCAGCGTTGGTCGTTTTGAAGGTGTTGAAGAGCCAATGGCCCGTATCGGAGCTTCGACCTATGCTCTTGAGGCCATGAGACGTTTTACTCTTGGAGCCTTGGATAAAGGAATTAAACCACCAGTTATTACTGCACTTCAAAAATACTATTCAACTGAAATGGGTCGAAAAGTTATCAATGATGGAATGGATATTTTAGGTGGAGCCGCAATTTCATTGGGGCCTCGCAACTTAATTGCTGAAATTTATGTGGCTATGCCAATCGGAATTACTGTTGAAGGCGCTAACATTATGACAAGAACTTTGATCGTCTTCGGTCAAGGTGCTTTACGTGCCCATCCTTTTGCCTATGCCGAAGTGAAGGCCTTAGAAGCCAATGACCTTAAAGCTTTTGATGCTGCTTTCTGGGGACATATCGGTCATGTCGTCAGAAATATGTGTCGAAGTATATTGTTGTCAGTGACCCGTGGGTATTTGGCCTCGACTCCAGATTGTCATCCCCAATTGAAAACATATTTTAGACGTCTGCAATGGACCTCTGCAACTTTTGCTATTTTAGCCGACGTTGCGATGGGGACATTGGGTGGTAGTTTGAAGTTAAAAGAAAAAATCACAGGGCGCTTTGCTGATATTTTGGCTCAGATGTATATTGCTTCATCTGTTCTTAGAAGATTCGATGCTGATGGCCGTCCCGAAGAGGATTTGCCTTTGGTTCACTACTGTCTCAAAAACAGCTTAAGTGAAATTCAAAAATCATTCGATGGCATTTTTGATAATTTAAAAATTCCAGGGTTTAGATGGTTTATGAAGGGCTGGATTGGGGCATGGTCTCGAATTAACTCGGTGGGCAGTCAGGCGTCGGATGGATATTCGCATTTGATCTCTGGTTTGATGTTGAGTGACTCAGCGACTCGTCGTCGTTTGACCGATGGAATTTATATTCCAAAAGAAAAAGATCAGCAGTTGGGTCGTTTAGAAAATGCATTCCAAGTTGTATTGCAAGCTGAGCAGTGCGAGAAAAAAATTCGTAAATCCATTAAAGATGGCGTTTTACCACGTAAAAAAATCCATCTTTTACTAGAAGAAGCAAGACAGAAGAATGTAATCTCTGAAGAAGAGTTGAAGTTGCTTCGTGAGGCCGACAATGTCCGTTTTGATGCTATCTTGGTCGATGATTTCGACGAAGAACAATATCACGGCAAGAAGGCTTAAGCGGTTTTGAATTATTTAAATACAGCTGGGCAAGTTCCAGCAGCGGATGCAGGGCTTAATTGGTCCTGCATTTTTTTATCTTCCGTCAATATTGGCGCAAGCCCTGATTTCTTTTTCGCTTCATCACGAAATTTTAAAACCTCGTAGGCAAGTTTTACGTCTTCGGCGGTGATTTTGTTTTTTATATTTCGGCGCGTGGCTTCCTGTGAAACTGATCTTAATTTGCCAGAACGTTGATACCAATACAAAATTGTCGATGCCAGTTGGTTTGAAATTTTTTGACTTCGAATTGCAGTAATTTGCTCTTGGTTTGATTCCCCTGCGTTGCTGAAGTTGATACTAGACCCAGCGTTGGAAAGCTTTTGAAATAAATTGATAAGAACTTTGTGATGAAATTTGACCTCGTTTTTGTACTTCATCCCATTCAATTCAAAATGTTTTTCGCTAAACCATTCTGGAGTGATTCGAATGCTCTCTTGCCAAGATCTCCACTCTGAGGCTGTCAGAAGTGACTTAAGTTCGTCAAGTAAGGGATCGTTTGGTGAATCGATGAATACTTTTTTTGTCTGTACATTTTTTGGTTCTGGAACGAACTCTTCTGGGTCTTCTGGATTTTGCTGAGCAGGCACTTTGAATGGATCTTTAGGATCGAATTCGATAAGTCTTTTGCCAGAAAGTCTTAATAGAACGCTGAAATCACGCATGGCAAAACGTGTGTCGCCAATCAGTTGGGATAAGTTTTGAAGTTGAAGTCCTTTTGCTTTTTGACCACGAACTTCTTCTATAATTTTTTTAAGGATAAGATCAGAAAGTTCAGGCGATGAAAAAGAAAAGAAGCCACCTATGAAGGGCCCTTTGGAATAATTGATAAACTGAGAATATATATCACGATTAATATCGCCGCGACCACCATTGGGTGAAAAAGCCATAATCATGTAATCACGCATTTTGTTTTCACTGTCCCACGAACCCAAGACCTGGAAGGCTCCGCCGATGGGGTATTCCTTTTGGCCACGAAGTTTGTAAACAACAGTTTTATTGATGTCAGCGGCGGCAATTCGAGCGGGAAGATCACCGGTGACAACAATCATATGATTAGGATTTGGAATGGACTCTTTGGGACGGTTAGACACTGGGAAATCTTTAAGATCTCCTTCTTTGCCGATGCAAGATTGAGTCGGATTTCCAGAGCTGAGAAGTGTTTTTGAAATTCCATTTTTAGAGACCAGGGCAATCATTTTTTGGTGATTAAGCCCTACGGATTTAACAGCCTCGATTGTAAAATTGCTGCTTTCGAATTGTTTTAAACGTTGATAGACAAGTCGAGTTCCTTCTTTGCCTTCGATGACGCCATTGTCGATGCCACCAGTGATTTTAACGCCACGCTGGTTTGCTGAAATAATTTCTTCAGCGATTTCCATTAAATCAAAATCGTAAAAATTAAATGAAAGCTCATCGCCGGGCTGGGCTGACTTGATAAGATGAATCATCACTTGTTTCATATCGTCGGCGGGGACAAGATTTTCTTTTGTTGCAGGCTTGCTCAGGTCTTTAAGCCGAGGGTGGTTGGCATAAAAATCTATGTTTTGATATCCAACCCTTGAGCTTTTATCGACAACAATCAGTGGGCGTGAAGCATCTCCATGATCTTTAACTTTTCGAATTAAAACTGGGTTTGAAATAAATTTCTCGAAAAGAAGTCTAAATTTTTCTCTGTCCGCATTGATATTTGGATTATTGGCTTGGTCCGAGGGAACAGTTTTTAGATACTCTTCGATCTCTGGGATATGCTCTTTGGCGTAGTACAAAATTAAAGTGATTTTTGATTGTGAAACCAAATTAAGTTCTGGAGGACTGGGTTGACTTAAGTTTGCTGATTTATCTGGGGCATTGATGAGTGGCGCAAAGGTTTCGTTAATTAAAGAGTAGAAGGTTTTGTGCAACATAATTTTTGTAGATAAATCCAGCATTTTTGCGAGCTCAGGACCTGAAGTTAAGACCACGGCTTTTCCTGAAGACAAGTCATTTGCTGCCTGTGGGTGGGCCAAATCTTGGCTTATCAACTGTAAAGTTAATAGACAGGCCAGTAGCTTAAGCATGAATGTATTGCTTATGAATGACTTCAAATGGCCTCTCTTTCCCATGCTGTTTGTTAAAGCAATTGGAAAGCCATTGGAAGGCAATTGAAAAAGAAATTAAGGGCAAACAAGATAGCTATTTGTTAGGCTAGAAAAATGTTTCAATTTGAGACATTCAGACTTAAAGAGATTTCTAAGCTTTGGCGTGGGTATGTTCGGAAATTAAAGTTTCACGGATAACAACGATTTTGATTTGGCCGGGGTAGTTGCACTCTTCTTCGACCCGTTTTGCAATTTTTTTGCTCAGATCAAGGGCTGCTAAATCATTGACCCTTCGGCCATTAACAAGGATACGGCATTCGCGTCCTCCATTAAGGACATAGCAATCGGTGACACCATCGAAACTGCGGGCGATATCTTGAAGTTCTGTGACTTTTTGATTGTAAGACTCGACGGTAGAGCGCCTTGCCCCTGGACGTCCACCAGAAATAGCATCAGCTGCAATGACAAGAAATGCGTGCGGAGTTGAAGGGGCCACATCATAGTGATGGGCTCGAACATTGTGGATGACTTCAGCACTTTCGCCACGGGTTTCAATAAAGTCAGCTCCGATGACGGCATGGCCACCATCTTTTTCGTGGTCCATGGATTTTCCGATATCATGCAGGACTCCACTTCGACGCGCTTGGATGGCATCAAGTTTAAGTTCTGAAGCCAAAAGCCCACCAAGCCAGCCCACTTCTCCGCAGTGAAAATATTGATTTTGAGTAAAAGAATAGCGATGTCGAAGACTTCCCATCATTTGTTTGATTTCTGGGTGAACATTTTGAAGCTTGAGTTCTTTAAAAATCTGATCGCCATCGGCTTTGATTTGTCGCAAGAGTTCACGCTTTTGATTTTCGGCAGTTCTTTTGACAAAGTCAGGGGTGATTTTTTTACGTTCCTTCAGAATTTTTTCAAGAGTTCTTCGTGTAAGTTCACGGCGAACAGGATCGTATCCTGCAACCCCAACAAGGTCACTTTGATCGTCGACAATAATATCGCAACCACAACTTTCTTGAACGGCTTTAATGTTTAAACCAGCAGGATCGCAAAAGTTTTGTCTAGCCTGTTGGTCTGCAAAGTGGACAGAGCCAATGCCCCGTTCTGCGCAGTAGGGTCTAGCAAAGCGATCAAGGGCAATATCTAAATAGTATTTTGCTCGAACTTCAGAATTGTCTTTAAGGTCTTCATCTGTATGATCGAGCCGTTTTTGAAAACTATTTTTAAATTCGTTTTCATAGGATTTTGCAAGTTCATCTTTAACTTCATCGGCATTGATTTGATGGGTGTTTAAGATTTTTTGAATCAATTGCTTTTGCAGGTCTTTTTGGGAATCAAGCATTTGGTTGAATTTAGATTGTAAGGACTTGATTTCATTTTCTTTATCAGTGATTTTTTTTAAAACTTCTTGGTTGGCATTTTTAAGCTTTTGAATGGTCGAGTCACTTTTGCTGCGATTTTCGTCGACCATTTCTTGTAGTTCTTCGATGCGCTCTTCAGTTTTTAAAATGTCTTTTTCTGATTTGCTCCACAGTTCAAGCTCAATTTCTTGCTTACGTTCCTCTTCTTCAAGGCGACGAAGTTCCAATTGTTCATCAACTTCTTCTTTAAGTGATTGCGCTTGGTCCATGGCTTTATTGATAATAGCCTGGCGTTTGAGTTTGAAAAAAAGAAAACCCAGACCAAGACCCAAAGCTAATGAAACAACAAATGCAATAATTATCATGAAGTAAGCCTAGATCAGATTATCCTTCTTGTCATGGGACTTGGGGTGAAATGAATATTATTGCTGAAGCGTAGTGCTTCGCATAAAATAGTCCCATGACCCCTATTGATTTGAACTTAATTCGACCAGAGATTCATTTGCAAGTTCAGCGCAGTCGTGGGCCTGGCGGGCAGAATGTGAATAAAAGAAACACCTCGGTGCAAATCTGGTGGTCGATTCAGGATTCCTTTGTTTTGAACGACGAACAAAAAATTCTTTTATTGTCGAAGTTGGCCAATCAGCTGACCCAGGAGGGGTTTTTGATTGTTCGCGCCGATTCCCATCGGGACCTTGAAATGAACAAAAAAGAAGCATTTTCAAGGTTGTTTTCAACGATTCAAAAAGCATTGCATGTGGATAAGCCTCGAAAGAAGACTAAGCCAAGTTATTCTTCGAAACTGAAGGCAAAAAAAACGAAGGAGTCCCGATCTGAAAAAAAATCACTTCGTCGAAAAGTGAATTGGTAGGCAACGCACAGAGACATGCTTTTTGTCTTAAACTGTTAGAAATCAAATTATGCAAAAAATTAAATCTGTTCTAATCAAAATGATTGTTGTTCTTGTCTTGGTCGCAGTTCTTGTTGGGGTCGTGCAATTTTACCCCTATATCTTTGCAAAAACCATACAGGGTGAAGTGATGGGTGTACGTTATTTGACTGAAAATGTCGCGATTGTGACTTCTTCTGATCCTAAGGCTCAGCCGTCTACCAAAGTTTTTTCTTTTTCTGTTGGTATTAAAGACCGTAAGACGGGTCAAATCATCACAGCATCTTCTGAAGATCGACAGTGGGGAATTGTAAAAGAAGGTCAGTGCGCCACTGTTAAGTTTTTTCCATACCCGCCTTGGAAGCTGGATAAGGATGGGACTTATTTTAATGCCCGCCTTGAAAAGCTGTATGAATCCTGTGAAGGTTTAGTCGAAGAGTAAAAGGCCATCCCAAAGTTGGAATGGCCCAAGTTGTAAATCCTTTTTTATTTTATAAATTAATTCTGAACGTATTTTAATTTTAAAGCTGAAACATGGGCTTTTCCTTTAAGAAGGACTTTGATTAAGCTTGTGTTTCCTCTCCAAGTTGTTCCTGCTGGCAGTCTTAACTCAACCTGTTTATAAGATTTAGATTTTGCAATCTTAATTCTTTGAACGGTGTATTTGTTTTTGACTAAAATCAGCTCTACGTTTTGAAGTGAATTTCTTAGCTGAACAACAACCGATTTGATTTCATCGCGACGGTGAAGTTTATCCATTTTAAACAACAAACCAATATTCATAGATGTATTGGTGTAAACTTTGTTGATGTTTACAATTCGAGTCAGTTCATCTGGCTGTGTTGGGTATGTTGGATAAGTTGGGTGCGTCGGATAGCTTGGCTCGGTCGGGTAAGACGGATACGTAGGATAAGTTGGGTAGTGAGATTGTCTTTCTCGCTCTTCTTGTTCGCGACGTTCGCGTTCGATGCGTTCGCGACGGGCTTGTTCTTCGTATCTTTCTCTTTCTTCGCGCTCGCGACGTTCTCGATCTAAACGATCTCGCTCCCTAGATTGTTGTTGGTAGCGATCGCGTTCGATTTGGTCACGACGGGCTTGTTCTTCGCGGGCTTGGCGATCACGTTCACGTTGAGCTTCTTGTTCACGGGCTCGTTCTTGCTGTTGGTAGCGATCACGTTCGGCTTGTTCACGGCGCTCTTGTTCTTGTCTGGCTTGGCGATCACGTTCACGTTGGGCTTCTTGCTCCCGGGCGTGTTCTTGTTGCTGATAGCGATCACGTTCGGCTTGTTCACGACGAGACTGTTCTTCGCGACGGGATTGCTCATCACGTTGCTGAGATTCCCTACGTGACTGTTCTTCTCTTTGCTGTTGTTGTTCGGCCTGTTGGCGACGGTTTTCTTCTTCGCGTCGGCGCTCGGATTCACCATTGTCTGACGACGATCCATTGCTAGGATTAGGTTCGTAGCGTGGTGGTCGTTCAGATCCACGCGAGCGGCCCGGTGATGGGTCTTCTGGAACAATTTGAGCTTTGACTTGCGAGCTCATTAAAATTGTTACTAAAGACATTATTAAAAGTTTTTGAAGTGTCATTATGTCCCCCTTGGTTTTGACAAAGGGTTAATAAGCAAGACTCGTTCCAAATAAAAAAAGACCAGAATGACCCGGCCTTTTTTATTGAAATTGTTTTTTACAAACAAAATTAAATCAGTAATTTACAGAATAACTTCCATTCCGAAATAAACTACAGCAGTCAAAATAAATCCCGCAGTGATGACACCTTTCACTGTAGTGATGGGGCCAAGTTTGCCTTTTAACGCATTGTACTCAAGCGCGCCAAGAACGACTAATAGAAAAATATAATAGGTTGTTTGGTTCGCTAGATCCATTTCGATGGATAAGTGAGGTGCTGCCACCATGAAAAACAACATAGGAATCGAAAACAATGTGTTCGTTCGTGAGGCAAGCAAAGCAGCAGCTCCAGCGGCAGCGGCCTCAGGGATTGCAGATCCGCCACCAGCAACTTGAGTCGCTGATTGGATGACTATTTTTTGTTTTGGCCAAATTTGAAACCAAACATTTGCCCACATTAATGTTCCGAAAGCAGCGCCAGTAAGGATTTTAACTCCCCAGTCGCCTTGGATAGAAAAGCCAATTTTACTGGCTGTGTGAAGCATCAATAGCCCAGAAACAAATGTCCACATGGCTCCCCAGCGAAACCAGTAAAGTGCAACAGGTAGAAGTTTTTGCTGAACTTGGGACTTTGTCGGGGCATCAGTTTGTGCCATAAAAGTCCCTTGGGTGAAGTTAAAGTAGTAAAGATGACCAATCCACATGATTCCAAAAAAGATATGAAGCCATTTTAAAACAAAATGGAGACCAGGATATGAGAAAATTGCCATTTCCATTGAAGACCTTTCGTTAGATGTTAATCAGATTTAACCTTAGGAATTGTAAGGAGTTAGGTCAATACGGGATTGACCTTCGGATATCTAGCGTCATGTCCTTTACCAGAAATTATCTGGAGCTGTTCCTTTAGACGTAGATGTCTGGGGCAGGTTTTTGTGTGGGGTCGATGGCGTAGTCGTTTGGATTTTGCCCCATTTTAACAATGATATCTTCATCAAGAAATAGGGATCCCGTGTCTTGATGTTGGGTTAAAATCCAGTGGGCTGCATTGGCCACGATCTCTGGTCTACGGCTTTTTTTAATGGCCTCTGGGCCACCCAGTAAATTTTGAACGGCAGCAGTAGCAATTAAAGTTTTTGGCCAAAGACCATTGACAGGAATTTTATCAGCGCGAAATTCACCGGCCCATCCTTTAATCATTAAGCTAAGTCCGAATTTGCAAAGTGAATAGGGCATATAGGGGGCGAGCCACTTCTCTTCAAGGTTAAGGGGCGGGCAAAGTCCAAGAATTTTTGGCGAAGATGATTTTTTAAGATAGGGAAGTGCATGATGAATCGTAAGATAGGATCCGCGCACGATCACGTTGTGCATAAGATCGAATTGTTTGGCCGTAATTTCAGGCGTTTTGTTTAAAATAATGGCACTTGCGTTCAATACAACAATGTCGATTCCGCCGAATTTTTGAGCGCCCTGGTCGATGGCATTTTTAATCGAGTCCTCTTGGCGAACATCAACTTGCAGGGGAAGGGCTTTTCCACCTTTTTGTTTGATGCTTTCTGCAGCGGTATGGATAGTGCCTTCAAGTTTTGGGTGGGGATCGACGGTTTTAGAGGCAATAATGATGTTTGCGCCCTCGGCGGCAGCTTTTTCAGCAATGGCCAGGCCGATTCCGCGGGATGCTCCAGTGATAAAGAGAGTTTTGTTTTTTAAAGACATGATGATTCCTCTGGTCAGTTGTTTTTTTCGGGGTTTAAAGTCGATCTGTATCATTTCAGCTTTTATTTTCTGTCTTGTCCAAAAGAATCTTGACCCATTTCTGGAAAGCACCTATCTTCACCTTTCTTTCTTGTCGCGGGGTGGAGCAGTCTGGTAGCTCGTCGGGCTCATAACCCGAAGGTCGTAGGTTCAAATCCTGCCCCCGCAACCAATTTTTGGTTCTTCTACGGTTCTACTTCAGGTTCTTCACTAGGTTCACTATTTAATGATTTCAACCAAACGGCGAAAATAAGCGGGCATTTCTTTTCTTGGATACCAGGCCAAAGCTTGTGGATCTTCGTAGACTTGTTTCTGATTAAGGGCGATGAGTTCCCCGCGAGCCAGATCTTTTTCGGCTACTTCTTGAGTCAAAGTTCCATAGCCAACACCAGCTTTTATTAAACTAATTAAAGCAAAGTTGGTATTAGCAAAAAGACGATCAGGGCGGGCCGATTTCAAAAGATCATATTTTTTTAGATAATTGTGGGTTGTTAAATCTGAATCGTAAAAATCAATGATTCTTTCTGACTTTATAATTTCACTCGTTTTTCTGTTTTTCCATTTTGAGCTAGCGACCAAGATATATTTGTCAGGTTTAAGCATTTTGCTATCCATTTCAAGAACAACATCTTGAGGTGAAAGAATTGCGAGTTGAACAATTCCTTTTTTGAGAAGATCCACTCGATTTTCTTGGTCATCTAAACGATAACTTAAGGCAAGATTTGGAAATTCCTTATAAATTCCCATGCACGAAGAAATAATTCTAGAGCTCACAATGCTTGTGGGCCCAGCCAAGGTCATTTGTACGATTGATTTGCTATGAGAACCCTCAATTTCGCTGAGAGTCTGACCTTCAAGGTCTAAGGCATTTTGACAGTATCGAAGAAGAGCTTGGCCTTCATGGCTTAGCTTCATACCGGATCTAGATCGTATAAATAAGGTAATTGAAAGCTGTTTTTCAAGTGCGCGTATTCTTTGGGTTACACCAGTTTGTGTGATCTTAAGAGTCTTAGCTGCGCCATGAACAGTCCCTATTTTCGCAATTTCATAGAAGGCCTGAAGTTTTGAATCGAGTAAACTCATATATATTCATCAATACATGATAATAATGAATTATTCAACACATTAAAACAAGGCTATTACGTCTTTATAAACGAATCTGACATTGAGAAAGGATCAGTATGAAAACATTAGTAACAACTTTACTGCTCGGCATGTTGCTTGTAACGCCCAATGCATTTGCGGCCATTACATTTGATATTCAACCCAGCGAAATGAGAATCGGCTGCTTCAAAGACACTTTTTATTTGGGTATTAATAAACTAGCTAGCCTTACATATTCCCGTACTAAAGCTGTTGGCGTAAAGACAAATAATCCAGGACTTTGTATGGCGGCCAAACAATACATTCAGTCCCTCGGACCCACGAAAGGAACTGTGGAATCAAAACTCGATAATGCAGATTATCCGATTAAAATCTTTCCATGCAATCTTGGAATGTCGTCATGTAAAGCAATTTACAGAAAGTCCGTCATCGAAACAATTGTTGTAAAAATCAACCAAGTTGTTCTTTATAACAAAGCCGAAGTCCCTGGTTCAAGGACAGATCGCGTAGAAGAGTGGGACCCAAAAGACTGTCCACCGTATAAACCTGACTGTGATTTATAAAATAAGGAGCAAATAAAATGAAACTTACACATATGAAAAAAATAATTTCTCTCATTTTCGTCACCTTGGCAATTCAGCCCATGGCATTTGCGATACCAGGAATACCTGAAGCTAGAATTGCCTGTCCTGGAAAGTTCTATGCCTCTGTTTTGTTTGGCCAAGATTATTCTCTGAGCGGGCCTCGTTTAAACAAATTTTCTGGAAAAGCAAATGTCATGGATTCTTCAAATATAATGTATCGAGTATCAGGACATCAAGTCGTGAACAGAGTCATTGGTGATCCAGTCTTTTGGATTTTTACAATAAGAAGTGGTTCAAATGTCATTGATGTCAGCCTTAAACAAGAACATGATAATTTACGCAGTAACGCCTATGGCGATGTGATGGTTAATCTAGGAACTCCAATTGAGTTAAATTGCGTAATTGATGTTCAGCTTAATGGTGCAAATGCACCCAAGCCACCACCGCCGCATCCTTACCCTAGGTTTCGCCTTAGATCTGCGAACGAAGACCCATGTGATGAATCTCATCCACCACCTTTTCCTAGATGCAGATAGAAGTAACGGAGGTATATTCATGAAACTATATCTGATTCACTGTGGATTTTATGATGAAGAAATTTCTGACGCAATTTACGAATTCCACATCAATTTGCCAGTTGTTGCAGCTTCGTTAGAAGAAGCAAAATCGAAGGTTAGACAAAATACTATTTTTCAAAAGAAAAAGATGCATATTGATGGAATTCAAGAAATTAGTCAGGTGGATGGATTTAGACTGGATCTCGCGGCTATAGATGATAAATCTAGCCACATTCATAACATTCCATTTCGTGATCTATGAAAAAAGCATTAATTCTTATCGACATTCAAGAGGGATTTAAAGATCCCTCTTGGGGCATAAGAAGTAATCCTCCCTTTGAAGAAAATGTAGAAAAAATCTTAAAGCATTGGCGAAAAAACAAAAAGCCAGTAATTCATGTACAGCATTTGTCCAAAGAGCCAACCTCGCCTTTACGGCCGGAGCTTTTAGGTTCAAAATTTATGAACTTTGCAACGCCTATTGAAAGCGAACCTATTTTTCAAAAATCAGTCCACAGTGCATTCATTGGAACTGCTCTGTATGAACACCTCATCAGCAATGACATTCGCTCTTTAGCTTTTATTGGCTTGACTGCATGATGACTTTATTTTTAATCTGACATTCTTAAAGTCTCGCAAAAAGTCTATGAAAATAAACTTTTCTGATCTTCCTCAGTCTACAAAAATAGACTCCGTTTAATTTTTCTTAAAAATTCTAAGGTCTTACCAGTTTCATGCTGATCTGGCACGAATTGGGTTTTCTTTGCATAAAGCAAACCTTCAGTTGATGTCCGAACATCAGCTCTGAAAAAGCACTTTCAGCCCTAATGGCTTGTTAAATCAGCTATTTAGTCGGCCTGGCCTGTGCATGGTAAAACTTTATCTAAAGGAGGATAGAAATATGCAACAGAAAGTAAACCGAATCAAAAAAGGTGGCTTTGAACGACTTCGAAAACTGATCAAAGAAATTGAAAATAAGGTTCCGTCAGATGAGCTGATCAAAATCATTAACCAAACTGATAAACCCAAAAAAGTAGCGGCATCAAATTACAAAAATACAGATGTCGAGGCCTAGATGAAGATCCTACGCTCATTGGCAGACCTGAAGCAATTTTGCGATACTCTGCCACTAAAATTAAATTGCTTGGCCGACACGGGTTTTTTGTACGCAGCATCTTTCGACGACGACCGTCTTCATTAGAAAGCTGTCGAGACAACAATTTTGCTAGAACAAATTGATTCAGCCATTTTTGCCAACGTTGTTAGCCGCATGGAATTTATCGATCTGATTTTTAGAAAGCTTGTCACTTATGGTGCAATTCAGCTTTATGAAAATAAACAAATTGATCGAACCAATAAAAACTTAAACAATATGCTGAAAAGTATTCGAGACCAAAATACTTCTGAACGCAGTCTTGGTAAATCCTATAAGCTAGATGAAGCTAAACTTAAAAAACTAAAACGCGAGCTGATGTTGACTGCTGGTGAAAAGTCTTGGCCGCAATTCTGTTCTGAATTTACAGATCAAATTTTAAAAAATGAATGGCAAATTTTAGAAGAAGAAATGGGTCTTAATTTTATTGAAATTATGGAGGGTGCAACAAATGCATACTTTAAAACACCAATCAGCTGGATGGATATGGTAGAAATCATGGGCCAACATGGAATGCGAGCCACCGATGCGATGATTGCGAACCTTTTTATAGGTAGCGAAATTCCGCTATTAATTACAACTGATAACGACTTTATCGATTGTTTTAGTCAGCAATTTGAAAACAAGAATAAGGCTGTTTATATTTTATAGCCGGCTAAGCATAAAAAAATAAAATTCGATTTTGTTCTAATTGGTATTACCCCGATTTACTCTCACACCTTAAGGGCCTGTTTTGCGACCGAGCTATTAAAGCGAGGGGTCCCTGTGTCTCGGGTGATGCGAGTGGGTGGCTGGAAAAGTGTAAAAACAATGATGCACTACGTCCGCTTGGCTGGGATTGAAGATAAAGGGATCACTGACCCTTTAGATTTTCAGACCACAGAAGCTGACCTTAAAGCCGAAAACGAGCGTCTAATGGCCGCTGTTGGTGAAAAATAAAGCGAAGATACAAGATCAAATGCTAAGGTGATCCCTTTGACATCAAGAAGGCTTCCTCGGTACTTAAATACTTGAAAGTACTGATTGGCTTCAGAGGCAACCAATTTTCTAATTCTGAGAATAACGGACTCATGCTGCCTTTAAATCAAATTCAATATGCCCATATTCTACAACGGGAGTTTTAACCGTGCGTCCAGAGACAGTTGACATTTTAATTGTTATCGCGCCAACGGCCTCAAAAAAAACAATAAGCTTATTGAGATTAGAAACATCCATATCGACGAGCTTCGCCAGTTCATAAACTGATTTTGGTTTATAAGTCAGTATGGCTGACAAGATGCCTAGGTTCTTTACGAAACGATCAAAGTTTTTCTTGTTATCGAAGGAAAGCTCAAAATGATCGCCTTTAAGCCGTCCTTTGCGGGCAACTTTTAATGCTTTCTTGAAGTCAGCCATAGTTTCCCCTGAAGACTTAATGGAAACAATCAATTTTTTCATAACTTTACTCCTAATTCTTTAAGGACCAATTTTTCAAAATCTTCGATGAGCTTGTCATCACTTATGTACTCGTAGGTAAATTCACGGTCGTTGATATGTACGTGGGGGCCTTTAGGATGATGATTGTCGAGTAAGACATAATTACCGACCTTTAGATCCTTACAAATCAGCCCATATTTAATTCCATCTGGATACTTGGCTGATTTACCTACGTCATATATAGAAAGCTCTATTACATAGCGATTACGAATCTGATTCTTAATGTAATATCTAAGATGAGCCTTCATAGGGGTAAATTACCACCATTATAGGTATTTTGCAACCAATATAATGGTATTAATTTGAGCCTATATGTATTTCACTGACAATGATATTTAGCAGGTATGATAGGGTCTGAAATCGTGCTCATGCTTGTTAGATTTTCCCATATTGCATTCGGCACAAAGAATTTGAAGGTTATCGATGTCTAAAGCCAGCTCTGGGTGCAATGAGCGCGGTTTTATATGATCAACATGGAGTGATTTTCCACGTCGCCCACACAGCATACATTTTCTTGGGTTGTTACTAAGAACAATATAGCGAAGCTCTTTCCACGCCCTTGTGGAGTAAAAGTCAGGTTCTTCTTTTATCGTAGTCTGGGCTTCAATAATATTTTTCTCAGGCCAGCGAATGAAGAACTTAATGATTCCCCAAATTGGTAGCAGTACGAAAAAATAAAGAATACCAAGACTGACGACGCCGCCTAAAAATTGACCGAGAAGAATTAAAGTTTGTTTCCATAGATGAAATTTAGAAATGGTATACAAAATTAGAATAATGGTGCTGACGATAAAAAGTCGGTTCCAGCGAATAAATTTAAACATACCTACTTTCTAAACACAAAAACTTCTCTTCAGGCAAGTATTTAATCTAAACGTCCAAATTAGTTTTTAACTTGATTTTAAGATAAATAAAGCTGGGCAGCGCATTAATTAAATAGATTCAAATCCTGCCCCCGCAACCAATTTTTCGTCTTTATAAGTCAGTGAAATCACTTAACAAAATTTTCTGAAAAAGCTGACAAGCTTTCAGTATGAGGACGGCACACGCCACTATCTCATCGGCACTCTATTTGCGATCTATAAATTCGTATGAAGTTTAAAACCGTAAGACGCCGCTTATTAGCTTTTGGGATCATCATAGTGTCGACTTTTTTGACAGATGTATGCCTATCTCTTGCAGCTCAAAATAATACTGTCTGCTCGTCGATTCCCAACATAAACCCGCTCGTGAAAGGTCGATCTAAAAGCATTACCTTTCCTGACGGAAGAACGCTCACTGGTGTGGGACATTTACATGGAGATCGCCAGATTTACCAAATCAGTGACCTCATTGATAATGGTCAGTTGGTCACTATGTCGGATGAAGAGTTTAATCAGATGCTCGTAAAAATTGCCGATGAAAATCGCAGGCCTTACCAAGGAATGATCACTCGCCAAGATAAGTCCCGTTTTGTCAGTGCTATTCGAACTAAGTACGGTATCGACATCAGCAACACTGTACATCCAGAAACTGGATTCGATTTACCAGTAATGACAGTTGAAAATCATGCACGCGAGGATTTCGCATACCTGTCGCAAACTCTAGCGCGGCCCCATAATCGAATAAGTTTTGTTGGTTATGAAGGCACTCAAGAGGCTTGGTCGAATAATTTCCCGTACTATCTGCGGGCCCGCCGTGAATTATTACGCCAATTTTATTTACGACAAGGCAGCGGTAAGATCAAATTTACTCAAGACCAGATCGAGCAACTGATTCTGTCGGCATCCAACGGAAGTGTATATGCATACATGCGCAACCCTGAACACAATAAAACTGTTCCCATGTTTGGCACAGAGGATCTAGCAGCCGGAACTGAGTCGGAGCGAGTTGATGCGCTTCAATTGATGCGGGATGCGCTCCTAGAGGTTCGCAAAGCAGACGACGACTACTGGAAGACTAAATCTGAAAATGAAAAACAGGCATTCAGCTCTAACCCAGCAAATATAGCTAATGGTGCACTCTTGATGCATACTTATTCAGAAGTGCAAAACATGAATATTAGTTCCTATGCTGAACTCGATGCATTGATTAGTGAGCTTAGAGAAAAGTCGCCGGTTTGGCTCTTTTCATCTCTCGAAAATTTGTTCCGATCTTTGAGAGAAAGAGTTCGGATTAATTTCGCACGTGATGCTGCATCAGCGAGAAATCTCGCTGGACGGTATGAATCGGGAATCCATTTCGTCGGCTTAAATCACTTTAATAACACAATGTCGAATCTAGAGAATCTGTGTCGTCGAGAACTCAATCGAACTTCAAACACGATGACTTCGCGTCCCGCAGCAGCTGTTCGTTAGTATGTAGAAAATCAATGGTTCTGCATATCAAAGATCTTCGATTCCTAAGCACGATTTATTGACTTTTCAACCCAGGTCTTTCACCTTAGCTAAAGGTCGTAATTTGAGGGAACATAGACATGCAGCAAAGTTCAAAGCCAGAAAATAAGTACAGCCAGCCCACGGATGTGAAATCTGTCCTTAATAATCACAAAAAGCCCAAAAAGGTGGTTGTGACGGCGGGTATGCCCTATGCCAATGGGCCTTTGCATTTGGGGCATTTGGCCGGGACTCAGGTTCCGGCAGATATCTATGCGCGCTGGATGCGCATGCTGATTGGTGCTGAAAATGTACTTTATGTGAACGGTAACGATGACCATGGCTCGACCAGCGAAGTGGCTGCTGTTAAGGCTGGTAAATCCACCCGCGAATTTATTGATACGATCCATGAACAACAAAAGCTGACATTAAAGAACTATTCTATTCAAACGGATATTTTTACCGGGACTTCGCGCCCCGAAACCTACCCATTGCACGAAAAATTTTCCCAGGATTTTTTGCGCCAATTATTTAAAAACGGAATGCTTGAAAAGCGAATCACCAAGCAATGGTACGATCCAAAAATGCAACGTTTCTTGCAAGATCGATTTGTGCGTGGGATTTGTCCTCACTGCCAAAATCCAGAAGCCTACTCAGACGAGTGCGAAGCCTGCGGAACTCAATTTGACCCTAGCAGTTTAAAAGATCCGCGCAGCCAACTCAGTGATGCCAAGCCAGAACTTAAAGACACGGCCCACTGGTGGCTGGATATGTGGAAGGTTGCAGATCCACTGAAGGCCTGGATTGAAAGTAAACAAAAAGCTTGGCGGTCGGGGACAATTCAAGAGGTTATCAATACTGTTTTGATCGGTTGTCGTTTCGAAAATATCCACGAAGAAAAATATAAAGAAATCAAAGAGACTCTGCCAAAGCATAAATCCCGTTATGTTCCTGGTAAAAAGGTCGAGTGCTTGTTTGATACAAAGGTCGATTTAACTAAGGCCCAAGAAATTCTACAGCTTGCAGGGATTTCATCAACCATCACTGACAAATGGGGATATCGCCCCATCACTCGTGATGTTTCCTGGGGTATTCCTGTTCCCCCTGAATTAGATCCCGACATGAAAGGCAAAACCTTGTATGTTTGGCCTGATTCATTGATTGCGCCGATTATTTTTACTCAAGTGGCTCTTCAACAGTCAGGACGTTCCATTGAACAATACAAAGATTTTTGGTGTGATCCTGAAGCCACTGTTGTTCAGTTTCTAGGGCAGGATAATGTTTTCTTTTATGTCATTATGCAAGGGTCCATGTGGCTTGGAAATAAAAACAATCCCCAGCTGTTGCCAGCCAAGGGTGATTTGCAAATGAC
>DGYJ01000029.1:74026-94412 GCA_002396665.1 Bdellovibrionaceae bacterium UBA5009
GAAGTTTTGAGCTGCTATCACTTGATGGTGAACGGCGAAAAAATGAGCAAATCCAAAGGGAATTTCTACAGTGGGGATCAGTTGATCGAGATGGGCTATTCTGCCGATCAAGTTCGTTATTATCTTGCGATGCTGAGTCTAGCGGCGAAATCATCTAGTTTTGATTTTGTTCATTTTGCTGAAAGAAATAAATTTTTAGCAGGACCAATGAATGCGGCCTTTGAAAAACCAATTTCTGCCTGTCATTCAAAATTTGGTGGAAAAGTCCCTGAAGGTAAGTTGATTGGTAAAGCTGAAGCCGAAACTGTGAAGCTAGTCCAAATGTATTTAAGATCAATGCAAAAAGGGGATTATTCGACTTTGCTTGGACAGGTTGAAAACTATGCCCGCCAAATCAATTCTTTGTTTGCGCAGTTTAAACCCCACGATGATCGTGGTGACGAGACCGTTCGAAAAGATGCCTTATTCACTTGTTTTTACGTCTTGAAGAATTTGATGATTATGCTGGCTCCCTTTGTTCCTGAAACAGTTCAAAGATTACGTGAATCCTTAAATCTGCCTGAAAGTGTTTTGCGTGCAGAAGAACTTGGGACTGGGATTTCAGCAGGGCACGTGATTAAAGAAAAAGGAATTTATTTTCCCGCCGTCGAAAATTCTGAAACTGAATTGTAATTTCATATGAATAGATAGCTCTTACATTAGAGTGTGCAATTCGTGTCTTAGTTGCCTTTTCGTCTGCCCCAAGATGGTCCAACAGAAGAATTGTTTTCGTTGCGTGGTTTGTTTGGTTGAAACTTGCGAAAAGACTCTGTTGTTGTGCCGGACTTCTGCGCTTCTAATTTGCGATTGGCTAATTCAATCAGTAGGTTGGATTTTGAGGGATTCTTTTTCATTTGCGTAGAACTAGCATAAATACAGAGTTTCGGAAGAAGAATTTGATTTCGACATCACTTTTTACCATGAACTGACTAATTTTTATAGGATGGGGCTTAGTATTGGCCACTCCATTGCCAAAATAGTGTAAAAATTCTTGTTGTTAAATTTTTTAATATATTATTTGTTAAAAATTTTAAAGGTCCATGTCTTGATGGGCCTTTAAGCTCGTCCTAACGCGATTCAAAATAGTACGGATCCAAAACAGATCAAATAAAAATCAAATTCATTTATTCATTTTAATTTTTTTAAAAAAATTGGACTTGTTCAATGGTGACAAGAATGTCGGAATAACATTCTTGATGCTTTTTTTAAAAAAGAATTTTTTATTTTGTTAAAATAATTTGTTTTAGAAACTCTCAAGAAATGTAAAAAATTTTCGACAAGTGTGAAGGGGAAAACAATGTCGATTTCAAACGAAGAGTTAGAAGAGTTTAAAACAGAAAGCTTAGAACTTCTGGAAGTGGCTGAAAAAAGCTTGCTTAGCCTTGACCAGGGAGCAGAGTTTAAGACTGCCTTTGATGCTATTTTTCGTGGATTTCACAACTTAAAAGGCGCCTCTGGAATGATGGATATGCAAGAATTGCAAAGCCACACCCATCAGCTTGAAAATATTCTAATGCCTTTTAAAGATAAAAGTTCGATGCCAAAATCCTATATCAGTTTCTTCCTACGCGGTATTGATGCGGCAAGATCCATCTTAAATAATGAAAAAATTAATTTTGACTTTAGTATACCTGAAGAAGGTTTGTCGCAGGCAGAACAGACAATCACTTCAGATTCCACAGTTAAGGAAGTGGCGACGAAAGGCGAGACGCTTGAGGCAGCCAATGAATCAAAGCAAGACTTAATTCCTGATGATAAAAAACCCCACGAATCCCAATCTGTACTTGATGAGTACACTGCAGAATGCGATGAAATTCTGGATCGGGTTTCTTTGCAATTACGAAATTTTGAGGCCGAAAAATATACAAAAGAAAACGTTGATGATGTATATCGTGATATCCATTCTTTAAAAGGGGCTTCCTATTTATTTGATTTTACATTGGTGGGCGACATAGCCCATGCCATGGAATCGGCCATGGAATGTATTCGTCATGGCACGCATAAGCCAAGTCTTACAATGATTCGTGCTCTCTACAAAGCAGTAGAATGTATCGAAATAGAAGTTCATGCGATTAAAGAAAAAACAAGTCATGTGCAAACTAAAATTATCGCGCCTATAATTATAGAGGAACTTTTGAGTGCTTCAAGGCATTTAGAAATAGTCAATTTAATCGACACTGCAAAACAGCAGTCCGAGTCCGCTGTACAGTCTGATGTTCAACAAAAGGAAAACGAGTCCGCAGGTTCTATTCGTGTTCCAGTTGTGTTGTTAGATAATTTAATGACATTAATGGGCGAAATGGTTCTTGTTCGAAATCAGGTGATGCAGTTTTCAAGCCAATCAGAAGATTTAGAGTTTTTGAATTTGAGCAAAAGATTAAATAGCGTGACCAGTGATATCCAAGGGCAAATGATGAAGACAAGAATGCAGCCCATAGGAAATATTCTTGGGAAATTTCATCGTGTTGTAAGAGATTTGTCACACGATCTTAAAAAAAATATCAACCTAACATTAAATGGCTCTGAAACTGAACTTGATAAATCCCTTCTTGAGGCTATTAAAGACCCATTGACACATATCATTCGTAATTCATGCGACCACGGAATTGAAACTCCAGAAGTTCGAAAATTATCTGGAAAAGGAGAGGCTGGCACAATTAACGTCAAGTCCTACCATGAAGGTGGTCAGGTAGTGATCGAGATCAATGATGATGGAAAAGGACTTCATCGTGATGTTTTAATTAAAAAAGCTATAGAAAAAGGTTTGTTGAATCAAACAGAAGCAACTTCTTTAAGTGATAAGGATGCTTTTAATCTTATTTTTGCCCCGGGCTTTTCGACTGCAGCTGCAATTACAAATGTATCAGGACGTGGTGTTGGAATGGATGTTGTCAGAACCAATATTGAAAAGATTGGTGGCAATGTCGAACTTCAAAGTGTTGCAGGCAAGGGAACAACTACTAAAATTAAAATTCCTTTAACCCTGGCCATTGTGCCAGCACTTATTGTCAGATGTGGCCAGGATGCCTTCGCGATTCCACAAGCGAAGCTTGAAGAGCTTGTCCGCATTGATTCATCATCAGTTGAAAGCAAAATAGAATATTTGCATGGATCACCTGTTTATAGGTTGCGTGGAAATATTTTACCATTGGTCGATCTAAATAAAATTTTAGGGCGAGAGAATAAAAAAGATTCAGATGTTGGGGTGACAAATATTGCAATTCTGAATGCAGAAAATTGCTCATTTGGTCTTATCGTTGACGAAGTTCAAGATACAGCAGACATCGTTGTTAAGCCCTTGAATCGATTATTAAAGTCATTGCAAGTCTATTCTGGCGCAACAATTTTAGGTGATGGCTCTATTGCATTAATATTGGATGTTATGGGGATTTCAAAAATTGCTGGGATTGGAAGCGAAAAAAACCAGACTCTGACAATGGATGCTATGGCCAACGGTAGAAGTCTTGCTGAGCTTCAAGAGTACTTAATTGTACGTCTCAATTCCCCGACAAAACACGCCATCGTGTTAGGATATGTTAATCGCTTAGAAGAATTTAAAAAATCTAATTTTGAAATGTCTGGATTGCAAAAAGTTATTCGTTACGGAAAATCAATTTTGCCAATAATTTCTGTTAGTCAGTTATTAGGTTATGGCCAAGAAAATCAACCATCTGATAAAGAGACTGTCCCAGTAGTTGTAATACAAAAGGCTGGAATGTTTTATGGACTCGAAGTCGACGCCATTGTTGATACCCTTTCAACTGAAGCAGAGGTCAGTCCAACTCTTGTGGCGCAAACTGGAATATTTGGAAATTTAAATACTCCAGAAGAACTTATTGTACTGATTGATCCCTTTGAACTTATTCAGAAAGCTTTTCCGACATCGGCGGTGGATCCAATAAGTAAGACTGGAATTGCGCAGAGTGATCCAGTCAATATGAATCCGAATATCCCTGCTCGTCAGGCAATCCATGAAGTTAAAATTCTTCTCGTAGAAGATACGTTGTTTTTTAGACGTGCCATTCGGTCAGAACTGGAAAAAGTAGGTCACCAAGTTGCTGTGGTGAATGATGGGAAAGAAGCCCTAGAACTTTTAGAAAAAAATCCTGCTCAATTCGATCTTGTGATTTCTGATATTGAAATGCCAAGAATGAATGGTTATGATTTAGCAAAATCGCTACGCCAAAACAACAAGTTGTCCCATCTTCCATTGCTTGCATTAAGTTCACGTGCAGATCAAAAGTCGACCCATCAAGGAATTCAGTCAGGGTTTGATATGTATTTAGAAAAACTTCAACCTCCGATTTTGTTGAATGCTGTATCAAGATTGACGGATGGTCAAAGGCGGGTTTCATGAGTCCAAACGAAACTGGAGCTGCTCGTAGCGAAAATCAGCTATTGACCACGTTTTATGTAGGTGATGATTTTTTCGGGATTGAAGTGATGAAAGTTCAAGAAGTTACAGGAGCACCAAAAGTAATTCCAGTTCCATTGGCGCCAGGGTTTGTTTCGGGGCTGATTAATTTACGAGGTCAATTGGCTACAGCGGTTGGGCTTCGTGAACTTTTTGGAATTTCCAATGCTCATGAGTCTGAAAAGATGACTGTGGTTTGTCGCATGGACGGAAACCTGGTTTCACTTGTTGTCGATGAAATAGGTGATGTTGTCGAAGTCGATGGCCGAGGATTTGAGCTTCCACCGGACACAATGCCAGTTGTTGTTAAGCGATTCGTTAAGGGAATATATAAATTGAACGGAACACTATTAAGTGTGCTGGACTTGGACAAAGTATCCCAAGAGCTTTCACCGCAGTTAGACGTCAATAATAGTCATAATCAAATAAAATGAAACTAAGGAGAGGTAAAAAAATGTCTAATTTAGAAAAAGTTGCAGAGAGTAAAATTTACGAGATATCTGGACCAGACGAGGTCAGTGATCTTAAATCCATGGTTAAGGCTATTGGGCGATCACAGGCGGTGATTGAGTTTGAATTAGATGGCACTGTTATTACCGCCAATGATAATTTTTTATCTACACTGGGCTACACTCTTGCAGAAATAAAAGGCAAGCATCACAGAATGTTTTGTGATGAGGAGTATACAAAAAGTTTTGAATACAGACAGTTTTGGGACAAGTTAAATAGTGGCGAATTCCAGTCCAACGAATTTAAGCGTATCGCAAAAAGTGGACGAGAAATTTGGATCTTGGCATCCTACAACCCAATCTTTGGGCCGGATGGTAAGCCTTACAAGGTTGTCAAGTTTGCAACAGATATTACAAATTCAAAAGTCGAACTTAAAGCACGTACAGATATTATGAACTTAACAAGCATTGTGTCTGAGTCAGACTTGAAAGGCGACATTCTGTCTGTGAATGATAAGTTTTGCCAGATTTCAAAATACAGTCGGGAAGAATTATTGGGACAACCGCACAATACAACTCGACACCCTGACATGCCAAAAGAAGTTTTTAAAGAGCTTTGGTCAACGATCGGTCGCGGAAAGCTTTTCAGAGGAATTATTAAGAACAGAGCAAAGGACGGGACTCCATATTATGTTGATGCAGTCATTGCTCCGATTATGGGCGAAAATGGAAAGCCTAAAAAATATTTAGGTGTCCGTTACGATATTACAGAGGCTGAAATTGAAAGGCAAAATATGCGTGGCCTATTCAGAGCCATTGATGCATCATTTGCCTATATCGAATTTGATACTGAAGGCCAAGTGCTGAATGCAAATAAAAATTTTCAAGAGACTATGGGATACTCTGCTGATGAAGCGAAGGGGAAGCATCACCGGATTTTTTGTGACCCAGAATTTGTAAGTTCTCACGAATATGCTCAATTCTGGCCAGACTTAAAGTCAGGAAAAAGCAAGTCCGGAATCTTTAAGCGTCGTTCAAAAAGTGGAAAAGATATTTGGCTTCAAGCTGTCTATTCGCCGGTAACAGATGAAACAGGTCGAGTCAGCAAAGTTGTTAAAATTGCAACGGATGTGACTGATCAACAAAAAATGATTTTATCAATTCAAGAAAGCGCTGCTGCATTATCAAGTGCATCAACAGAGCTAACGGCCACGGCGACCGAAATGTCAAATTCTGCAATAAAGACAAACAAAGAATCCCAAGTGGCTGCAGCAGCCGCTGAACAGGTGTCGTCAGGGGTGCAGACGGTGGCCACCAACATTGAAGAGATGGTGGCTTCTATCAAAGAAATTGCTCGATCAACAAATGAGTCTTCGCAAATGGCTAAAATGACCTTGCAAAAAGCGCAAGAATCCAATGCGACGATCCTTAAGTTGGGAACAAGTAGTTTAGAAATTGGTGATGTGATTAAAGTCATTAGTTCTATTGCTCAGCAAACGAATTTACTGGCATTGAATGCGACCATCGAGGCTGCCCGAGCAGGCGAGGCGGGAAAAGGTTTTGCTGTGGTTGCGAACGAGGTCAAAGAGCTTGCTAAACAAACTGCAAAAGCTACGAATGATATCACTAATAAAATTGGAGCCATCCAAAAGGATACACAGGGGGCAGTTGAGTCCATTGGTGGAATCTCGCAGGCTGTTGAAAAGCTCAATGGAATTTCCGGTGTTATTGCCGCTGCAGTTGAAGAGCAGACGGCAACTACAAACGAAATATCCAGGGTCATTGTTCAGTCAAAAAAGGGCGTCGAAAGCATCGCAGAGACTGTAAAAATCGTATCAATTGCTGCAAACGAAAATACAACCTCTTCAAACCAAACCCTTACGGCTTCAAGGGAGCTTGCTCAGCTTGCAGAGAAATTGAATGCCCTTGTAAAGAAATCCAATAAGTAACTTAAAGCTTTCATAGGTTAGGAAATTGATGAAGAAGTTGAAAGTTTTGATTGCGGATGATTCGGTGATTTATAGATCACAAATTCGGGAAGCCCTTGGCGATCTTTCGTGGGTGGAGGTCGCTGGGGCAGCTTCAAACGGAAAAATTGCAATCGAGCGCTTGCAACAAAGTCAATCAGACCTATTGATTTTAGATTTGGAAATGCCGGAAATGAATGGTCTGCAAACTTTAAAAAAAATCTCCTCATTGGGATTGTCCTGTAAGGTGCTTGTTTTTTCGTCGGCTTCCAAAAGAGGGGCCGATAGTACTTTCGAGGCCCTCAGTTCAGGAGCAAGTGATTTTATTTCAAAGCCGGGCCACGAGGGTAAAGAGCTATTTGATAACGAGAGCATAAAGCCTAGTCTAAAAATAAAATCACTACTTATTCCAAAAATCCATGCCCTATTTCCACAGTATGAAAATTCAAGCGAACAAAAAATAAATAAAAAATCACCAATAGACCACGAACAGTTAAGTCGGGACATTCAAACAATTCATCCTGAAGCCATACTTATTGGTTCTTCTACAGGTGGTCCAACAGCACTTGAAAGTATTTTTTCACAGTTAAGGCCTCCAATTCAATGCCCTATATTTATTGTGCAACATATGCCTCCGATTTTTACTCGAACACTAGCAGAAAGGCTGCAGAAAATGAGTGGGATACCGGTCTTTGAAGCAACATCGGATATGGCTGTGAAAAACAATTGTGCCTACGTTGCCCCTGGAAATTATCATATGACCTTAGAAGGTCCAGCGAATCATGTTGTGATCAAATTGAATCGAGGTCCGTTGATTAATTCTGTTCGCCCAGCTGTTGATCCTCTTTTCAGTAGTGCTGCACAAATTTACAAAAAAAATTGTCTTGGATTTGTGTTAACAGGGATGGGTTCGGATGGAAAAGATGGGGCTTTAAGTGTCAAAGCCCAGGGTGGAGGCATTGTTGTTCAAGACGAAAAGTCTTGCGTTGTTTTTGGGATGCCTCGAGCAGTCATCGAATCCGGAGCCTACGATTTGGTTACTAGTCTGTCAGAAGTCACATCGATTCTAAAAATGAAAGTTATGGCAAAGGATTGTGATCAATTAAAAAAAATTGGTGGTGTGTGATGATTAAAATATTGATTATCGATGATACAAGGTCTGTTCATGCCTTTGTTAAAAATTTGCTTTCAAAATCTAAAGAAGTCGAATGCGTGAGTGCTTATAATGGAGCTGAAGGTCTTGAAATTCTAAAAAGTAATTTAAACTTTGATATTGTTCTTTTGGATTGGGAAATGCCCATAATGAATGGCCCAGCAGCATTTGAAGAGATGCTGAAACAAAATATTAAAATCCCAACCTTGATGATGACGACAAAAAATTCTGTCGAGGATATTCAACGAATGCTGAATTTAGGTGTCGCGGAATATTTATTAAAGCCATTTACAATTGATATTTTATTTTCAAAATTGGAATTTGTTACAGGAAAGGTTTTGCCCTATGCCGCCTGAAGTCGTTCTGAAGTTTTTTGCTCAATATATCGAGTCAGAGCTTGGGATTGTCTACGCAGAACATAATTATTTTCAATTGCAAAATCGTCTAGAGGAAATCTCAAAATTTGTAGGTGTAGATAGCGTTGAAAAATTATTTGAAGAAGCTCAAAAGTCTATTTCTGGATCATTTCGTCAGATGCTTTTGGATGTTGCAACAAATAATGAGACCTCGTTTTTCCGCGACCCCAAGGTTTTTAATGCCATCGAAAATATTGTTTTGCCAAAATACTGTGAAGGCAAGTCCCTGGTGGGACCCCTCAAAGTCTGGTCCGCAGCAAGCTCGACTGGCCAAGAAGCCCTGTCTACGGCCATTATGATCAACGAGTGGAATCAAAAACATAAGCAGAATATTGATTTTTCAATCACTGGAACAGATATTTCTGAAAGGGTTTTGTTAAAGGCAAAATCCGGCCAATATTCGCAGTTAGAGGTTCAGCGTGGTTTGCCAATGCCACTTCTTGTAAAATATTTTAAGAAAGATGATTCTGACCGCTGGAAAGTTGAAGAAGAGATTCTTCATCGTATTCATTACTCAAAATTAAATTTAAAAAGTCATTTTCATTTCCCAGAAAAATTTGACATTGTCTTCTGTCGGAATGTCCTTATTTATCAAAGTTTAAATGGCAAAATTGAAATTTTAAAAAGAATCACCGCCAATTTGGCCGATGGTGGATTTCTAATTATGGGTTCCGGCGAGAGTTTACTTGGCTTATCAGAGGATTACAAACAAGCCCCCCTTGATAATGCCGTCTTGTATCAGAAAATTTCAAAACAACAAAGGGCTGCTTAGGCGCCCTTTTTTTGGTTCATGACTTTGAAAGAGAATTCTTTGTGTACTGTTTCAGCTTTATTTAAGGATTTAACAAGTGTTTGGCTACGTTCAACTAATTTTTTAACGACTTCAATTTTTGTGTTATTTGGATCTTTTTCAATGATGCTTGTTAGCTCTTGCAAAATGGTTTGGGAGTGAAACAAAGCAATGCTAAGTGGGGATGCAAAATCGTGGAGAAATTTCTTCTCTAGGCCAGAGCTTTCTATTCTTGTTTCTAATGGTCGACCAGCGACATTTAGTTTAATGATCTCAAATGCTGTTGCCACGGCTTTCTTCATGTCATCCATATTCATGGTCTTCGCAAGAAAATCAAAGGCCCTGTGTTTCATAGCAAAGCTGATGTTTTTAGCATCTCCATAGGATGTAAATACGATAACTGGTCTTTGATCCTTTGAGGCCCGTATTTTTTCAAGCATTTCAAGGCCGTTCATGACTGGCATATCTATATCAGTAATGACAAGGTGCGGATCTTCTGATTTGATCTTCTCAAGGCCTTCGGCTCCGTTAACAGCTGTTGAAATAGTATATTCTTTTCCAAAACATTCAGTTAATATTTCCAAAAACGAAGCTTCGTTATCAACTAAGAGTATTTTTTGTTGGCTCATGGGACTCGTTTCATTTAGTGTTAGTTGTTCTTTTATCTTTCGGAGTTTTTTCAAAGATCTTAAATCAAATTTTGATTTGTTAAAAAAACTTAACTGTGATTTTTAAATGGGGTTAGAATTATTGTGAGTTTGAAAATTTCAAGACTACTGCATGCTGGGTATATTTTTGAGACTGAAAAAAGTAAAATTGTATTTGATCCCATATTCGAAAATCCGTTTAGTCACAATTGCTTTGCGCACCCAGATGTTCAATTTGATGTCGATAGAATTAAGACATTAAATTTTGATGCCATATTTATTTCCCATTTTCATGACGATCATTTTTCGCTTACAAGTTTAAATTTATTAGACAAAGATACTCCAGTTTACATGTACAGTCTTCATGACGAATTTTTTCGCTTACTGACTGAAGTTGGATTTAAGAATGTCTATTCGTTGCAAATGGATGTATCTTTGCGTTGCGGTGATTTTGAAATCACACCAAGACGGGCCTTGGACAGTGAAGTGGATTCAATATTTCAAATTTGTGCCAATGGTATAAATATTTTAAATGTTGTTGATTCCTTGATCGATCAAAAAACATTGGCACAGTTGGTTTGTATTGGTTCTTGGGATGTGGTCCTTTGGCCATTTCAAATGATGTTGGAGTCTGATGTCTTGTCACCTTCTCGGGCAGGGATTTTCGATTTTGCAATATACATGGATACAGTTCAGCAAATTAAAATGTTAAATCCGCGCATTGTTGTCCCAAGTTCGTGTCAGTTTATTCACGAGGACTGGTCCTGGTATAATAATAAAATGTTTCCGATCAGCTATACTTTTTTTAAAAAGGAAATCGGCAAATACATTCCAAACACCCTTGTAGTCCGAATGGACCCTGGATTTTCAATTGGTATCGATGAAAAAGAATGGTCCTGTTTGAAGCAAATTGAATGGATAAAGCCAACCGGCGATCATCATGCAGACTATGATTATCGACCCAACGAAGTTGTTCCGCCACTTTCTGAAGCCGCAATAAAGTTTTCCCCTCTGACGGATTCCAAGAAAAATATTGTTAAGGATTATTGCGAACAAGAAATTTTAAAGATCTATGCTTCTTTTGATTCAGTATCGGAGCCGTTTTTTGAAAAAGAAAGAATTTGGAATCTGATCGTTTATGATTCAACAGGCGACGTGTACAATTATTATTATCAGATCAGTTGTGAAAAGATCAAAAAACTAGAGGCTGATAAAAATATAAGCGATTCTTTGCGAAATAGTGTTTCTTGGCAGACGGAAATTCTAATGTCTAAGCTTTACTCAGCTTTGAAAAACGGAGAGTCCCTGACCTCTTTGTACATGCGAATCAATGACCGAAAATTTAGTCCTGAAATTGAAAACGAACTGCAGTGGGCCGACTTTATGGAAGATCCCTTAGTTCGTTGTCTTTATACTGGAAAGGTGGCGACCGACCAGAAGCATCAATTAAAAATTATAAAAGGTGATCTTAAGTCATTTGATCAATTCTAGCGATTGCGTCTTTTGAATGATTTTTTGAGCTTAGGTTTTCTTTTTAAGATTTTCTTTTGACTCTTTCTCTTTTTTAGTGACTGAGTCTGTTTATGAATCAATGGTTTTTTTACCGGCGTTTTCTTAACTTTTTTTCGGATGTTTCTTTTGCGATTTCGCGTTTTGACTTTTTGAGCAGATTTTGGTTTTAATGTCGGCTTTCTTTTTGAAAACTTTTTCGGAGTTTCTGGGTTTGATTTTAAAATTGAGAACTGGAGCATTTGCAGCCTCATGGATTCGATCTGTTTATGAAGATCTTGGGTTTCGAGCTCTAGATCTTTGATTTTAGATTGCGTTTTGTTTTGTATAAAATCCACCCGCGAGGAGAGATCGCTGGGATTCGTTACTGCAGGATTCAGTTTTCGAAGCTCAAGCAACCATTTTAATGCCTGATAAATATGTGGTGGGGCTTCGCTTTTGTTCCAGCGGGTCCATGCCGAGGGGTCCACCATCAAGAGAATACAAATTTTTCTTTGGCTGAGGCCGAGCTTCAGTCGAATAGATTCTAAGTCACCAAGCTCTTCCTTGATTCGAGTTCTTTCGTTCAAAAACGACTGTCGAAGGCTTATTTTTTTACCTTTTTCTTCCGCTCGGATGGAGATTTGATTTTCTTTCAATGGCTTGGTGTTGGTTTTCATTTGAAATCCTTTAATAAATTATATTGCGAAATATTAATTATATATATGCATTTCACAATAAATAATGTTGTGTTTCACCACATTTTTTGCTATTTTTTAATCGATTGTGTATTATAGTTATAAGTTACATAGTTAAATATATAATTTTATTAGGTAAAGTATGTTCTTTTAAAACATGCTTAGATTGTGAACAGAAGTGGTTTTTAAACTCGCGGGATCTGCGCTTTGCGTTGAAGTTGCGTAGGAAAGGGAAGCTTTTATGCAGAAAAGATATTCTTTGAACAAGAATAAGTATCTTTTGCCGAATGAAATTGAGCATTTCGAAAGGCTACTTGAAGATCATATAGATTCTGATGCGCGGAATTGTTTGGCCCTGCTTTTAGCGCTAAAAACTGGCGGACGCGCCCAGGAAATCTTAAATCTCAAGAAGTCAGATTTGAACTCGTCGGACGAGAGTGTTTTTATTCAAGGATTAAAAGGAAGTAGTGATAGAGAAATCCCCATCAAATCTTCATTATTTAAAAAGTTAACTAAGTACGCCCAGGCTACCGATGGGGATAAGTTGTTTCCAATAAGTTATAATCGTTTTAGACAAATCTGGGATCTTTACAGGCCCGCACAAAAGAAACTCCATTCGCTAAGACATACGTTTGCAATTCAGCTTTATCGAAAAACAAAGGATATTCGCCTTGTTCAGGTGGCTCTTGGTCATCGAAACGTCATGAATACAATGATTTACGCGGATTATGTCTATTCACAGACAGAGTTGCGTAAGCTTATACTTTGATGCACGTGCATCATGATCGCGGTCATACACTAATATCTGTAAAGGTGTAACTTGTCCTCATTGGAAAAGCCTTGATGGCTTTAAAAAATAGAAATTCTAAGGAGGAAAAATGTCTCAGATTGCAGGTTTTATAAAAATGCTTACAGGTCTAGCCTTGTTTGGTGTGTTTGGATCGGGTTCTCTTAGCTATGCTCAAGTTGGTCAGCCAGCGCTTGTGCCAATAGAAATCAAATCAACATACATTCCAACTGGATTTGATAGTAACGACAAGGTTCAGTTGATCACCGAAGCTTGGTTGCCTTCAAGTTGCTACAGATCTGGCCCCTATAAGGTTTCTGTGAATAAGTTAACCCATTCAATTACGGTTCGCCAATTTGCATACAAGTACAACAATATTCCCTGTCTTGATGTGATGACACCATTTAATACAAATGTAGAAGTTGGTTTGCTTGAACAAGCGGATTACGTTGTGAATGATGGCAATATGTCCAGGTCTGTTGGTAAAGTTGCAGTCCATGTGGCCGCTTCAAACCAACCCGATGATTATTTGTATGCACCAGTAACTACTGTTCATGTCGAAACTGGGGATCGATTCAGAATCGCTCAGGTCGAGGGTGTGTTTTATAACAACTGTGTTCGTTTGAAAGCTGTAAAGTCATTTCAAGAGAGCTACAATGTAGTTACGGTGTTACCAATAGCTGAAGTTGTGCCTTCAGAAAGCTGTCGCGTAGGGTATTTTCCGTTCAAAACAGCTGTCCCATTGCCATCGTTGGGAACTGGACGTTACTTGCTTCAGGTTCGATCTATGAACGGACAAAGCATAAATCAACTTTTCGACGTAAGGTAGTTTGTTAAAAGACTTCCAAAAAGTAAAAAATTAGTTTTAAAATGAGTCTTGGATATAATTTGGAAATAAAATTATGAAGGGACTCATTTATGAATAAACTTGTCTGTGGTTCGAAATTATTATTTTTGATTATTAGTTCAGCTGCGGTACTGGCTTCGTGCTCGTCGTCTTCGACGTCGCCATCCGACGGATCTTCTTCGGATTCAGTAACGATTTCTGAAGGTGATGATCAGCAGCAGAGTCCTCAAGATGAGCTTGGAGCAGCCACTGCTGCTGCCGTCGATGACAAAGCAGCTACAACTGACGAGTCTCCATCTATGGCCCCTGTCAATGAAGCGCCTCAAGTTGTTGAGTTAGAGAAAAAAGAAAAGCAAAAACCACAAATTGAAAAGCCAGTGAAAGTGGTGCAGAAGTTGCCTGCGAAAAAAGCCCAAAAAGAGTCTGGAGCTGAATCAAAATCAAGTGGCAAGGGTTCGTTTAAAAAAACAGTTAAAAACTGTGATATGAAGTCTAAACCAAATGCGAAATCAAAAGTATTAACAAATGTTTCGAAGGGTAAAAAACTTTGGGTTGAGGACGCAGGAAAGTTCTATAAAGTTTTTCGTACAAAAGACGTAGGGTATCTTTCAAAATCTTGTTTTTCAAAATAACAATTTCTGGAAGGGATAGTTGATGCTTCTGCTGACAGCAATTAGCCTTTTTGTTTTTATAAATTTCTTCTACTCGATATCAATTTTTAAGCGTGATATGTCTGTCGTTGATATTGCCTGGGGTTTGGGATTTGTCGTCATCGCTGCCGTGAACTATATAAATTCGCAAATCTCCCTAAAGAACACAATGATCGTGCTGGCGGTTTGCGTTTGGGGTCTAAGACTGTCCACCTACTTTTTATATCGTAGCCTTGGAAAACCAGAAGATTTTCGATATGCCAAACTTCGTACGGATTGGGGAAGAAGCGTTCTTTTGCAGTCCTACTTCAAGGTGTTTATTTTACAATCAGCAATTATGATCGTGATTGCCAGTCCTGTCATTATGGCCATCAATAGTTACAGAGAGAATCTTTCTATTTTAAATATTTTTGGATTATTTGTGTGGCTAGTCGGTTTTTGCATAGAGGTTTATGCTGATTCCTATTTGATCGACTTTAAAAAGAATCCAAAAAATAAGGGTCAACTTTGTCAAACAGGTCCATGGAAAATCTGTCGATTTCCAAATTATTTAGGCGAAATTGTTCTTTGGTATGGTATTTATTTTATGTGCTTTTCGGTGCAAAACAGTTGGACCATTATTGGCCCCCTGACCATTCATTTTTTTCTTTTAAAAGTCAGTGGTATTCCATTGCTTGAACAAAGACTTTCTAAAAAAGATGGTTATGCAGAATACAGCAAAAAAGTCCCACGAATTTTACCTTTCTAGTCCGTTTTTAAAAATTAGAGCGAATATTCTACTCTATTTGTCTTGACAGAATCTTGCTAAAAATAAAACACTCCGCCCATGGAACTAATTCTTGTTTTAGCATCACTCCTTCTTTTGATGTATGTGGCCTACAAAGGTCACAGTGTTATTTTGTTTGCTCCGTTGGTTGCAATGCTTGCAGTTTTGCTCACAAATCCGGCAGATGTTCCAACGGCATTTACCGGTTTGTTTATGGAAAAAATGGTGGGCTTTGTTAAGCTCTATCTGCCAGTTTTTCTGTTGGGCGCCATTTTTGGAAAAGTGATCGAGCTTTCGGGTTTCTCAAAAAGTATAGTTCGATCTGTGATTCGTTTTCTTGGTCCTGATAAATCCATTCTATCCATTGTACTTGTTTGTGCCTTATTAACTTACGGTGGAGTTTCTCTTTTTGTCGTGGTCTTTGCTGTGTATCCATTTGCCTCTGAAATGTTTAAGCAAAGCCAGATTCCTAAGCGATTAATTCCAGGCACGATAGCACTCGGAGCATTCACATTTACGATGGATTCGTTTCCAGGAAGTCCGCAAATTCAAAATATAATTCCTACTACATTCTTTGGAACTGATACTTGGGCTGCTCCAATTCTTGGATTGGTGGGCGGCTGTTTCGTATTGCTGACGGGGTACTTGTATTTACGGCATGAAAAAAGAAAAGCTCAAAAGATCAATGAAGGATATGGCGTCAATCATATCAATGAGCCCGAGATCATTTCTGCAGAATTGTTGCCTGCTTGGTGGCTGGCCATTTTGCCGTTAATTATCGTTGGAGTGAGCAATAAAGTTTTTGCTTCTAAAATTATCTCATTTTATGGACCTCAAGCTAAGCTAGGTCTTGCGGGACTTGATCATCCCATTGAAGTGTCGGTCACCAGCGTGGCGGCGATCTGGTCAATTCAGGCGGCATTGCTGATTGGAATTATCACTGTCCTATTGTTAGCCCATAAGAATGTTTTCAAAAAATTTGCAGAAGGTTCAAAGCAGGCGATAGCCGGGGCTTTGATTGCTGCCTTGAATACAGCTTCCGAGTATGGTTTCGGGGCCGTCATTGCAGCCTTGCCTGGTTTTTTAATTGCAAAACAAATTCTTCAATCAATCCCGAACGTTCTTGTGAACGAAGCGGTCACTGTGACCACCTTGGCAGGGATGACTGGTTCAGCCTCGGGTGGTTTAAGTATTGCTTTAGCGGCCATGTCGCAACAATTTATACAAGCGGCACAGGCCTCAGGAATTCCGATGGAGGTTTTGCACAGAGTGGCTTCCATGGCCAGTGGTGGAATGGACACTCTACCCCATAATGGAGCAGTCATTACGCTTTTTGCGGTTACTGGACTAACGCATAAACAATCCTACAAAGATATTTTTGCGATCACATGTTTGAAGACCTTGGCCGTCTTTGTGGTGATTGGTTTTTATTATCTAACTGGGCTTGTTTAATTAGAATCAAATGCAATCCGATTTGGCTTTTTAGAGTTTAATTTCAACGTAAGGGGCTTAAGATGAGCTTAAAAAATAAAT
This sequence comes from Bdellovibrionaceae bacterium UBA5009, assembly GCA_002396665.1. Taxonomy (GTDB): domain Bacteria; phylum Bdellovibrionota; class Bdellovibrionia; order Bdellovibrionales; family Bdellovibrionaceae; genus UBA5009. The sequence continues at coordinate 90,671 of DGYJ01000029.1, forward strand.
TATCATTGGTTACTGGTTCCACAAGTGGCATTGGTCTTGGTATTGCGAAAGAATTAGCTTCCCAGGGATCAAATATTGTTCTGAATGGATTTGGTGATCTGCAAGAGATAGAAAAATTAAGACTTCAGCTTGCAAATGAATATTCTATTCAAGTGGTTTATGATCCTGCGGACATGTCAAAACCAGAGCAAATAAAAAAAATGATCGAAGGCGCTGTTCAAAAATTTGGTCGATTGGATGTTCTTGTGAACAACGCTGGCATTCAGCATGTTGCCGCTGTCGACGACTTCCCTGTAGAGAAATGGGATTCGATATTAGCTATTAATCTTTCATCTGCATTTCATAGTATTCAGTCTGCTTTGCCTGTGATGAAAAAAAACAACTGGGGAAGAATCATTAATATTGCTTCTGTTCACGGACTGGTAGCATCGGCCAACAAGTCAGCCTATGTGGCCGCAAAACACGGGGTGATTGGTTTGACTAAGACCGTGGCATTGGAAACTGCCAAGTCCAACATCACCTGCAACGCTATTTGTCCTGGTTGGGTATTGACTCCGCTTGTGCAAAAACAAATTGATGATCAAGCGAATCGTTTGGGAATTTCAATTGCAGATTCAAAGGAAAAATTACTGGCAGAAAAGCAACCATCCCAAGAATTTGCAACCCCAGAACAAATTGGGAAAACCGTGGTTTTCTTTTGCTCTGAAGCTGCTAATCAAATTCGCGGGGCAAGCTTAAATATGGATGGTGGTTGGCTGGCCCAGTGATATTTTCGCCTGATTCCATTTTTCACGCTCAAGTTCGAATGGAACTTTTTGATGTGGAGCTTTTCTTTCAGGATGAAGTTTATACTGGTAAGCACAGTTTTTAGAGCAAGTGTCTTTTTTCCATTCCAATTTGATGCAATCTTCGCAGACTAAAGCTTCGGTGTCGCAACGTTTGCAAGTGACTTTGATTTCTGAAGGTTGTCCACAGTGTGGGCAAAGTCCATATTTAGTTGAAGGCTGTAGTTTTTGATCAACGGCCACGCGGTGATCAAAAACAAAGCATTCGCCTTCGAATTGATCGTTTGGTTTTTCTTCTAGATATTTAAGAATTCCACCTTCAAGTTGGTAAACATTATTGTAACCTTGTTTTTGAAGTTCCATAATTCCGCGCTCGCAACGGATTCCGCCAGTGCAAAAGATGAGCATTTTCTTTTCCTTGGGAATATTTTGTTCCTCAAGGTATTTTGGAAAATCAGTAAATTTATCAATGTTCGGGTTTAGGGCTCCCTTAAAAGTGCCAATTTTGTATTCATACCAATTCCGAGTATCAATCATGACGTAATCTTTTTCGTTTTTAAGAACATTGTTCCATTCGTCAGGGGTCAAATGGTGATTCTTCGCTGTCATATCAGGAAAAAGCTCTGGAGTTCCAAGTGTTACGATTTCTTCTTTAATTTTTACTATAAATTTTCGAAATGGAGGTTTTTCGCAGGTTGAATCCTTGAAATTAAAATCTGAAACTTCGAAGTAATCCCTAAGGGCTTGCTTGTAGGATTCAAGAGCTTCCCTGGATGGGGCCGAGCTTGTTGAATTGATACCTTCTTCGCCTAAAATAACAAGACCACGCAGATCTAATTCTTTGGCCATTTGATTCAGAAAGTCTTGGGTTTTTTGAAGATCTTTATTGTGACGAACAAAGCGATAAAACGCCGTAATATGAAAACTCATGGATTCCTCCGTCTGGGTTAAGCTACAAACTTAAAAGACAGTTGTCTGTTGTGGTCTATCTACAAACTGAGAAGTAAAACGTCAAGAAATGTCTTGCGTCCAGGGGCTGGTAACCATTAAATGTTTGAATGCTTTCAATTCCACAGGTTCAGGCCGAAATTAAACGACGCCGCACATTTGCAATTATTTCACATCCCGATGCTGGTAAGACAACATTGACCGAAAAACTTTTGTATCATGGTGGTGTGATCCATGAAACAGGGGAAGTGAAAGGAAAGTCTGGGACCAAGGCTGTGACTTCGGACTGGATGGAGCTTGAAAGGCAAAAAGGGATTTCAATCACTTCATCGGTGATGACCTTTGATTATTCAAAACTCAGAATTAATCTTTTAGATACTCCGGGGCACAAAGATTTCTCGGAAGATACTTACCGGGTTTTGATGGCCGTCGATTCAGCCTGCATGTTGATTGACGTTGCAAAAGGTGTCGAAGAGCGAACGAAAAAACTTTACGAAGTTTGTCGCTACCGAAAAATTCCAATTTTCACTTTTGTTAATAAGCTTGATCGTGAAGGTAAAGATCCATTGACTTTAATTGACGAGATCGAAAAAACCTTGGGAATGTCCTGCTATCCAGTGACATGGCCCCTGGGGATCGGTCAGCGATTTAAAGGAATTTACAATCGTGTGACGAAGCAGATTATGATCTATGATCAGCGCCGCGAAGGGGATGAAGTTTCGTTTTTTGATCTTAAAGGTCCAGATGATCCTTTGTTGTTTGAAATTTTAGATCGTGAAAGTGCCCAGCAGGCTAAAGAGGAATTGGATCTTATTGAAAACGCCTTACCTCCATTTGACGAAGAGGCTTTTTTAAAAGGCGAAATCAGTCCAGTGACATTTGGTTCTGCAAAACAAAATTTTGGCGTGAATACTTTTTTAGATTTTTTCTGCAAATATGCACCTGGGGCACAGCCTCGCACAACCCAGACCGGTGATAAAATTGATCCTTTGGATCAAAAGTTCACAGGGTTTGTATTTAAGATTCAAGCCAATATGGATCGCAGACACCGTGACCGCGTGGCCTTTATTCGTATTTGTTCCGGCAAGTTCGAGCGCGGAATGAAAGTGCAACATGCACGGCTAAACAGAGAATTGCGACTGGCCTATTCGAATCAGTTTGTGGCTGCAGATCGTGAAACTGTGGATGAAGCCTATGCCGGTGATATTGTCGGTGTGAATGATACAGGAAACTTTGCTATTGGGGACTGTGTTTCAAGCCAAGGGATTGTTAAGTTTGAAGACATTCCAAAATTTGCCCCGGAACTTTTTGGGCAATTGAAGGTAACTGATGCTTTAAAGAGATCAAAAATGCAGGAAGCCCTGATTCATCTTTCTGAGGAAGGTGCCATTCAGTTATTTGTAGACCCATTGATTGGGATGCAGGATCCACTTGTCGGAGCGGTCGGGGAACTTCAGTTCGAGGTTCTTGTTCACCGACTTGCTGATGAATACAACTTACCTGTCCGTTTGCAACGGTTGCCATTTACAGTGGCCCGTTGGCCAAGAACGAAAGACGGCAAACCTGTGAGTGAGTTAAAGGGTGACTTTCGTCTTTACAAAGACTTGATTGATCAACCCGTTCTGTTGTTGAATCAAGAGTGGGATCTGAATTGGGCGCAAAGAGAAAATCCAGATATTGAATTTGCGTCCTCAATTTCAAGAGCTCGCTAATTCAACGAGCAAGATTTCAAATTCTATTGAATTACGTTTCTGAGATGCAGTTCGTCCAGACTAAGGAGAGTTATGGAAAGTTCAAAAGGTATTGAACCCCTTAAGATTTCAAACCTGTATAAAAAATACGAAAACAATCCTTGGGCTGTTGAAGACGTTTCGTTTTCAATCCAAGAAGGCGAGGTTTTTGGACTGCTTGGACCAAATGGTGCAGGTAAAACTTCTATTATTTCGATTATTACAACATTAGAAAAAGCGACAAAGGGTCGTGTTGAAATTTTTGGTTTTGATGTCGAA
>DGYJ01000029.1:94564-98674 GCA_002396665.1 Bdellovibrionaceae bacterium UBA5009
GAAAAAGAGTCCAGTACGACCAAGCGCAAAGTGGGACTGGTCCATCAGGAAGTTATTAATTCGGGTTTTTTTGATGTGGAAGAGATTTTGAAATTTCAATCTGGATATTACGGACTTTCAAAAAACAAAGAGCGCATTGATTATCTTCTGCATCGACTGGCCTTGCACGAGCACCGACATAAAAAAGTTAAGCAGCTTTCGGGCGGTATGAAACGTCGTTTAATGATTGCTAAGGCCTTAGTTCACCAACCCAAACTTCTATTGCTGGACGAGCCCACAGCTGGGGTTGATATTTCTTTGCGTGAAGATCTTTGGAAGTTTGTGCGTGAGATCAAACAAGAAGGCGTGTCTGTTCTGTTAACAACACATTATCTGGAAGAAGCCGAAAGTCTTTGTGATCGTGTGGGAATTATTCATCGGGGTCAAATTCAATGTGTTGAGCCCACCCAAGCCATTATCAAAAAATTCACTCAGAAAAAGGTCCAGATTGAATTTAATCAGAATAAAAGTATTCAATCTGAGTACATCGTCTCGAGTGATAAAAACAATTTTAATTTTCAAATTCCTTCTGAAATGAATTTAGGAGATTTCATGGCTCGGCTTGGGATTTCATTGCAAGAAATTAAAGATTTACAGGTGGCCCAGGGGACCTTAGAAGAAGCATTTGTGACTGTCTTGAAAGGAAAAAAATAATATGGTGGCTTTCTGGACATTGTTTATTCGTGAAATTAAACGTTTTTTAAAAGTGATAGTTCAAACTTTGGTTTCACCTTTGATCAGTACATCTTTGTATCTTTTGGTTTTTGGCGTTTCTTTAGGTTCTAAAATTGACCAAATCCATGGCTATCCTTACCTGGCTTTTTTGATTCCTGGACTGATGATGATGTCCTTGATGAATAATGCTTTTCAAAATTCGTCATCTTCAATCGTCACTTCAAAATTTTCTGGTGATCTGGAGGATCTGCGAGTGGCCCCGGTGACAGGGCATCAGATTTTGTTTGCAATGGGTTTAGGTGGCCTAGTTCGTGGATCCATGGTGGCCACAGTAACTTATTTGGTGGGTGGAACTTTTTATTATCTAAATCAGGGGGAATTTTTGATGATCAATCACCCTTTGGCATTGATTTTTTTCACTGTCATGGGCGGGGTCATTTTTAGTTTAATGGGTGTTTGTGTGGCCTTTTGGTCGAAATCCTTTGATCAATTATCGGCATTCAGTGCATTTATTTTATTGCCGCTGACCTATTTGGGTGGTGTTTTTGTTTCCATTCAAAGCCTTCACCCTTTTTGGCAAAACATAAGTCTTTGGAACCCTTTGCTGTATCTTATCAATGGTTTGCGTTATGGAGTATTAGGGGTTTGTGATGTGGATATTTCCTTGGCCGTAGGGATTTCTGTTGTTGGATTTGTATTTTTCTATATTTTAGCCTACATCAGTCTGAAGAAGGGCTCTTATCAAAGATGGTAAAAAATGTTTGAAAACCTATCCAATCAAATTGTCGACAGTTTAAAAAAAATCCGTGGTCAGAATAAAATTTCTGAAAGCAATATTGATGACACCTTAAAAGAGATTCGTCGTAGTCTTCTTGAGGCCGATGTTAATTTTAAAGTTGTTAAAAATTTCGTCGACCGTGTGAAGGTCAAAGCCCTTGGAACTGAGGTCCTGCAGGGAGTGAATCCTGGGCAAATGTTTACCAAAGTTGTTCATGAAGAACTGATTCAAACCCTGGGTGGAGGTGCTGTTGATATCAATGTGCGCGAAAATCCAAGTTTTATATTCTTGGTCGGTCTTCAGGGGGTCGGTAAGACAACGACAGCTGCGAAATTAGCATTGTACATTCGACAAAAATTAGGAAAAAAACCAGGTCTTGTTCCTGCTGACGTCTACAGACCGGCGGCCATTGACCAGCTTCAAACCCTTGGAAAGCAAAATAATATTCCAACCTTTGCAAGCTCTGCTCAAGAAAAGCCTGAACAGATTCTAGAGAAAGCAAAAACTTGGGCCAAAGAAAACATGATTGATGTTTTGATTTTGGATACGGCTGGACGCTTACAAATTGATGATGAATTAATGGGTGAGCTTCAGCGATTACAAAAAATTGCTCCACCGCAGGAAATTTTATTGGTGGCTGATGCCATGTTGGGTCAACAGTCAGTGAATGTCGCTGAAGGTTTTCATCAAAAACTGCAACTGACTGGCCTTGTTTTGACAAAGGTCGATGGTGATGCCCGTGGTGGTGCTGCCTTGAGTATCCGTGAAGTCACAGGGGTTCCGATTAAGTTTTTAGGAGTCGGTGAAAAAGTTGCGGCCCTAGAGGTCTTTCATCCTGATCGATTGGCTGGTCGAATTTTAGATATGGGTGATGTTCTAAGCTTAGTCGAAAAAGCTCAAGAAGTTATTGATGAAAAGCAGGCCCGCGAGTCGACCCAAAAGATGCTTAAAAATGAATTTAGTCTTGAGGACTTTTTGGCTCAGATTCAACAGCTTAAAAAAATGGGTGGACTTGAAGGTATTATGAAATTTTTACCTGGCATGGGTGAGCTTTCAAAACAAATGAAAAACATGGCCCCACCAGATGATGAGATGAAAAAAATTGAGGCCATCATCCGTTCAATGACGATCAAGGAGCGACGTAACCATAAGATTTTAAATGGTTCCAGGCGTCAAAGGATTGCAAAAGGCAGCGGAACCCAGGTTCAGGACGTGAATAAATTGATTAAGCAATTCGAAGAAACCCAGAAGATGATGTCTGGCTTTATGAAGATGGGAATGGGTCGAAATATGGGCAAAAAAGGCATGGGTCCAAGGTTTCCATTTTGATTTCCATTTTAAATGATTTTGAGCTTGAATTTCGAATTCAAAAGCTGTAGTTTTTGAACCTTGTTTGAAAGAGGTACATCAAAATGGTAGTAATTCGCTTATCTCGTAATGGAAAAAAACACGATTCAAGATACAGAATCACAGTGGCTGATTCACGTCGCTATGTAACTAGCAAATATCTTGATATTTTAGGGACTTATATCCCAACTCCTCGTGGACAAGAGAAAAAAGTAGTTCTTGATCTTGAGAAATACAATTCATGGGTTCAAAAAGGTGCTCAACCTTCTGATCGCGTGAAGCACGTTGTGAAATTAGCTCAACAAGCAAAATAAGACTTGAATTTAGGTCAGTCTTATTTAAGCTTTTCTTAAGCCAATTGCTTGAGTTGAATTTTAAGAGGTAGAATATGGAAAATCTAAGAGAACTTGTTGAATACATGGCGAAATCACTGGTTGATAAGCCTGAAAACGTGGAAGTGGATGAAATTCCTGGTCAACAAACGACTTTATTGGCTTTAAAAGTTGATAAAGATGATCTTGGTAAAGTGATTGGTAAGCAGGGTAAAACTGCAGCAGCGATGAGAACAATCATCCGCGCAGCAGGAACAAAACTGAATAAAAGATACCATCTCGATATCGTAGAATAATTGTATTTATAAATTAATTCTTTTAAAAGGCTGGGTATTCCCGGCCTTTTTTATTTGTCACTGCTGGATACAAAAAACTTAAGAAGTAATACTTGAACTGGAAAGCCTATGAAGTGTGTTGGAAAAATTAAAGAAGCCCATAGTTTAAAAGGCGAGCTTTACGTCATTATTTTTTCTGGCGAAACCAGCTGGCTACAAGAAATTGAAAACGTTTACTTTGGCCCCCTGGACGCAAAAGCTCCCCATGGTGATTCGACGAAATCCCATGGCCAGCAACAGGAAATGAAAAAATTTAAAGTTTTAAAATTTAAGCCCCATAAAAAAGGAATTATTCTTAAGGTTGATGGCATAGTTGATCGAACGGCCGCAGAAAAAATTGAAGGTCAGGGACTCTACGTAGAAGAGGATACTTTTATTTCAAAACCTGGAGAGACAGTTTATCTTGGTGAGCTTCTTGGTTTTGAATTGATAGATCAAAACAATATTTCCTACGGTCCAGTTTTAGATTTTTTGTCCAATGGCCCCCAGGATTTATTGGTCATCAAAAAAAATGGCCAAGAATTCCTAGTGCCTTTTGTGGCCCCATTTATTTTAAAAATTGATCATGAACAGAAAAAACTTTTGATGACATTGCCTGAGGGGT
>DGYJ01000029.1:98826-99018 GCA_002396665.1 Bdellovibrionaceae bacterium UBA5009
GGGGTTGTTTGAGCCATGAAGTTCCATGTCATTACACTTTATCCAGAATTAATTTTAAATTATTTTAAATTCGGAGTTGTTGGCACTGCTGCGGATAAAAAAATAATTGAAGTGAATACTGTGAACCCTAGAGATTTCACTGAAGATGTTCATAAGTCTGTAGATGATCGCCCCTATGGCGGGGGGGGTGGT
>DGYJ01000029.1:99139-104103 GCA_002396665.1 Bdellovibrionaceae bacterium UBA5009
TCATCTAGAGATTTCACTGAAGATGTTCATAAGTCTGTAGATGAACGCCCCTATGGCGGGGGGGATGGTATGGTCTTGATGGCTCCTATTTTAGAAAAATCACTGCAGTCGATCAAGACTCCAGAAAACAGTCGCAGAAAAGTTATATATTTAAGTGCCCAGGGAACATTGCTGAATGAAAAAAAAATCCTCGAGCTTTCACAACTTGATGATGTGATTCTGATCAATGGTCGCTATGGGGGCATTGATCAAAGATTTATAAACTCCTGTGTCGACGAAGAAGTTTCAATTGGTGATTATGTGCTGTCTGGGGGCGAGTTGGCTTCCCTTGTTCTGATGGATGCAGTCACAAGAAAGATCCCTGGGGTTTTAGGGCATGGAAGTTCTGCCAATGAGGATAGTTTCTCGCAGTTGAACGAGGGTGGCTTGGAAGCTCCTTTGTACACTCGTCCTGCAGACTGGAACGGAAGGACTGTTCCGGAAATTCTAAAAGAGGGACATCATCTAAAAATTTCTGACTGGAGAAAAATGATGTCATGGTTGGTGACACTTCAAAAGCGTCCAGATCTTTTGCCTGCTATCAGCGAAAAGGAAAAAGCTAAAATTCTTAACTTTTACCTGGGACTTAGTTTAGAGCAGAAGAAAAATCTAGGACTTCGTGAAGACCTTCAAATTGAGATTGCAAAGCGAGATTAGAAAATGGAATCGACAGATAAAAACTTTGTTCCAAGATTAGCCATAGGACTTCTTCATTATCCGATTTTGGATCGTGAAAAAAAGATTGTGGCCACAAATGTCACTAATTTTGATATCCACGATATTGCCCGGGCCGCCACTGTCTTTGGGATTGAAAAATATTACATTATCCACCCCATGAAAGAGCAGTTGATGTTTGTTGAAAGAATTTTAGACCACTGGCGCGTAGGGCAGGGCTCAAAATTCAATCCCTACCGTAAAACTGCGCTAAATCCTGTTAAAACCGCCGAAAGCTTCGAGAAGGCCTTTGCTGATTGGAATGTGCCAGAGGCTTTGATTATTTCAACCCACGCAAGGCCCGTGGAAGGGGCTAAACATTATACATTTCAAGAGCTTAAGTGTGAAATGTGGGATAAAAAACGACCCGTTTTTTTGATCTTTGGAACAGGTTTTGGGATGACAGACGAGTTTATGAAGGCGGGTCACGGGGTTTTGGAAAGCATTCGTGGGGCCCCACCCAGGGATTATCGCCATCTTTCTGTTCGATCGGCAGTAAGTATCTGTCTTGACCGACTCATGGGGCCGTGGTAATCCATTTGTCTTTGTATCATTTAAAAAGGAACGACTGAAATGGCTAAAGCGACTCAAAAAACTAAAGCGAAAAAACCAACTAAAAAAGCTTCTCAAACTCCAGGTGTTGAAACAAACCTCATTCGCCGTGTGACCTTGAAGCCAATCAGCAAAACAGTTCAAGATTTTAAACCAGGCGATACTGTGAATGTTTACGTTAAAGTAAAAGAGGGCGATAAAGAACGCGTTCAGCTTTACAAAGGTATCGTGACTAAAATCCAAGGATCTGGCGCTGCTAAATCTTTTACAGTTCGTAAAATTTCTGCAGGTGTTGGAGTTGAAAGAACTTTCCCATTCCGTTCACCAGGTCTTGATCGCGTTGAAACTGTATCAACTGGTAAAGTTCGCCGTTCAAAATTGTACTACCTTCGTGGTCTAGACGGTAAAGCTGCTAAAATTGAATCTGAGTTAGTGACTCAGGACAATTCTGCTGACGCTGCCGAGTAATTTTTAAAATTCATGTTAGGTCCATTTAAAACAGACCATCTTCAGCCAAGACCATTAATTGGAGTGGATGAAGTTGGTCGCGGTTGTCTTGCAGGCCCTGTTATATCTGCGGCTGTCATTTTTCAATCCGAAGACGATTTAAGCGAATATCAAGATTCGAAAACACTTTCCGAAAAACGTCGCGAAGAACTTTCTGAAAAAATATTAAGCACACATCTTGTTGGTCTTGGATCTGCAAGTGTTGAAGAAATTGATGAGATCAATATTCTTCAGGCCTCTTTGCTTTCAATGAAGAGAGCTATTGAAGCTTTGAATGTAAAAACTGGCCATGTTCTTGTTGATGGTAATCAAAAAATTAAAAATTTAGATTCTTTTGTGCAAACAACAGTTATTCAAGGCGATTCTCGTGTGGCCCAGATTTCGGCGGCATCTATTGTTGCTAAAGTTCACCGTGATCGATTAATGAAGACGTTGTCGACACAATATGTGGGGTATGGTTTTGAGCTTCATAAAGGCTATTCGACAGCAAAGCACAAGGCAGCCATTGCGGAAGTCGGACCCTGCATTATCCACCGTAGAACTTTCGCTGGCGTCAAAGAACACCTTCACCGACTTCAGGCACGATAAAGGCTATTTATCAGAACTTCATGTGATCAGTTATTTGCAAAAAAATGGTCTTCAACTTTTGGAGCACAGACTAAAAACTCCTTTTTGTGAAATTGATTTATTGTTTCAAGAATCGAAAAACAATTTATGGCTTGTCGAAGTCAAAACTGTAAGCGAGGGGTTTGAAGAAAAGCCTCTGGGGCTTCGGCAAACACAACGTTTGATAAGGTCTGTAGATTATTTGTCTGAAAAAATGAATTCACAGATTCTATTAAAATTGGCGACGGTGGACCCACAGCAAAATATAAATCTATTCGAGATCTAAAAGGTCAAATCATTCAAAGTGTCTGGCGGGATTGGTGGCTTTGGTTGTCCGTCGAAACTGAACTCAAAATTCACGAAGAAAGTCGCAGGACTTCCTGTTGTTTGATTATGGATAAATGTAATCAGCCAACAGTCCCCTGGTGGTTTGAATTGGGTGATGTAGGCCCATGATTTAATTCTACTTGTGCGAGTACTGTTGATCCAATTCGCATCGTAAACAAATTGCCCCATCAAATTGATATGCCGAGATTCAAAACCTGTCCTAAAGGTGTAATCCTCAGTCCTTGCGGAAGAGTCGACTTCTTTTCCTGGCACAATGGAATATTCTTTGGTGGTTTGAACTTGGAAAAATTGTCCCTTTTCATTGGACAATCGGATACGTGCTTTGGTGTTTGTTACTTTTTGATAGGGGAAATAGTTAATCGAAGTGCTTGTTTCGAATTGATCCCCACGAACATCAAGAATGGCAGCAAGGCTTGACCAGGGTTCTTTGTTGGGGTCATTTCTGCTTTCTTGGTAACCATCATAGGACTGGGTGATTTTTAAACTGGCCAGCTGACGGTAAAGAGGGGATCCATTTTTCCACATTTTCTCGATCAATTTTTGTGTGACTCCGAAGGTGACTAGATATCTGTCATAGACACGGTCATTGTAGTCAAATTGCAATCCATAGGGACTCGCTAAGTCACCATCGCTGATTTTGTATTGCGAGCTGAAGGGGGCTTCGGACTGATCAGATGTTCCCCAGAATGGATGCGAAGAACTTTCAATCCACGGAGTGCGGGAGTAAGTAATTTCTGGATAGATTTCGTGTTTATAACGGTTAGACATGGGGTCTTTGAGGTCGCCAAAGGTTCTACTGAAAGTTGTTCGTGCGGAAATTTCCCCGCGGGCGTAGCGTCTGTAGGTGTCTGAATCTTCTGGCAGTTGGAATCGGTAATGGGTTTCTCGGAATATCAGTTTAGGAACAAATTCAATTTTATTGTCGATCTTCATCGGATAATAAATGGCGGGTTTGAAATCTAAACGCTGTCCTGTGCGAATGAAGTCCGTACTTTTGTCAAACTTTCCATCGTAAACATTTTTACAGGCAGGATTTGTTTTATCAAAATAAATACTTCCACAGGAGTTCGTCTGGTACTTTGTTTTTGTACCGTCAGTATTTGTAAACTCGGAAAGATCATCATAGGCAGGGCCTGAGCGAGTTAAATTTAAGTAATCTAAGTCGATGGAGTAAACAAAATTAGTGTCATTTAAATTCTGCTGAGTTTGTGACCATTTCAGTTCTGGAAACCTGTGAATTGCAGAATCATTTCCACCCAGTGGATTCGATTGCAGCATGTTGATGTAGTAAGAGCTGTCCACGCTCCAGTGTTGAAATTCAGTATTTTTACTTATGGAGACTCTGTTTTCCAGGGCTGGTTCCGCATGGGATTTGGTTTCCTTGGGGAAGTCGCTCGAGTACTGAAGATCGCTGGCATTGTTTAATTGAAGACGATTTACAACTCCGGAGGGGAGTTCAATGTAATGTTCGTATTTATAGAACCAACGGTTAATGGGTTGGTTCAGCTGATCCGCTGATCTAAACTGATTCACCCTGTCTTGATTTTTAAAAATAAGGTCACGTATCCATGCACTATCCAATTCGCCATAGCTGTCTTCGGAAAGCATATAACGGTAGTTCAGCATCGACTTGGGTCCACGAAATTCGTAATTTTTGAATGTATAGGTTGCATCTTGGTTTCTTGATAAAGCAAAGAAAACTGGTTGGGCGACTGCTAATCCCCCAGGGTCAGATTTTTCAAACTGAGGTGTGAGCAGCCCCGTTTGGCGATCGCTTTTTAGTGGCACGACTAAATAAGGAAGCCAGAAGACTGGAACTGATCCAATTTTTAAGACTGAATTTTTAATGTAAGCATAGCCGCCAAGCTCTGCGCGAATTTTACTTCCAGTAAAACTCCAAGACGAAGGGCAGTTCGTGCAAGTGGTGTAATTGGCTTGCGAGACTGAGTACTCATCTTCACCAACTTTTTCAATCAAATCACCTTCGAACATCACACTGCCTGATTGAACATAACCATTGAATAAAAGCCCTGTATTGCTTTCGTAGTCCAAATTGGCTTGATCTGCACCAAGTGTTACTTTTGTGGTCATGATTTGAACACGACCCACGAGTTCAACTTTTTTAGATTTTAAAAATATTTTGGCGTGATTGGCTTTGATATGTTCGTCATTGTGGACAATCTGCACATCGCCATCAA
>DGYJ01000029.1:104223-109765 GCA_002396665.1 Bdellovibrionaceae bacterium UBA5009
GCCATCAAGTATGATACTGTCTTCGTCTTGATCGCGAAAAAGCTCGTTGGATCGAATGACAAAATCCTGAATTTTGGCCTGACTTTGGGCCCATGAAGTTGGCGCAAATAGCGAAATGCTCCATATCAGCATCGCCATAGAAAAAAATCTATTCATTCGAAAAATCAAAGGATGGCAATACATGATGCGGTTTAAAAACATTTGAAGTTTATTGTAGGGTGCGGAAATGACATCATCAAGGTCTTTTGTCGAGCTGCGGTCTGTAAAATCTAGCCCAATAGATCCCTCTTTGTTTTGCGAAATCATCCGATAGGTAAAAAATCATGGCATCGGAGGCTGAATGGTAGCTCAAGTCGAAAATGGACAATCTTACACAGTGATTAAAATTTCAGGTCGACTTGATATAGATAAAACTCCGCTGTTCAAAAATGCCTGTCTTAGGCAGTTCCAAGGGCAAAAAATTGTATTTTCATTGAGCAATTTAAACTTTGTGGGCTCTACGGGGATTCAGGCGTTTTTTCAAGCTATCAAAGAAATCCAGGCTCAAAACCAATGCCGCATTATTGGATTAAGCTCTGATTTTAAGCGTATGCTCTTGTTAGACGATATGCAGGGCTTAGAGCTTCATGACAGCTTGGAAAAAGCCGAACTTACATGGATAGATTAGATCTATCTCTGATCTCTTGAATTTTAGTGCTAAGATCAATATTTAACTTTTCAAGAGACTCTAAGGATTTCTTATACTTTTCAGCCTCTTCATTTTTTGCATTCCACATATAGCGTAAGCTCTCGAGCTGATTTTGAAGTTCAAGATTTTTCTTTTTTAAGTCATCAATTTCGGCGCTGTCAACAAGTAGACGTTGATGATAGTCTGTTCTTTCGAGCTCGCTGCGTACAAAGTTGCGATTCAGTTCATTGTTCGAGTTTTGCAGGCGCAGGATTTCATCTTCGAAATTTTTCTTTTGTGTTTCAAAAAGTCTTTGGGTCTCTATCAATTGATTTTCAACCTCGACCTGACGATCAAAAGCCTGCATTAATTTTTTATTTTGATTGGTCAGTTCGGTGATTTTGTTTTGTAAATCTGCGATGACCGATGATTTGAATTCAAGCTCGGCTTCGTAGCTTTGAATGAGTTCTGAATTTTGCTGTGCCTGAGCTACAGATTGAATTTGTAAATTTTCAGCAAGACTATCAATTTGAGTCTTAAGTTCATTGATTTGCACAGTTTTAATATTGAGCTGATTTTCTAAGTTTTTATTTTTTTGCTGAATTTGTTCGCTGAATGCCTTCAATTGTTCAATGTATGGGCGAACCTGGTTTTTAATTTTATCGTGGTACTTGTCGTTGCGGGCCTTGTCAGATTGTAAAAGTTCGATCTGCTCCATTTGTTGTTTTGAAAGTGCTGACAGCTGATCATTGATTTCTTGAAGTTCAAGAATTCTTTGGGCAAAAAGTTGATGTTTTTCTTGCTCGACAGCTTTGTAGTCTTCGCGCTCAGCAAGTTGGCCCTTAAGGGACTCGATCTGAAGGCGTGATTGTTCTATTTCATCTTCAAGTCTAGATTGTCGACGTAGGCTGACTTTAAGGCGATTCAAAGTTTCTTCGTGCTGACTAAGTAAGGTTTCAAGTGTCGCAGACTTTAGAACATCTTTACTTAATTCTGACCTGCTAAAATCTTTGGTGAACTCGAGGTGAGAAAGGGGAAAGTTCTGTACAGAAGTTTGACTCATTTTTGATCCTTTGCTAGTCGTCCTTGACTTGCATTATTATTGTTTCAAATTGGGTCGAGTCCGTCAAACCAAAGGCTAGAAACTGGACTAACTACTGGTTTAGTTTCTGGTCTTATAGCCGATATTATTTCTATGGGTGCTCCAAAAATTATCGCTACACCTGAGATTCTGAATCAGGTCAAAGAGAATGCGAAAAAATCAGAAGAGTCATTTATTTTCGATCTAAAAATCGAGGCCAGTGATTTTGGAGAACCTGGAAGCTTAAGAAATGTTGTTCTTCAATCTGTTCTTGAAGAAAACTACGATAAGGCCTTGGAAGAGTTGAAAATATTTTCAGAAACTGATTCAGAATTTCCAAATTTTTTGCCACGGGCAAAGAGGTATTTGAATCACGCGCGGGACCTGGTCTACGCGATTAAGGCCAAAAGAAATTTTGATGGAATCAGTTCGTTGACGAGGGCCAAACAGCAAGAACTCCGCGAAAAATTTAAAGAGCATTATGGTGAATTGAAATTTATACTTCGCCGAATTGAAAAACTTGAAAGCGACTTGCGCATTGAAGATGCGCGCTCGACTATTTACATTATTCGAGCCCTGTGGATTGCTGCCATGGTTTTAGTTATGGTTTGGTTTGCAATGGAAGTAACTGGAGGCCTGGCGATGACAGGCACTGTGGTTCTTGAGGATGTTCTTGATAAGTTTGCGGCCTGGATCTTTGGATCCATTGGCTGGTAGCTAGAAAAACAATTATTTTTTAAGCTCGCGATAAACACTTTCAAGGATTGGAATGGCTTGTCCGCCATTGAGCAACTTTCCGTTGACGAATATCGAAGGAGTTCCTGAGATTTTTGCCTTAATGCCTTCTTGGGCCTGCCTTTTTAATGTATTTAATGCATCTTCAGACCCAATACATTGCTTCACTTGGTCGCAATCGGCCTTGGGAAAATTTTCGCAAATTTTTTGAAGGGCCTCGTCTGGTTTGTTCAGGCTGTAAAATTCTTCTTGATGGTCAAAAATAAAATGATGGGACTCCCATCCTTGCTTGTAGAGTTTTTCGAGGCAAATAGTGGCAAGGCTAAGCTTGCAGCGAAGACCATCGCCGCCAGGGCCCATGTTGGGGTCAGGATTGCAGGACCCATCCAGCGGGAATGTTTTAAAGATAAGCTGAACATCGGGTCTTGCTTGAGTGAATACATGAAGGCTTGGGTAGGCGTGTTTGCAGTGCGGACAAAGATAATCTGCAAATTCAACAATTGTCATTGTTGGCTTATCTTGACCTTGTAGGACCAGTCCTTGCTGTGGATCGAATTGTTCGATCTTTTTATCCTGTACCCAGTTTAAGGTTTTCTCTGCGACGATGGAGTCTAATCGACTTAACCCATAATTTGATCGAATCATATTGTTGGATATAAAGCTGCCAACTGGAACAAAAGCGAATAGGACGAGAATCCATTTTTCTTCTGTAAAGTAATTTCCGATTTCATCAGCCCAAGACTTTGTTTTTTCTGATGTTTTCCATGCGCAAAAGAGTATCAAAAACGACAAAATGTAAGTGGCTAAGCAAAAAAGACAGATCACACCAAGAGCAAATGTTGAGATTGATCCCATGATTAAAGTGGCAAGGACAGAAACTGCAGACAGGATCAGGCCGGCCCTGTGGGCGCGGTCAGGGCGCTCTGCAAATCCGGTATAGGAAATGGATAAAAACAAAAACAGAATTAAGTTAAGGCAGGCTCCCCATAAAGCAATCGGCAATCCTAAAAATTGGGAATAGGAACTTGCCGTTGTGGCATCACAATTAAACAAAGAGTTAATATTGCAAGCACTGAATCCAGAGGCGAAGCCAAAGTTAAGTGAATAGTATTTCATCGTTAGATAAGTATGGATTCCAACGGCGATAAGGGTCGAGATCAGTCCAAGAAGTAGTATTTTTTTGTTTTTATTTTCCATAAGTGTATGAGACCATGAAGTTTCTTCTTTCGCAACGTCATTGGAGCTGCAGAGTGGCGAAAAATTTGATTCCGTATAAAATTAAAAAAGAATTTTACAAACAGATCACTGAGCAAGTTCAATGGCGATTGGGCGCTGAATCTAAGGATATTTCAAATTACCGTAAAAAATATGAAGCTGACCTTCGCAAGAAGTGGTCGATTTCAAGCTCGGAAGAGTTATTGAAGGCCCTTGACGCGGCTTCAATGGTTTTACTTGCTGATTTTCACCCCCTGCAGCAGTCGCAGAAATCCCACCTTCGGCTTTTAAAGAAGCTTACGCATGATCGTCCTATTGCCTTAGGGTTAGAATGTCTGTTTATCGAGGATCAAGTTAAAGTTGATAAATTCATTCAAGGCAAACTTGGTGAGCAAGAGTTTTTAAAGTCTATTCAGTGGAAGAAAAAGTGGGGCTTTGCCTGGGAGCATTACCGTCCACTTTTTGTTTGGGCCAAGGAAAATGATGTTCAGGTTTTTGCACTTAATAGGTCGAATACCTCTAAAAGAACCCAGTTAAGATCCCATGACGAATGGGTTGCAAAACGTCTGCGGGATTTGTTTACAAGTGAACCGCTAAAAGATCATCGCTGGATTGTTATCTATGGCGACCTGCATTTGGCAGAAGCTCATTTGCCAGCAAACTTAAAGGCCAATATTCCAATTCTAAATAGACGGGGGCAGTTGGTTAAGGTTTTTCAAAACCCAGAGAAAATTTATTTTGATTTGTTGAAAAACGAAAAAGAAGCCGATGTGGACGTCGTTCGTTGGAGTCAGAGTTCTTTTGGGCTGATCAATGTTCCGCCCTGGGTGAAGTGGCAGAACTATCTGCTTTATCTTGAGCAAACCTATGATTTGGAGTTAGACGATGAGACAACTGATAATACGGATCATATTGCTCAATACGTAAAGCTTCTTTCAAAAGAATTTCAAATCGAAATTGACGAGTCTGATTTGTCGGTCTACTCGGCCCAGGATGATGGGCTCTGGAAGCTGATTGAGTCTGGGTTAGATAAGAACGAAGGTGAACTTGTTGAGCTTATGATTGAGGAAGAGCGCTCCTTTTATCTGCCCCAGCTGAATTTGGCCTATTTGTCGCGATTTTCTATTAATCATGCGGCGGCTTTGGCGATGCTTTATCTTAATTTTAAAACAGCTCAAATTCGTGTTTGGAAAATGAAGCTGCCAAGCGATTTTAAGCGTCTTATTTGGCTCGAGGCCCTTTCTTATTTTGGTTCAAAGGTGATCAATCCAAAGCGTAAAACCGAGACCTTGTATGACGTTAAAAAGATGCTTTCGAATAAAAGCATTCAAGAGAATGAAAAAGAGACTTTGAAGCTGGCCCTTGCTCAAAAGATGCATGAGCTCTTGATTTTAACCCAGCGAAAAAGCGAAAGATTTAACTTCGTTCCAAAACGTAAGACAAGTTATCTACGAGCGGCGCAAATATTGGGCGGCATTATGGGTGAGCGTCTTTTTGTTGGATACAGAACCAAAACACTAAGTCTAAAGACCCTTGTGTCGCTTCTAAGAAAGGATTGGAGTCACGAATCCTTTGATCAAATATATTACGAAATTGCGGAAATCGTAGAGTCGTTGCCACCAAGCTTTAAAAGCAAATCAGATCGTTTATAAGCCTAGCCTCATCGGCTGAAAACAAGCTTTAAGTGTTCACAGAATCTTTAAAGTCTTTTCCGGCTTTAAAGCGGGGGACTCTTTGGGATGGGATTGTTAATTTTTCACCTGTTTTTGGATTGCGAGCAGGACGTGCTTTTCGTGAACTTCTAGAAAAAGTCCCAAATCCAACGAGTTTCACATCATCGCCAT
>DGYJ01000029.1:109938-112477 GCA_002396665.1 Bdellovibrionaceae bacterium UBA5009
TCACATCATCGCCATCGGCGACAGTTTTTTGTATAATTTCCAGAGTCGCATCAAGGAACATTTCGGATTCAACTTTGCTCAATTTAATTTTTTCAGAAAGTTTTGAGATAAGTTGTGCTTTGTTCATCCGAAGGTCTCCTTTTTCTGCTCAGATAGGGTAGGATTGTTTAAAGTTAAAAGACATTTTCGTCAATTAAAAATGAGCCAGACCTCGGGTTTCAAAAAAAATTGAAATGATGCAAAATAAAAGGTAGGTTGTTGGCATGCTGAATCGCCTTAAAGACCAAATAATTACACCACTTTCCCGTGCGCTAAACCTTGACAGTGAAAAAATTTATAATTTGCTTGAAGTTCCTAAAATTTATGAACATGGGCATTTAGCGATTCCACTTTATAGCCTTGCGAAGGATCAAAAAAAGAATCCAATCCAGTGGGCTGCTGAAGTTTCAGAATTATTAAAAAATCAAATTGAAACTGTAGAATCGATTCAGCCAGTTCAAGGTTTTGTTAATTTTAAGTTCAATATCGAGGCCATTAAAGAAGCGACCTTTGGTTCGTTTAAAACCAGTGGGCAAGTCGGTCATAGCCAGCGACAGTCTGGTAAAAAAGTTGTGATCGATTTTTCATCTCCAAATATTGCAAAACCAATGCACATAGGACATTTGCGTGGAACTGTGATTGGTCAGGCTTTAAGAAATTTAGCTGAATCCCAAGGTTTGCAGGTGATTGCAGTAAATCATATTGGCGATTGGGGAAGTCAGTTTGGTAAACTGGCATGGGCCATCGAGAACTGGGCCAAGGAAACCAACTTTGATGAAGAGCCCATGCAAAAATTGTTAGAACTGTATGTTCGCTTTCACAATGAGGCTGCTCAAAATCCCGAACTGGAAACAAAGGGTGCGGAAACTTTTAAACGCCTTGAGCAGGGCGATGAAAGGATTCTGCAGATCTGGAAAAAAATCATCGACATTTCCTTTAAGGATTATAACAAAATCTACAAAATGCTTGGGACTCGGCATGACATTGTTCTTGGTGAGTCTTTTTACAATGATAAAATGGAAGCTGTTATTCAACTTCTTGAAGAAAAGAAATTGCTACAAGAAAGTGAAGGGGCCCAGGTCGTTTTTTTTGAAGAAAAAGAAAATATGCCACCTTGTCTGATTAAAAAAAGCGACGGAGCTTCAATCTACGCAACGGGGGATCTGGCTGCAGCGATCTATCGACATGATGTTCAAAAGGCGGATTCGGTTCTTTATGTTGTTGGTCAAGAACAGTCACTTCACTTTAAACAAGTCTTCAGGGTGCTTGAATTATTGGGCTTTTCTTGGGTTAAAAACTATCACCATATCAGCTTTGGTCTGTACAAGTTTAAAGATGGAAAAATGTCGACCCGAGAAGGTCGTGTGATTCTTTTTGAAGATGTTATTAAAAAAGCCATCGAAATGGTTCGTCAATTGATCTCAGAAAAAAATCCAAGTTTAGAAAATAAAGAAAAAGTGGCGGAACAAGTGGCTATTGGTGCTGTCACATTTCATGACTTGTTGAATGATCGAACAAAAAATGTGGATTTTGAGTGGGATCGTATTCTGAGTTTTGATGGGGATAGCGGCCCCTATATTCAGTACACAGTTGTTCGATGCCGAAGTTTGATTAAAAAATATGATCAAAAAATTTCATTGGAAAATGTTCAAGGTCTGGATTCTTTTGAAGAGCAAAGACTAATGTTTTCCTTACTTCAGTACGAAGATGTTTTGCGTAAATCCTACGACGCTTACAAGCCAAATATATTGGCGCAGTATCTTTTGGACGTTTGTGGTCACTTCAGTTCCTTTTACCATAAGCATCGGATTTTAGGTGATGATGGTCAGGTTCAATCATCTCGGCTAGCTCTGGTCTTGGCGACCGAAAGAATCATCACTGGTGGATTGCAGATCCTCAATGTTCCGACCCCAGATGCAATGTAATCATTTATAAATTCACACAGGGTCTAGTTTTCTTATTTTCTCAAATTGAGAAAGGTCTTGCTCTATAGTTTTCCCCTCTGTCGACCGATGAAAACAGGGATGAGAAAGTCTCTTCTTTTTTTAAATTTTAGCTTTGTCGTTTTTTGCGGGCTCGTGATGGGATTCTTGCATTTTAAGAATTTCTTTTCAATAGACCCTGCGGCTGAGCACGAAGTTGTTGTTTTAAGATCAGAGCTTGAAGATCTTAAAATGCAAAACCAAATCCTGTCTTATCGTTTACAAGATTTTCAAACCAGTGTTGCAGGTTGGGTTGAAAAAAATCCAAGTCTTCAAAAAACAATGATGGCAAAAAATATACTTTCAGTTTCGCGGTCACCATCAAGTTTGCCGCCGATGGATTTGTCTTCTGTTTTAATCCAGGGTTTGACAGTTAAGTTTAATGAAAACGACTTCAAAAGCGTTGTTAAGGATGCAGAAAAATTGATTTCAAAATACCCAACGTCGCCATTTGTAGTCGAGAGTTATTTCTTTATGGCCGAGGCTTACTTTAAGATGCAGAAATTTGAAAAAGTGAC
>DGYJ01000047.1:0-8111 GCA_002396665.1 Bdellovibrionaceae bacterium UBA5009
TCATCTTGAGCAAATGCAATCACGTCGCCAGTCTTGTTCAGGTCCATAATCAGGGCCCGTTGAGCCACTTGATTCGTTGTCGGTGATTGGATTTCGGTGCGATCAATTATAGGCAGTACAACCACTCGTTTTCGCGGAGCTTCTGCTCCGGATTTAGCGCGTGAATCTTGAGCTGACGGAAGAACTTCTTTGCGTAAAACTTCGTTTTTTCTTTCAAATGATGAGCAAGAAAAAATGGACAATAAACCGATCAAGACGAAAATTTTTTTACTCATGGGTGGGCTCCCTGACAAAATGCAAATCTGCAGTAGTGTCTTTTTTCAATTTTAAATCCGGTATCTTAGTTATTTTTTCGCTCAAGCTCTGGCTTGTCAATTGGGTTTCGACCTCGTAAGAAAGCTGCTTAAGACTAAAAGTTCTTTCTTTGATCATTCGTATTTCAGGAATTTTAGTTTGTAGTAAATTTTTAATTTTAGTCTGATCTTCAAGGTTAAATTGTCCAAGAATATCCAGACGATACGTCTGACTGTTAAGAGTTCCCCTTTGCCAATTTTCATATATTTGCGAGGCCAAATCAGGACTCGACGTTTTAAGCTCTTCAATCAAATCATTCTGAAGATTTACCGATTCAAACCATGATGACTTGTCTAAGATTTTTCTTTCGAAACTCAAGATTTTTTTATTTGTCAGTGGGTTCATAATATCAAATTCAATACTGACTTGTGGTTTTTCATTTTCGTTTTGAGGAGTAAATTTAATTTTTCCAAGGGCTAAAAGCTGATGCTTGGTTAAGCGACTGATTAAAATCAAATTCTCATCAGTCAGTTGATCGACTTTAACTGGATCAGGCAAGATATCATAGAACTTTTGATCCAGGGGATTGCTTAAAAGTATCCCCTGTTCAAAGAATGAAGATTTCATCTGCTCATAGGCTGCAGATGATTTTGTATAAAGGTCTAGCTTTTCTTTTGTTAGACGATGTCGCCACCATTGATAAATGACTTTGTGATCCTCGTCTATCCATTCGATAAGTGGCAAAATTTTTAAAAAACGATCAGTTTCTGCTAAAAAATTTTTTTCAGTCAGAAGTTCTTTTAAAATGTCTTCCGAGTACACAAGCTTAAATTCGATTTCAAAATGATCTTTCATTTTTTTAGATGATTGGACTTTGATTTGCGATATGTACTTGGTCCAGGAATTTAAAACAAACTGATTGAGCTTCTTTTTTTTACTCTTAAATTGATCTGCGGAAAGCATTCCAGAAATAAGTTGCTCAGAAAAGCTCTGAATAACTTTTTTTTGCGCCTCCACCACTGCAGGGGAGAGCTCCAATAAGGAACTCTCTGTCTTCAGAACGATTTCTTTTACTTGTCGATCCGCATATACTTTATTTAATAGTAGAAACGGCAATAAAAATATTATGTTTCGCATGTTTATTTTCATTAATTTGATCGTAACTCGATAAAATCAGTCCCCCCAAATTGACTATGAGCTTGCTCGATGAAGTCGTGGCTCATGGCGATTTGAACTGGAGTTTCAAGATCTAGTTTAACTTTTTTATCATCTTCCATTTTAATTTCGAATTCGACATCGGTACTTCCTGGATGTTGAGCAAGTAAGTTATTCAGTCCCTCGTATTTTGAAACATCAATCATATCTAGGCGAAGAATGACCTTTTTGATCTTTTTCAATAGGTCTTGGATTGTTGAAAAAGTGTCTGCCATGATTTTAATCTGTCCTTCGTCGTTTTCTAAGGTTCCGCCCATAAGCAAGGCTTGATCAGACTTAAGAAGGCTTTCGTATTTTGCAAAAGTATCGGGGAAGACAATCATTTCGCTAGATCCCGTTAGATCTTCAATTTTTGCAAAGGCCATGCGTGTCCCCTTTTTTGTGATCACTTCGCGCATTTCGGTAATAAGACCCATCAAAATCACCCGTTTCTTCTGATCCCGTCTTCTTTCGTGCGGGTTTGGATTCGGCGATGATTGTGGGGATGCAGGTTCGCCAGCTAATTGTGGCAAATCAGAAACATTTCCACTGGTCCAAACCCTTGCGATTTTTTCGTAACCCTTCAGGGGATGATCACTCAGGTAAAACCCAAGAACTTCCTTTTCGTAGGCCAGTGAAGCGTTTCGATTCCAGGGTTCAGTGGCAGGGATTTCGATTTTTGTTTCTTCTTTTTCACCAAGATCAAAAAGTGAAAACTGACCAAGCTCTTTATCTTTGTGAACACCCTGGGCGAAATCTAAAAAAATATGATAGTGCTGTAAAAGTTGAGAACGATGAAAACCAAGACCATCAAAGGCCCCTGCCTTAATCATGCATTCGATAACTTTTTTATTTACTCTTCTTAAATCAACACTTGAGAAAAAATCTTCAACAGTTTTGAACTGCCCAGTTTCTTGATTTGCACGGGCTTCAAGTATGGCATCAACAGCCGCTTGACCAACACCTTTAATGGCTCCAAGACCAAAGTAAATATCATCCCCTTTTACGTTAAACATATAATCTGAAACATTGATATGCGGAGGAAGTACTTTGAGGCCACGTTTTTGAGCATCCTTGACGTATTTTACAACCTTATCTGTGTCGCCGATCTCTGTAGAAAGTAATGCAGCAAAGAACTCGGCGGGATAATAATTTTTAATCCATGCCGTTTGCGCCGTGACCACACTGTAGGCCGCTGCATGGGATTTATTAAATCCGTAGTCGGCGAATTTATACATTAAATCGAAAAGCTCTTCGGATTTTTTTCTATCATGGCCCCGTTCTTCGGCACCTTTCAAAAATCTGGATCTATGTTGATCCATTTCTTCTTTGATCTTTTTACCCATGGCTCGACGAAGCATATCGGCTTCACCAAGACTGTAACCTGCGATTTTGGATGCGATACCCATCACTTGCTCTTGGTAAACCATGATTCCATAGGTCTCTGAAAGTATTTCCTTTGTGTCTTCAAGAAGATACTCGACTGGGCTTTCACCATTTTTACGTTTTGCAAACTCTGGAATATTTGCCATTGGACCCGGTCGATAAAGTGATGTGATCGCAGTGATATCGCCAAAGCCAGAGGGCTTGATTTTTTTAGTGGCATCAGTGATACCATCACCCTCGAACTGAAACACCCCGGCAGTGTCGCCCTTAGACATCAACTGGTAAATTCCAGGGTCATTAATTCGAATATCTTTAGACTGAATCTTAATCCCACGATTTCGTTCGATCAGCTTTAATGAGTGATTTATATGAGTTAAAGTTTTTAGTCCAAGGAAGTCGAATTTGATCAATCCAATTTTTTCAGCATGCTTCATATCATACTGAACAACGTTTTCACCATCCGCCCCTCGATAAAGTGGTGCGTGTTTGATCAACTGACCGTCGGCGATGATAACACCAGCGGCATGGATCCCTGCATGTCGAACAAGACCTTCGACTTTAAGTGCAAGATCCATTAGTGTGGCGATTTGTGGATTCATTTCCATCATTTCACGAATTCGGGGCTCTTGTTCAATAGAGTCTTTCAGGCTAATTCCCAATTTGTCAGGTATTAACTTTGAAACAACGTCTACATCGGCAAACAGCATTCCAAGAACGCGACCGACATCCTTAAGGGCTGCACGCGTTTGAAGCTTTCCGTAAGTGATAATTTGCGAAACAGAAGCTTGGCCATATTTGTCAGTCACATACTGGATTACTTCTTGTCTACGATCTTGGCAGAAGTCGATATCAAAGTCCGGCATTGAAATACGTTCAGGATTTAAGAAACGCTCGAAAAGTAGAAAATGAGGTATTGGATCTAAATCTGTGATTTTTAAACTATAGGCAACAAGTGAACCGGCTCCAGATCCCCGTCCAGGACCCACTGGGATATCATTTTTTTTCGCCCAGTTGATAAAGTCTTGAACGATAAGAAAGTAACCATTGAAGCCCATGCGATCAATAATAGAAAGTTCGTAGTCAAGACGACTAAAGTATTCCGGCTTTTTTTCTTCTGGTATAGCTTCATCCCTTGCCGCAGCTTCTTCAAAACGCTCAAGCAGTCCAGCCTTTGCGTGATGGGCAATCTCTTCTTTCAGAGTTGCTCCAACTTCTGTTGGAAAAGTTGGAAGATGGTAAATGGCCTTGCCTTTGTCGTCTTTTAATTTGAATTGAACATTACATCGATCAGCAATTTCAATCGTATTTTGAATAGCTTCTGGAATATCTTTAAACAAAGACTCCATTTCTTTTGTCGATTTAAAATAAAATTCACTGGACCCAAGACGATAACGGGATTCATCTTGCAAAGTTCTATTCGTACCAATGCAGACAAGAACTTCCTGGGCGATTTGATCGTCCTGGGTTAAATAGTGCACATCATTGGTCGCCACAAGTTGTGCGCCGGTGATTTTTGAGGCCTCAATTAAAAACGGATTGATTTGCTTCCATTCGGCGACTCCGGTTTTATTCATTTCTAAATAAAGTCTGTCACCAAAGATGTTTTTTAATTTTCGAATTTTTTCCAAGGCTTGATCTGGACCTTCTTTTAAAAAAGAATCTGCGATCTCGCCACGAAGTCCACCAGTTAAAACAATCAGGTCTTCGTTAAACTTTTCGATAACTTCATAATCAATTCTGGGCTTCCAATAAAAACCTTCTTGATAGCCTGCCGTCGAAAGTGAGCAAAGGTTCTGATACCCTTTAAAAGACTGTGCAAGAAAGACTAATCGTTTTGGGCCAACTTTGCCGTTTTCAATATTTTGATTTTTTTCAAAACGAGAGCCTGGGGCAATATAAGCATCAAGCCCAAGGATTGGCTTAACGTTTTTATCCTTACATGCAAAATAGAACTCGATTGCGCCAAACATATTCCCATTATCAGTCAAGGCCACGGCAGGCATTTGATCATCAGCAGCCTTTTTCGCAATGCCTTTTAACCGGCAAGCGGCCTCAAGCAATGAATATTCAGAATGAACATGAAGATGTACAAAACTCATTCGTTATTCCCACTCAATTGTTGCTGGAGGTTTGCTGGTGACATCGTAAACAACACGACTGACACCCTTCACCTGGTTAGTGATACGATTCGATACTTCGCGCATAAATTCAAAATCAAATGGATACCAATCGGCAGTCATCCCATCACTGGACGTTACCGCTCGCAGTGCAAGAACAGAGTCATAGGTTCTTCCATCACCTTGTACGCCCACGGTTTGCACAGGCAATAGAACGCAGAAAGCTTGCCAAATCTTATCGTAAAGATTTTTTTCGCGAAGGGCATTGATAAATACAGCATCTGCTTCGCGAAGAATTTTTAATTTTTCTTCAGTCACTTCGCCGATCACTCGTATTGAAAGTCCTGGTCCAGGGAATGGATGTCGTTGAATCAGTTTTGCAGGCAAGCCTAACTCTAAACCTAAACGTCGAACCTCGTCTTTAAAAAGTAAGCGCACAGGTTCAACAAGTTTCAGTTTCATTTTTTCTGGTAAGCCACCGACATTATGATGGGATTTAATTGTTACACTTCCCCCAATACTTGAAACGCTTTCAATGACATCAGGATAAAGTGTTCCTTGGGCTAAAAACTGAAATTGATTTTTGTTGCCAATGGTCTTTTCAAAAACTTCGATAAACACTCGACCAATGGCTTTTCTTTTTTGTTCGGGATCTGTCAGGCCTTTAAGTGCTGATAAGAATTCATTTCTTGCATCAACGCCTTTAATATTTAATCCCAAACCCTCAAAGTCTCTCAGAACTGTTTCGTATTCGTCTTTGCGAAGCAAGCCGTTGTTCACGAAAACACAATGAACTCGTTCTGCTCCTAAAATTTGTGTCAGTAGGGTAGCCACAACAGAGGAGTCCACTCCCCCACTCAGAGCGCATAAAATATGACTTGTCTCCCCGACTTGTTTTAAAACTTCTTCTTTTAAAGTAGCTAACATTGATCCCGCATTCCAAGAGGGGATAGCACCGCACATCTTGGCGAAATATTTAAACACATCATTTCCGTTTTCAGTGTGGGCGACCTCGGGATGGAATTGCACCCCAAGAATATTTGGCCCCTTCACCACGGCGGGATGATTTTCTGTTGTGCCTAAAATTTCAAATCCTTTGGGAACTTTTTTAACAACATCGCCGTGGCTCATCCAAACTTTTTGAAGAGATGAAAAATCGGAAAAAGTATTATGATACACAATATTTTGATAGCCGTACTCTCTGTGTTGAGCGGACTCGACTTCACCACCCAAATCGTGACAGATCAGTTGCAATCCGTAGCAAATTCCAAGAAGTGGTGCGATTTCTTGAAGCTCTTTGATGCTTCTGTAGGGAGCCCCAGCTTCATAGACAGAGTTTGGCCCCCCGGAAAGAATAATCCCCTTAGGCTTCATTTTTTTGATTTCATCAATGGGTGTTTTATAGCTTTTAATTTCAGAATAATAATTCAATTCGCGCAAACGTCGAGCGATCAATTGAGTCACTTGGGAACCAAAATCTAAAATTAAAAAACCATCTGATTTGACAGACATGAAACCCCTCTAAAATTTATTTCAAAAACTATTCTAAGCGGTAATTTGGCGCTTCTTTTGTAATGCTCACATCATGGACATGGGATTCACGAAGTCCCTGGGGACTGATTTGCACAAACTGGGCTTTTCTTTGAAGTTCTTCAACGTTTTGTGCTCCCAAATAACCCATTCCTGATTTTAAGCCACCCACCAGCTGATAAAGCACTCCGCTTGAACTTCCTTTGTAAGGAACTTTTCCTTCGATTCCTTCCGGAACAAATTTTTCAGCATCCGAAATATCCATTTGGCCATAACGATCTTTTGAACCTTCGGACATTGCTCCCAATGAACCCATTCCGCGGTAAACTTTATAGGTTCGACCTTGAAATAGAATAGTTTCCCCAGGTGCTTCGTCGGTTCCAGCTAAAAGATTCCCAATCATGACAGAGTTCGCACCAAGCGCTAAAGCTTTTGTCAGATCGCCAGAGTATTTAATTCCACCGTCAGCAATAATTGTTTTACCTAATTTTTTTGCAACTTCAGAACATTCCATGATGGCTGAAATTTGCGGCATTCCAACACCTGCAACAACTCGTGTGGTGCAAATACTTCCAGGACCAACGCCAACTTTAACAACATCCACACCGGCATCAAACAAGGCTTTTGTTCCTTCGGCTGTGACAACATTGCCAGCAACAATAATGATATTTTTAAAATTTTGTGAAATATGCCTCACTGTTTCGATGACATTCTTCGAGTGTCCATGGGCCGTGTCGACGCAAACAACATCCACACCGGCTTGCACAAGGGCATCTACGCGCTTAAAAGTTTCCCCTGCCACACCAACTGCAGCCCCAACAAATAGACGGCCACGACCATCTTTTGTCGCTTGCGGAAAGGCCTGGGCTTTTTCAATATCTTTAATTGTGATCAATCCTTTAAGTCTTCCTGATTTATCAACCACCGGAAGTTTTTCGATTCGATGCTGTTGCAGAATTTTTTTAGCTTGATCTAAGGTCGTGCCTTCGACAGCAGTAACAAGACCTTCTTTTGTCATTAAATTTTTAATTGGTTGATCGACATTTGTTTCAAAACGAAGATCACGATTTGTTAAAATTCCAACCAGCATTCCATCCACTGTGATGGGAACTCCACTGATTGAATACTTGCTCATCAAATCAAGGGCCTCTTTAACTAACTTATCAGGACCAAGAGTGATGGGATCTTGAATCATTCCACTTTCATATTTTTTTACTTTTTCGACTTCTAGAGCTTGCTTTTCAATGCTCATGTTTTTGTGGATAATTCCAAGCCCACCCAATTGAGCTAAAGCCCTGGCCATTTTATTTTCTGTGACTGTGTCCATGGCCGAGGACAAAATTGGTGAATTTAAAAATTTATCCCTGGCAAAAAAGCTTCGAGGTGTGACCTCTGAAGGGATGATCGCCGAGTACTGGGGTTTAAGTAAAATATCGTCATAGGTTAAAGCGTAGGGCCATTTTGTATTGCTCACTTTGCCTCCGATGCAGAATCTGCCGAGTACCAGGTTTTATAGAGTAAGTAATTGTCAGCGGAGCGGGGTAAAAAGTCCATCTCTTGAGCAGTGAGTTGACGAACAACTTTTGCAGG
>DGYJ01000047.1:8265-13748 GCA_002396665.1 Bdellovibrionaceae bacterium UBA5009
TCACGAACAACTTTTGCAGGACGCCCTAGAATCAGAGACCCATTCGGAAACTTTGAGCCCTCTGTAATTAGACTTCCTGCCCCAACGATGCAATGATCACCAACTTCGGCCTGATCCATGACAATGCTCCCCATGCCGATCAGGGTTTCGCGACCTATTTTACAGCCATGAAGAACGACGTTATGGCCAATGGTGGCGCGGTCACCAATTTCAACACCGCATTTATTAAATGTTCCATGCAGGGTTGAACCATCTTGCACATTCACTTCTTTTCCAATTTTAATTGGCATCACGTCGCCTCTTAAAGTGACATTGAACCAAATCGAGCATTTATCACCTAAGGTCACATCGCCGATCAAAAAACCAGTGGGCGCAACAAAACAATCACTTCCAACTTGGGGGGTTTTGCCACGAGCTGAAATGATATTTTGCATAGGACTCCTTAGTGAAAGGTTGAGTTATTTTGATTCAATATCTTCTGATTTTTAAGCAGACCCTGAGTCAGTCCATCTATTTGAGCATTTAAAAGTTTGCTTTGATTAATGAATGACTTTGTTGCAAACAGCGAAATTCCAAGTGAAAGACAAAGGGACATTGCCTCGTCCGCTTTGACCTTGATTGAATTTGTTGTCGGATGACCGCTTAAATATATTCTAATAAATTGGCTTACACCTTTAATTTGAACAAAAACAGCTTGCACGGCTTTGATATCCAAGGATCTCATCAATTCATGGGTGAATTTATGGGGACTCACTGGCAAGTGCTGCTTATTGAATTGCCCAAGAGTAATTCCAGCCTCAAGGGGGCTTAACGCCACCGGAAGTGTAAGTTCCTGTGTATTGTCTTTTAAAAGCAAAAATGGTCTTTGAGTGTCCGTCGTTAAACTGACTCCAAAAGGAAAAAGCTGAATCAAATCATCTTGATGAAAAACTTCTTCATCTTCGCTTTCAGAAGAAAAGAAAAGTTGTCCCTTCAATAATGAGTTAAGATCTAAATTTTCGCTCAAGCTCGGATCTCCGATTCGTTGTTTGATTCAAGTAAAATATCTTCTAGACCAACGATTTCACCGCGGAAAACCGCAGGGAAAGCTTTCGTAATTAGAACAGGTAAAGTCTTTCCAACCATATCCGCGCGACCTAAGAAATGAATAAGCTTATTTTGTGTGCTTCGTCCAGAAAGCTTAACCAACTGATTTGAAACTTCATTTTCACGAACAGCTTCAGCTTTTTCAACAAGGACTTGAAGGACTTGATTTTCATAACGCTTCACAATCTCGAAGGCCATTTGATCGTGCATATCAAATAAACGATTCAATCGCTCAGATTTCACATTTTCATCCACTTGGTCTTCAAAAAGTGCAGCTTTGGTATTTGGTCGTGGCGAGTATTTAAAGGCAAATATTGTCTCGAAACCAACTTCTTGGACCATCCTCATGGTGTCTTGAAAGTCTTCTTCTGTTTCACCAGGGAAGCCAACAATAATATCTGTCGATAAAACAACATTTGGAATCGCTTTTTTTATCATCGCTATTTTTTCAAGATACTCTTCACGGGTGTATCTGCGATTCATGCGCTCTAAAATTTTTGTGCTGCCACTTTGGAATGGCAAATGAACATATTCGCAGACTTTGGGTTGGCATTCATACATGACATCCACAAGTTTTTGATCAAAGTCTTTAGGATGAGATGTTGTAAAGCGTATTCTTTCAAGTTCAGTTTTTTCCGCCAAGGTTTTTAAAAGATCGGCAAGATCAGCGCCGCAATCACTTTCGTAGGAATTCACATTTTGACCAAGCAGAGTCACTTCTTTTACCCCACGCTTAATCAAAGTTTGAACATCCATCATGATATGTTTTAGTGGTCTACTTTTTTCGCGCCCACGGGTGTAAGGCACAACACAGAAAGTACAAAAATTATCACAACCTTTAGTGATATTTACAAAGGTTGATACACCAGGATTTTTAACTAAGGTCTCGACATGGTATGGGGCACGATGGGCAAATTGCGTACGAACAACTTTTCCCTTTGCCGTCACATTTTCGCCATTGTCTAGGTCTGCTAAAATTTGTGGAAGTTGATCAATGGTATCTGTGCCAAAAACAAAATCAATCATGGGTTGGTTTTTAATTAATTTTTCTTTTTCTTGCTGGCCAACGCAGCCACCAACGCCAATTCTAATTTTTGGATTAAGCTCTTTTAGTTTTCGATAGGTTCCAACTTCGGAATAAACTTTATGAACTGGTTTTTCACGAATCGAACAAGAATTAATAATAATTAGATCTGCTTCTTCAGGAGTTTTAACAGCTTCATAGTTGGACATTTCTAAAAGCATGGCCATTCGATCGGTGTCATTCACATTCATCTGACAACCGTAGGTCGAAATATAAAAACTGCGGGACATTTTCTGTTCTTGATTTGTTTCGTTCATGAAGAACCTAACCCTTTAAAAAGACTTTTATTTATACAATTTACAAATCTGGTTTTTGAACCTTATAAAAGACAATTTCCCATTGTGTCAAAAGAAGTCTTGGGATATAGGATGACCTTCTTTTTTAGGAGATTTTTTCATGAAGCCACGCCTGAGCAGCTCAAAAAAGTGGACCGCCTTCCCCAAGGAGTTTTCGGACCAGATCAAAGAGGTATTCGATCAGAATTTCAATGATTTAGTGACCGAAGGCAAATTTATCGTTGATGGAAGAATCTACGCCGAAGAGATACTGCTACGCGTTGGATACCTTCAAAAGGGTCGAATCAAACAAGCTAACTTTGAGGTCTCCCAATCTTACTCTCAAGACAAACAAGACGCCCTGGAAAAAATACACGAGTGCGTGGACTCGGCAGCCAGCATGCTTTTGGAGTATGTCGAAAAAGATGGTGACGTGGACTTCCCACTTCACTGGAAAGAATACACCTTTCAAAATCATAAAATTTATCTGCAATACTCGACCGTGAATACAGATTTAGAAGCCCAGGCTAATCAGCTCTTGAGCGAAATTGATGCCTCCCTTGTTCAAGAAGACGCAGAAGATTTATCCGATGAGGACGCCTTGGCCCGTGCTGAAATTGATGAAGAACTTTCTGGTGTCGAGGATGTTCTTGGCGATGAAGAACCCTCTTTGGCGGATGATGTCCTTATCACCGCAGAAGTTGACGATTCCGATGATGACGAATTCGATGAAACAGATGACGAGTCCATGGAAGATGCTACTGACGATGAGGCTTCCGACGACAAGGGACCGCGCCTTTTCGGTCGACCACGTAAAAAGAAAAAAGACAATCTGCACTGACAACCCAATGGCCACAAGGGCCCATATTTGTTACTTCTTAGACCCGACAAACAAGTAGGACCTGGTAACTAAGGCTCTATTCGGTTTAATCCTGTTTCCACAGCCCAAAAACCCCTTCAAAATCAATAGAATTGGCCTGGCCTTTGTATATGGATATATCGAGGATTTCTTCAATTTTGAAAGGCCCGTTGATGCGTTTGAATATCTTAATCCTAGCACTGGTATTTTATAGCGTGAGCTCGTTTTCGTCCCAGGTCCTTATTGTTGGCGATTCGCTAACCTGTGGTCCCTTTGGGGAAAACTTAACTGTCGAGCTTGCACGTGATGGACACCATGTTCTGACCTATTGCTCTGTGGCATCTAAGGCGCAAAGCTGGATCCAAGGTAAAAATGAACCTCGCTATGTAAAAGATCAAAGCACTGGAAAACTTGTTACAAAAACAACCTGGCCCTGCGAAAAAAGATTCGTCAACAATTCAGGTGTCCTGATGAAAAGCAGTTGTGATGGATCTTATCAAATTCCTCGGTTTGAAAACCTTATTAAAAAATATCCAAGCCACAATATCATCGTAGCCCTTGGAACAAATTCGCTTTTGTCAAAAACAGCAGATCACTACTATTCAGATATGCTCTCGATTATTTCCCAGGACCGCACAAAGACATGTCTTTGGATTGGGCCGCCACACATTGAACGCACAGACTTCGAAGCAGGTTTAAATCCCTTTTATAAGTCCTTACAGACTAAAGTGGACTTTGCTAAATGCAAACTTATCGACAGCCGTCCAGCAACAGCCCTTGGAACTGAAGGCTATCCATCTGTTCCAGACAAACTTCATAAAACACCTGCTGCTGGCAAAGCCTGGGCAAAGACACTTAAAAAACAAATTGAAGCTGGGTTAAGATAAAATGAAAACACTAAATTATATTATAACTATTATCAGTATTACGATTTTGTTTTCATGCTCTGCCCGTCAAAATGAAACCGATGGAAATTTAAATACAAAAAATTCCCCCGCACTGATGACTTCAGATTTGCGTCCGCTGACACAAAACGAAAGTCTTGAAGATTTTGAACAACTAGTGACTTTAATTAAAAAATATTACGGTCCACTAGAATTCAAAACGCAGTCATTAAATCTTAAACTTGATGAGATGGTTCGAAAAACACAAAATCGAATTAAAAACTCACAAGATGAAGACGAAACCGTCGGTCATATGATGAGTTTTATTTCCCAATTTAAAGATGGTCACTTTAAGCTATCTATCCCATTTACGTCCTCTGGAATTGTAGCCTACAGAATCCCAATTCTATTAACTGCAGCAGAAGATAAAATGATTATCTTTGATCACAAACTCACAAGCTCGTACTCGCAAGGAATCCAAAAGGGTGACATTGTCTTAAGTATTGATGGATTGTCCTATAAACAAATTTTGCGAAAAATTAATTTGTACCTCAATCTTGGCAATGACGAAACCAATGCGCATCTGATTGTTCATGCCTTTAATAGACCTGCCTATATGACAGAACTAAAACCCAGCTCGAAAACTTCCACTGTTGTGGTTCATAAGGCCGACGGAACAATGACAACCCTAATTCTTCCATGGGCTACTTACCGCGACAGCACTATTCTTTCAGTCCCATCAGCAATTTCAAACAATTCAAACTCAAGCACTGCGATCTCGAACAGTATGACTTCCAAAGGTTCGCAAAATTTGAAAGTAAAATCCCAATCTGCTTACGAGTCTGAATTGAATTATAGAATTTCAAATAATTCCATGACATTAGTTGGGGACACTGAACCTTTCTTTTTTAATCCAACAGTTGAAGAAAATTTTAAAACTGAAAGAGTCAGCCTATCAGACCAGTCACAACAAAATTTAAACTTGTCCGCTGATGACTTGGATATTTTTGCTATTAAATACGATCACAATGGCAAAAAAATTCTATTGATTAGAAATGGAAGCTACGTCGCCACGCCAGAAAGACAAGAAACTATTTTAAAATACTATTCTGAAT
Source organism: Bdellovibrionaceae bacterium UBA5009 (assembly GCA_002396665.1). Taxonomy (GTDB): domain Bacteria; phylum Bdellovibrionota; class Bdellovibrionia; order Bdellovibrionales; family Bdellovibrionaceae; genus UBA5009. Next base: position 13,569 of record DGYJ01000047.1, read on the forward strand.
TGTTAAAAGAAAATGAAGCTACTTCTGATGTGTTGGTTATCGATCAAACAAACAACCCTGGCGGAAGCTACTGCCAAGATTTTTACAAATTATTTATCACGCAAAAATCAAATAATGTTCTTCATAGATTTAATGTTGACCGTATGAATTTAGATCTTCTTAAGCGGATACTTAAAAAAA
>DGYJ01000047.1:13901-22841 GCA_002396665.1 Bdellovibrionaceae bacterium UBA5009
CCGGATACTTAAAAAAACTGAGAACACAGAGTCGGACTCTGTCCTGATCACAAAAGCTCGCCTGTCTTGGAGTCTTGCAGAAACTGCCAATGACAATAACGAGGATTTGACTCCGCCAATTAGCGAAGACCTGGTAAGCACAAAACTTTCGCCTGCTACATACACTTGGAAAAAGCCAATTTTAGTCGTTAGCAATGAGTTGTCGATGTCCTGTGCTGATATGTTTGCCTTGCTGATGAAAAAAAATAATACGGCGAAAATCTTTGGTCAGCGCACCGCGGGACTAGGTGGAAATGTCGAACCCGTTGGATCCCTTTTAAATTCAAATTTTCAGGTGAACTTAACACGCTCTATTTATCAAATCGGCACTGCCGTCGATTCAAAAAATCCTTTTTCTGAGGTCATTGAAAATAAAGGCGTCGAACCCGACTACAAAAGAGCAGTTCGGGTCGATGATATCAAAAATGACTTTGTCGATTACTTTAAAGAATTAAGCGATCGTGCAATCGAGCAGATTCACTAAAATTCTTCGTCGTCCACAGATGCAGTTTCGTTCATGCCACGAACCTCATCAATAAACGACTGTGCATCCTCTTCAAATTCACTTTCTGTATTTGCCTCGTCGATTTCAAGTTCTTGAATTGCGCCAAGGAAATCTTTTTGAGTTCTTAAATCACGACGAATCATTTCTAAAAACTTATCAGGGTAACGAGCTGTTAACTCTTCAACGTAACGCTCTAGTTTTCCATCTGTTAAAATCTTTTTACGAACTTGGATTTTCTTCCAGAATAAAAGGTAATGGTAACGGCAGTAGCCATCAACGGTTCCGATCTGGTCACAGTCACGGGCTCTGCAGTAGCGATTACCTTCGGCATCAGTAAGAACAATCTCTTCATCATTTGTTTTTTCTTTAGAATCTAAGGACCAAAGTTCTTCGTCATCAACTTCGTTATCTATTTCTTCAACGGCTTTTAACTCTTCTTCGTACTCGCCGATCTCGTCAGATGTTCCATCGGTTTCAATAAAATCATCTTGAATCTCATCGGTCTCTTGGGCTTTTTTGGCCTTCTTAGGTTTTTTATTTTTTGAAGATTCAGTCACCACGGCAGGTTTGCTGACAAGGGGTTTTTTAATGACCTCTTTTTCTTTTTTATCGGCCACTTTAGATTCAACAGCGGGTTTCTTTTTAAGATCCTTTTTGTCGATCTTCGCTGGGGCTTTGCTGCTTCGTGCCGCAACTTTTTCTTTAGTGGCCTTTTGCGTCACAGGCTTGCTTGGCTTGGCAGTTTTTTTAACTGGAGCCTGTGATTTCGATGACTTAACGCTTTGCTTCTTATTTTTATTTTTGCTCATATTTAGGGATTCTTCGATTTCAAAAGTATTGTCAACCTAATCTTGTAATTTAAACACGATGCGACCATCGATGCTGCGGACCGTTGCTGACGATCTTAAGCCCTCTCCGGAAAGCAAACCCTTATAAGAAACGCCTCGAATTTCCTGCGTGAGTTGCAAGCGAGGACTCAGGGTCAAGTCCCCGGATTCAGCAGCAAGATTTAACTTTATATTTCTAAGTACAGGGCCCCTGAGAACAGTAGAACCCTTTTCTGATTTAACTAAAATTGAGCTCTCCGGAAGAAACCCAATATCATAATCTGCTGCCAGGATGTCAGCCTTAAGCTCGCCCTTAAAGTCTGTCCATTTTGCAGAACCATTTTTTTGCAAAACTTGAAGTTGCCCGAAAGAATTTTCAAACAGCGCCCGCACATCAAACAAAGATAATTTAAGCTGCTCAAATTGTGTATTTTCAAAACGTGATTTCCCTTTATAGTGTTTTACAAAACCCGTCAGTTGAGAATGACTGGCCTTAATTTCACCATCCCCAAGCATAATATCCACATTGGCCTGAACATCTTTTAGGTCCAGCGAACCATTGATAATTTTCAACTGCTGCTGGGCTTTTGTTTTTACGATTTCAAGATCCCCATCCACTGTAGATAAAAAAACTTTTTCATCCCAATCCTGGGACTGAAATTTGATTTTTTGCGATGTCATGACGACTGGGACAAACGGGCTTTCGATATGAATTGAACGAGGATTAGACCCTGTCGTATCGACATTTTTTCCATCCAAAAGCCTGAGATCTGTAATTTCTAATTCATCCCCTTTGACAAGCAACCTAAAATCCTTGGACTGGGCGCTGACTAAAAATGAACTATTTTTTTTATTTTTATGAAGATCAACAGAGATATTCAGGCCGCGAATTGAAATTTTCTGAATAGAGTATTTTGTCAAATTAAAATTATAAATTGGAGCTGGAGAAACTGACGAAGCCGCAGCTGCAAATACAGACATAAAAAGACTAAAAAAAACTCTATAAATTAAGCACCCAATCACTGACGCACACTCTATCTTTTGTTTAGGATTTGACCTCTGACTAAAAAAATAGAAGAGTTAGCCTCTGAATTCAACCCAGGAGATCATTATGGATCATGTTGTCATTTTAAGTTCTGCAAGAACTGCCATTGGATCATTTCAAGGCTCGCTCTCAACTTTCACAGGCCCTCAACTTGGCGCTATAGCCATCAAAGAAGCTTTAGCTAGATCTGGTGTCAGTGCTGATGATGTGAACGAGTGCATTATGGGTGAAGTCCTTACCGCAGGAGTGGGGCAAGCCCCCGCTCGCCAAGCTGCTCTTTATGCGGGCTTAAAAAATACAACTCCGTGCCTAACAATTAACAAAGTCTGTGGATCTGGTCTGAAAGCCGTCATGCTTGGTGCAGATTCAATTCGCCTAGGATCATCAAATGTCGTTGTGGCTGGTGGACAAGAAAACATGACATTGGCCCCACATCTTCTTGAAAATTCTAGAAACGGTTACCGTATGGGATCCACTTCTTTAGTTGATTCAATGATCAAAGATGGTCTTTGGGACCCTTACAACAACTTCCACATGGGTGTGGCCGCGGAAATTTGTGTTAAAGATTATAAATTCACCCGCGAAAGTCAGGATGAGTTTGCAATTAACAGCTACAAAAAAGCTCAAAAAGCAATTCAAGCTGGATATTTCAAAGAAGAAATTGCCGATGTTAAAATCGAAACAAAAAAAGGTACGACAATTTTTAATCAAGATGAAGAGCCTGGTAAAGCGATGTTTGACAAAATGCCTTCGCTAAAGCCAGCCTTCGAAAAAGATGGAACAATCACGGCAGCAAATGCTTCAAAAATTAATGATGGCGCTTCAGCCCATATCCTTATGAGCGAAGCCGCAGCAAAACAAAAAGGTCTTAAACCCATGGCAAGGATAGTTTCTTATGGAACCTTTGCCCATGATCCAAAATATTTTACGACAGCACCTGTCGGAGCCATTAAAAAAGCTCTGCAAATGGCAAACCTTAAAATCAGCGACATCGATTTTTTTGAAATCAATGAAGCCTTTTCAGTTGTGGCCCAGGTGGCACAAAAAGAATTAGAAATTCCTGCTGAAAAACTAAATCCCCACGGTGGCGCCGTGGCCCTGGGTCACCCCATTGGCGGATCTGGTGCTCGTCTATTAACGACTTTATCCTACGCTCTTAAAACACACAATAAACGCTACGGATTAGCTTCATTGTGTATTGGCGGCGGTGAAGCCGTGGCTTTGATTATTGAAAGGATCTAAGAATCTATGTCGAAAAAAGTTTTTAAAAATGCAAAAGAAGCTTTAAGCGATATCAAAGATGGAATGACTTTAGTCGTCGGAGGCTTTGGCCTTTGTGGTATTCCAGAAAATAGTATTTCTGCACTTAAGGAAATCGGAGTTAAAAACTTAACCTGCGTATCAAATAACGCTGGCGTGGATGACTTTGGTTTAGGAATTCTTTTGCACACACGACAAATAAAAAAAATGATTTCTTCCTACGTTGGCGAAAACCCAACCTTTGAAAAACAATTCATGAGTGGCGAACTGGAAGTTGAGCTTGTTCCCCAGGGCACATTGGCCGAGCGCATGCGCGCAGGTGGCGCTGGAATTGCTGGCTTTTATACTCCGACAGGAGTTGGAACCTTAGTCGCTAAAGACAAAGAAGTTCGCCAATTTGATGGACGCGACTATGTTCTTGAAAAAGGAATCAAAGGCGACTTCGCCCTAGTTAAAGCCTGGAAGGGCGATAAGTTTGGTAATTTAATTTTCAGAAAGACGGCCAGAAATTTCAACCCCATGGCTGCAACCGCTGGCAAAATTACAGTGGCCGAAGTTGAAGAGTTGGTCGAGGTCGGACAACTTGATCCAGATCAAATCCATACCCCTGGAGTCTATGTTCAAAGAATTTTCCAAGGTGTTAACTATGAAAAACGCATTGAACAAATGACAGTTCGAAAAGGATAATCAATATGCCCTTGAATCGAGATCAAATTGCACAAAGAATTGCCCAAGAAGTTGAAGATGGTTTCACTGTCAATTTAGGAATTGGAATTCCAACATTGGTTGCCAACTTTATCCCATCCCACATGTCGATCATGCTGCAAAGTGAAAATGGATTACTAGGCATGGGCCCCTTTCCGACTGAAGCCAATGTGGATGCCGACTTAATCAATGCTGGAAAACAAACTATTACAACTGTTCCTGGCGCAAGTTACTTTAGCTCTGCGGATAGTTTTGCGATGATCCGCGGGGGACACATTGACCTTACAGTTTTAGGCGCTATGGAAGTTGATGAAACAGGTTCCATTGCCAACTGGATGGTCCCAGGCAAAATGGTCAAAGGCATGGGCGGAGCCATGGATCTTGTTGCCGGTGCAAAACGAGTCATCGTGGCCATGCAACACGCCGATAAAGAAGGAAATTCAAAATTAAGAAAAGCCTGTCAATTGCCACTGACCGGAGTTCGCTGCGTAAATAAAATCGTCAGCGACTACGGAGTTTTTGAAGTGACTAAGGATGGTTTTTTAATGACTGAAATAGCGCCAGACCTGAGTCCTGATTTTGTTGTGAAAGCGACCGAAGGAAAACTTCGTGTGGACTCGAACCTGAAGGTCATGAAATTCTAAGCCTACGAATATACATCATTGAAATCTTGAGGTTAAATTGGCTGAACCAAAAAAAATTCCGAAGGATTACTACTTGTTTCGCGAAGGCGATGGACCTGATGCCATGTACATTATCAAGTCTGGCGGATTTGCGATCACGAAAACAAAGGGCTCCTCTGAAATTGTTCTTGCTGAAATTAAAGCCGGCGCCATGGTTGGCGAAATGGCTTTGTTCGATCTGAAACCCCGCTCTGCCAACGTCAAGGCCTTAAAGGATTCCGAAGTTATTGCCCTTCCCTACGAAGGGCTTTTAAAGCAGTTAGAGTCGCTTCCAGTTTGGGTTAAAGCCATCATGAAGACCATGAATGAAAACATGCGTGAAGCGAATAAAAAGATTAAAATGTTGGAAAATCCAAATGCTGAAAGTGAGCGCTTTGCACCTCACGTGATCAACAAATTAATATCCATCATTAACTATGTCGGTAATCGCTACGGCCAAAAAGAAGGCGATGCTTTAGTTATTCCACAAAACAGATTGCGTAATACGACAATTCAAATTTTTCAAGAAGCCACAAACAAGATGCAAAGTATGTTGCAAGCCCTTGAAAGCCTTGGCTTTATGAAGGTTGAAGATCTTGGCGAAGGAAAACAAAAAATTTCTAATTTCCAACCAGACACTTTGTTTAATTTTGTGGATTGGTACAACGAATGGTTGTTCAAACAAGACAAAGATAAAGTTCAAGTTTCAGAAGAGGACGTTAAGCTTTTGACTGGGGCTGTTCATTTTGCAAAAAAAGTTGAACCTAACAATAAAAACATCAGAAAAATCAATCTGACCGAAATTCAAAATGACTCTATGAAAGAACTTGGTTTTTTAATTAAGGCCGATGATTTCAATGGCCTCATCGAGAAAAAACTTTTAACAGAAAAAATCATGGAAGAAAAAGGTGTTTTTATTGGCATTATGCTTGAGGAAATCGAGCCCCTTGCAAAAAATTGGAAAATTGTCTGGGATTTAAAAAAGGTCTTACGCTAATTTCTGATCACTACTGCCCACCGACGAAATTCAATGACCAGTCAGTTAATGTACCAGTCACTCCTGTTCTTCCGTCGACAACTCGAAGAGTCCATGTTCCCACCGAACTTTCTTGATAGAAGGCATTCGTTAATAGCACCTGACCCGAATAGTTACTGATTCCATCCAATGCACTATTCATATTCATGACAATATTTTTAGTGCCTGAAGGTGATGTGAGTTCGATGGCCAGTTCGCCAATATTTGCATGGGTGATATTTAATTTTATCTGCAGGGCCTCGATTTTTACATTTGTCGAAACTGTCATTGTATCTGTGACGCCAGCTGCTGAATAATCCGGAATAGCCAAGGAAACTGTGCGCTTATCCGAAGCATTCCAATTTGACTCGTAATAGGCCCCAATATTTGTTGAAAAATTTTTAGCCATTGCAACAGCCGCATCAACATCAACAAGTCCAAAGCCGTACCAATTGTGAAAATGAAAACCCGCAGAATTCGTCACCCAGGACTGCTCGTAGATATATCCAGTCGGCGATTTATGATCTGCATAGGCTGTGGCACTGACTTGGGTATATAATGGGTTTTCGAAGCTTGTCATTGAAGCGTGATTTTTTTTAGCAGTTTTTGCAAGGATGTATTTAACTTCTCTCCATGTTAAGTTTGGATTTGCACTTAAAATCAGCGCCACTGCACCTGAAATAATTGGCGCCGCTGACGAGGTTCCATTAAAAGTAGCTGTGTAATTACAGTTAGAATTTCCACTTTGACCTTTTTGAAATTTCAATGTTGAACTTGTGTTTGAAATTGCATAGCCAGATGAACACCCAGAAAGATCCGTCGTTGTGATCGCCGGATTCGTCACGCCATCTTCCCCTCCTGGTGCAGATATCCAAATATTACTTCCAGGACTTGAATAACTTGCTGCAGTTCCCGATGCAGCTAAGGCCGCAACATTGACTGTGTACGGTGTAATACTATTCGAATCGAAATTAGCATTTCCTAACCTGTAAGCAGTAGTCACACGATCAGTGACAAGAAAAAAACTGTTTCCTGCTGATCGCACATAAACTGAACCTTTGCCTGATCTGTAGTTCGTCACGCCATTAAGCAATTGGGTCGTGTATGTTGAGTCTATCGCATAAACAGATTGCTGTTTTCCTACCCCCCAGCTTTGATTGTAAACGTCAAAGTCGCCCTTTGCCTGATCGCTTAACAAGATCGCTTTTGTTCCAACGGCATCACGAACACTTGCGACAGCATCAGACAAATAGTTTGCACAGGCCACCTGGGCACTTGATGCAACCCCACGACCGCCTTTGTAATTTCCAGCAATAGCCGCAATTAATCCGGCAACACTGGTTCCATGCTTATCCGAACTTAATAAAGGTTCTGCAGTATTGTCGATATAAGGAGATGCTAAGGAATAATTTTTAGACATATTTCCAAAAAGATAATTTGCAGTTAGATCCTCGTGACCTGATTGAACTCCATCATCAGAAATTAATACTTTCACTCCAGACCCAAAAACTCCAGAATTCCAAGTTTCTTTTAAATTTATATCAATTCCGTTTGTTGGTCTTGCTTTGGAAAATACTGGCTGGCCAGTATTGATCAAATGCCACTGATAGGCCAACAAAGGATCTGGATTACTGAGTGAAGCCAGCTCGTCATCACTTAATGGAGCACTAGAAACCTTAAAGGCGCTACGCCCACAATTCGTATAAAACACCGTCAAAGACAATGTAAAAAATAGGATATAAACTCGTCGAATGATTTTATTCAAATTAATGTTTTTCATCGGGGCCTCGATAAACATCAATTTGCACCAATTCCACACCAAGGCGGTTTGCAAGCTCAGCATCTTTTAAAAGCTCGTCTAAATTTTCTGCTCTGAAAAAGTAAATGCCAATTTCTTTGGTTTCGTAGACAGGAGACTTGTTCAAATTTTGAAATAGCTGTTGGGGATCGCTATTTTTATTCATTTTGACTGAATAAAGGCCTGATAAAATTGCAAAGTTTTTTGATTCGTAGCCATACAAAGGCAAGGGAAATTGTTTTATTTGGTCACGCTTTGAATCGTGTTTATCAGAATACAAAGAATAGGGCCCAAGTTTTGCGATCTGATCTTTTTTCGTATTCATAGAATCATCTGTCCTGTGCACAACGCTGACATTCTTGATGATCGCCCAATCAGACAAGCCCAAGCTCGAAGGCAATTTTAAAAGACGATCCTCTGGGATGGCAATTTTTTGCTTGGGTTGCAATGGAATGTTTCCTGGTAGAACTAGGTTTCGCCCTTGGACATTTCTTGTGGTATCAATTTCCTCTGGCGTATCTTGGTGATTTTGATAAGAGGCCACTTCGCGTTGCTTTTTAATTTCATTATTTCGGGATAATGGGTGAACTTCAGATTCTTTTAAAATGGAAGTTGTCTGGGTTTTGCCTTCAGAGGAGAAAAAGTATTTTGATGCTAAAATAGCTACAGCAACTAAAAAAGCAATTCCACTTTTTCTGCGAAAGCTCACAATGACTCCCCTAGTAATATCCTATCGGAAGGTCTGGGTTTTTTCTGAAATTCTTCATAGCAAAATCTCAAGACGGGATGGTCACTCTGCGGTGTTTCAATTTGAGATTTTTAGAATATAAGTATAGTCTTTTCTGAGGAGAATTTCTAATGACCAAAAAACACTGTATTTTCATTCTAATTCAAATTTTATGCTTCTCTGGCCTTGCTGCAAATCCGTCCTACTCTGGCCACGGAGAAGGTTCAGTCTCAAAAGAGGATTTAAAAGCCTACGCCCCAGCCCCTTTACCCGCATCAATTGCATCAAAAATCAGCTCGATGATTGATATCGTAGCCCCTGGGGCAGGAATGCTTCACCCCAATGGGAAGTCGATGT
>DGYJ01000047.1:22984-26465 GCA_002396665.1 Bdellovibrionaceae bacterium UBA5009
GTCGATGTATTTTACCTGGAGAATTTCTGGAAATACTCAAGTTTGGAAGATCAATTCCCCAATGTCTTTTCCCGCGCAAATGACTGGCGGTCGCGATGCCACGACCCTTGCTGATATAACACCGGATGGAAAATTCTTAATTCTTGGACGCGACAAAGACGGACAAGAGTATCCTGGTATTTATCTTCAAGAATCCAAAGGTGGACCTTTAACGCTAGTTTACCGAAAAGAAAAAGTTCAAGCTCATTTTCAATTTGTCACCGATGACTCGAAATGGCTTTATTACACAGCAAACAATATCGAGCCCGATTCCTTTGCTATCTACCGAGTCTCTTTAAGCCAGCCCTTTAATTTTGAAAAACCAGAATTGGTTTTCTCTGAAAAAGGAACCTGGGGAATTTCTGATTACAAAAAAGAAATTTTATTGCTTTCAAAAGCCACAGGCTCAAGAACTTCTGAAAACTATACCTTTGATCAAAAAACAAAAAAGTTAACTCCAGTGATTGGTATTACAAAATCTGAAGAGTACGACGTTCGCTTCGCTCCTAAGGATGGCGAGTTCTTTGTCATGACCCCTGAAATTGGCGACTTTAGAAGATTGTATTTATTAAAAAATGAAACTCTAAAACCAATTTCAAAAGAAGTTCCCTTCGATGTTTCTAGCTTTTCCATTGATCATAAACGAACTCGAATTCTATATGAAATCAACGAAGGCGGTCCAACTCGTCTTTACGCCATGGATGCTAAAACTTTTAAAAATATTGAGCTTCCAAAAATGCCCGAGGCCGACCATGTAATGATGGGCACAACAACCCGTGACTCAAAACTAACAATGATTTCCGTTGTCACTTCCCAAGCCCCACGAAAATCCTATGCCTACAATTGGTCCAGCCGAAAACTCACGCAGTGGACAATCCCAAGTTCGCCAGAAATTGATTTATCGAAATTTGTTAAATCAAGCCTTGAAACATACACCACCCGTGACGGTGTAAAAATCCCAATGTTTGTTCGTCGTCCTGTAGAGTGTTTGAAAAAAACATGTCCTGTTGTTGTTCATTTCCATGGCGGCCCCGAAGGACAAAGCTTTCCAGGATTTCATACCCTGGCGCAGCTTTTTATTGATGAAGGTTTCATTTTTGTTGAACCCAATGTTCGTGGCAGCGATGGCTATGGAAAAGCTTGGTTAAATTCTGACAATGGACCATTACGCTTAAAGGTGATCACTGACATCGAAGACTGCGCCAATGAAATTCGCAAAAATTGGTCCTTCAATGGCGTTACTCCGAAAGTGGGAGTCATGGGTTGGAGCTACGGCGGTTACTCTACATTAATGGCCATGACCCGATTTGCTGGAGCCTATGATTCTGGTGTGGCCCTTGTTGGCATGAGTGATCTTTTGAGTTTCTTAAACAATACTGCACCCTATCGCCGAAAATTGCGAGCCTCTGAGTACGGCGACCCTGAAAAAGACAAGGAAGCCCTGATTCAACTTTCACCAGTGACCTATGTTCAGCAACTCAAAGCCCCACTGATGATCGTTCAAGGGGCCAATGATCCCCGCGTTCCCGCAGGCGAAGCCCTTCAGATCCATAAGTTGCTCCAAAACAAAGGGATCAAATCGCAATTGATATTGTTTCCTGATGAAGGCCACGGCACTCAGAAAAAAGAAAATAAAATTCTCGAGTGGGGCCACACCCTTAACTTCTTCAAGGAAACTCTAAAATAGAGATTAAGTCCCTTTTGGATTTTTTCTTGGTCTGATTTGCGAGTTCGGCTTTTATAAATACTAAGACTTAAGAAATCCTCAGACATGCGTTTTGGCATTCGTTTGCAAAAGCAAACTCATGCCAAAGCCGAACTCGTTTTCTTAAGTCTTAGTATTTATAAAAACGCATGTTCGAAGCAGATCTGACCAAGAAAAAACAAAAGGGGGCTTTCCTTAATCTCTATTTTCGATTTCGCGAAGACGTAAAGGGAGCTCAGAATTTTCTATTCTTTTTGCCCCTTCGGCGCCAACAATGTGAACATACAGCGAGTTTGTTTTGGACCCAACTTCAATGGGCTGACCAAGGGTCAAGATGATGCGATCGCCAGTCTTTGCAAGACCATAGCTGACCATCAAACGATCCACCTGTTCAAGGATCTGCTGGATGGATTCATAGGGCTTAATTGTTAGCGTCTGCAAGCCCCAGGTCATTTCCAATTTATTAAGAACTTCCATGTCATCAGTGACAGCTATAATCCTTGCTCGGGGGCGAAAACCTGAAATGATTTGAGCAGTCTTACCCGAGGTGCTCATGCAAACAATGGCCTGGGCATTCAATTTTAAAGCACTCAAGGAAGCACTGGCCCCAATGGCCGAAGGAACGCTTAAAAATTCATTTTCAAGGGAAATTTTGTAATACTCTTCTTCGTTTCTTTCAACCTCAACAATAATTTCATGCATAGTCTGAATGGCTTTAAATGGATACTGCCCACTGGCTGATTCCGCAGAAAGCATAAGAGCATCAGTTCCATCAAGTACAGCATTTGCAACGTCAGTGATTTCAGCCCTTGTTGGTCGAGGATTTTCCACCATGGAATCTAACATCTGCGTCGCCGTAATCACAGGCTTACCAAGCTGATTGCACAACTGAATAATTTTCTTTTGAAAACCAGGAAGACGACTTTGACCGACTTCAACAGCCAAATCCCCACGGGCCACCATCACCACATCACTAAGTCGAATGATTTCTTCTAGATTTTCTAGAGCCTCAAGCATTTCAATCTTTGCTACAATCTTTGCTTTTGAATTCTGAGATTCAATAATCTCGCGAAGTCTGCGGATATCACGACCAAAACGCACGAAACTTAAGGCGATGTAATCAACTTTTTGATCAATACCAAACTGAAGATCTTTTAAATCTTTTTCAGTCATGGGTTCTACCGGCAAATTCACCCCAGGCAAATTCATCCCTTTACGATCTTTCAACAACCCACCATAAAGAACTTTTGCAGTCAGCTCGGTTTTTCCAACCTGAATCACTTCAATCTCTAAAAGACCATCATCCAAAAGAATTCGAGTCCCTGGCTTACAAGCCAGCATCAACTCTTTAAAGTCACTGGGAATTAATCCTGGCTTACCAAGAACTGAATCAATAGTCACAGTGACAATTTGATCTTTCTCGATGGTGATTGAACCGCCTTCAAACTTGCCAACACGAACCTTAGGGCCTTGCAAATCTTGAAGCAAAGCTATCGGAGCACGAAGTTTTTGCGACAAAGATCTTAATCTTTGAATCACCTTCAAATGATCTTCATGGGAACCGTGACTAAAATTAAGTCGGGCCACATTCATGCCAGACATTAAAGCTTTCTCAAGAGCCTCTTCAGATTGTGTCGCAGGTCCAATGGTGGCTACAATTTTTGCACGGCGGTCAGCAATTCGCATTAAGCTTTCCTTTGATAATTACTCAAGCGCGAAGCTAAATTCTTCATATCT
>DGYJ01000047.1:26592-28439 GCA_002396665.1 Bdellovibrionaceae bacterium UBA5009
TGATCCATATTTTTATCTTGCTGCTCTTTTTGCATTGCAATTCGGGACTCGTACTTCATCTCGACACTGCTTTTTTCTTGCCGATGGGCCTTTTCTTGATCCTTGAATTTATTATCGAAAGAAATTTGCATTCGCTTGATTTCGTTTTTCTGATCTTCTTTCATCTGGGAAATCTGAGTCTCGTATTTGTCTATAACGTTTTCCATCTGGCTCGAGTATTTAGTTTCCATCGACTTAAATTTTTGATTTAAAATACGGGACAACTCCGCACGCTCTTCAATGTGTTGAGCACGCTGGTCGTTTAATTTTTTCTCGAAATTTTCTTTTAAAAGATCCACTGACTCTGTGTAATAGTTTGTAAGACCTTTTTCAGTTTCATTTGAAGCACGATCTCTGCGCTTATCATTTTCAACATCACGCCTTAATTGATTCTCGACCTGACTATCGTAGTAATCCTGCAAAGACTGCAAGCTTTCGCGATATTGTGTCTTTTGAATATCTTTTTGTGATTGATTTTTTTGTTCAAGATTTTTAATCAAAGTACTGTTTTGCTTATTTACCTTTTCAATTCGACTTTGATTTAAGTTCGTCAATAGATCTTTTTGACCATCACGCTGCTTTTCGATATCAGAAAAGCGGCCCTCATAGGCCAGTTGCAAATTTTTACGATCAGTACTTCTTAATTTCGAATCGTTCTCCATTTGAGATTGTAATTTAGCCTGAAGATTTTGCACTTGATTTTCTTTTGAACGAATCTGATCTTCAATTCTATTTTCTACTGAATCTTTAAAATTTTGATTAGCCCCAGAAATTTGCTGAGTCTTTTCTTCGAGTTTTTGCTGATAACGTTGCTTTACGGCGTCCACTTCAGAACTTAAAACCTTAGATTTAGCATCTAAATTTTCAGCATGGGTCTGCTGAAGCGTCTTCACCGTATTGACATACTTGTCGCTCCAACGGTTATTTTGAGATTCTTTTTGACGTTTTACGTCTTCAAGAGTGTCTTTGTAATAAGCAGACAATTCTTGTTTATCTTTTTCTTTTTGCTGAACTTCTTCTTGCCGAGATTGCGCCAAAAATTTAATTTCTTTTTGATGGGCATTGTTCAAACGTTGTGCTTGCGAATCGACAGACTCTTTTGACTTTTCGCGATTTTGAGTCAGAATTTGATTCAGTCGTTCGTCACGATCTTGGATCTCTTTCCGGTTCTTCATTTCTAAATTTTCTTTTTGCGAGGCTGCAATTTGTTTTTTCTGCTCTAGTTCAGACTCATAGGTTTCAGTTAAATTTTTTCTTTCTTCATTGGAGTCGGCCATTTTTTTTCTGAGCTGACCCAAATAGGCAGATTTCACTTCTTCAACTTGCTGGCGGTGCTTTTGATCACGATCTGAAATGACCTCTTGAAATCGTCCTTTTGTTTCGCCCAATTTGTTTTCATAGTCTTCAGAAAGTTGAGCAATCTCGGCCTGATGTCGCTTTTGAGCTTTTTTAATTTCTTCATTTTTGCGTTTTAAAATTTCAGCTTCTCTATTTTCGTATTCTTCACGAGTCTCGCGAACACGATCATCCTGACGTCGACGATCCGTAGGGCTTACTGCCATGGAAACCTCCTCCTGAGATATCCTTAATTTTAGAATGAATTCAGAGTTTTCTCTTTGAAATTATTAAGTTTTTTAAGGAAAACTGGACTTAGGTTTATCTTTCAAAGACCTTTTCGAAATAAAGCCGCTTTCGCTCGCTTTCAAGATCCTTCTTTTTTTGGGCTAGTCTTTGCTTTTCAAGCTCTCGACTCTCGATAGAAGCCAGATGCCTTTCGGCTACTTTTTGATAGAGTAAGCTTTCTCTTC
>DGYJ01000047.1:28587-28710 GCA_002396665.1 Bdellovibrionaceae bacterium UBA5009
TCTCGATGGTCGAGCTATATCTTGTTTTAAACTCTTCTACATCTTCAAGAAAATCTTTTTTTTCGCCAAAATACAAACCTGACCATTGCGACAAAAACAATGGGACGGGAACTCGCTCTGGAA
>DGYJ01000068.1:0-3391 GCA_002396665.1 Bdellovibrionaceae bacterium UBA5009
CACTACCCCGAGGTCCGCCAGTCCTTGCTACAAAATCAAAGAAACTGCCAGAATGGTCAAAAATTCTTGATTGCCGAGGGCCGTGACTGTGGCACGGTGGTTTTTCCTGAAGCCCCAGTTAAGATCTATCTTACGGCATCCAGCGAGCATCGGGCCGCCAGAAGAGCGGCCGAGCAGGGGGCTTCGACAGAGGAAATTCACCAGGCTCAATTGGTTCGAGATCGCCAGGATTCCAGTCGAGCAACAGCTCCTTTGCAGGTCCCAGAAAACGCTTTAGTCTTGGATTCTACCAATATGAAACTCGAAGATGTTTTAGACACCGTCGAGAAACATGTTCAAAATCTTGTCCAGTCGCACAAAAAACTTTGACTTTCAAGTCACGCCCCCAGTACAACAAGACTTCATTTTAGGAAATGGATCCAAGAGGTCTTTTCCTACGGGAGGATAATATTATTTATATGACAAAAAACTTAAACAAGGCTGAGCTCGAAAAACAAAAGGTGCTAGCGTTCTTAGATGCAGAGGACTCAAAAGTTCCTGCAAACCCAGGATTAAATGTTGAAAGAATCGGAAGTGATTTCGACAAGCTTTTTGAAGCTTCGATGAAAGAACAAGATTTTAAAGTGGGTGATGTAGTTAGCGGTAAAGTTGTAGAGGTTCAGTCCGACTACGTTCTTGTGGACATCAATTACAAATCTGAAGGCTTGATTGATATCAACGAATTCCGAGTTGTAGATGGACAAAGAGACGTAAAGCCTGGCGATCAAGTTGAAGTGTTGATTGATCGTATCGAAAATGAAAATGGCATGATCGTTCTATCTAAAGACAAAGCAGACATGCTTCGTGCATGGACTGATATTTCTAAAGCAGCTGAAAACGAAGAAGTTATCGAAGGAACAGTTGTTGCTAAAGTCAAAGGTGGCTTGAGCGTAGATATCGGTGTGAAAGCTTTCTTACCTGGTTCTCAAATCGATTTGCGTCCAGTTCGCAACATGGACATTTACATCGGTAAAAAATATAAATTCAAAGTTATCAAATTCAATAAAAAACGTGGCAACATCGTTTTGAGTCGTCGTGCTCTTCTTGAAGAAGAACGTGAAAATCTTAAAACTCAAACTCTTGATGCTATGAAAGAAGGATCTATTGTTATCGGTGTTGTTAAAAACATCACTGACTACGGTGCTTTCATTGATTTGGGCGGAATGGACGGATTGTTGCACATCACAGACATGAGCTGGGGCCGTGTAAAACATCCATCTGAAGTTCTTAACGTTGGCGACGAAGTTAAAGTTAAAGTTTTAAAATACGATAACGAAAAAGAACGCGTCAGCCTTGGTATCAAACAACTTCAAGCTGATCCATGGGAAGCTGTTAAAGCTGAATACCCAGTGGGCAAAAAACTTTCTGGTAAAGTGGTTTCAGTTGCTGAGTACGGAGCTTTTGTTGAGCTTGGCGAAGGCATCGAGGGTTTGATCCACGTTTCTGAAATGAGCTGGACTAAACGTGTAAAACACGCCAACCAAATCGTAAACGTTGCTGACAATGTTGACGTTGTTGTTCTTGAAGTGGACACAGAAAATCGTCGTATCAGCTTAGGCATGAAACAACTTCAACCAAATCCATGGGTAGAGTTGAAAGAATCCTACGCTCCAGGAACTATCATTGAAGGCGAAGTGAAATCAGTTACTGATTTCGGCGTATTCATCGGTGTAGAAGATGGAATCGACGGACTTGTTCATATCTCTGACTTCTCTTGGACAAAACGTGTAAATCATCCTTCTGAAATGTATGCCAAAGGACAAAAAGTTCGCGCTGTTGTTCTTGGTGTCGATATCGAAAACGAAAGATTCAGCTTAGGTATTAAACAACTTGAGTCTGATCCTTGGTCTAACATCGAAAACAAATATGCGATCGGAACTCAGCATGACGTTAAAGTCACAAAAACTGCTGATTTCGGAGCTTTTGTTGAGTTGGAAAGTGACATCGAAGGCTTGATCCATATTTCTGAACTAACAACTGATAAAATCAACCATCCAGAAGATTTCATCAAAGTTGGTCAATCGATCAAAGCTGAAGTGATCACAATTGACAAAGATGCACGTAAGATTGGTCTTTCTGCAAAACTTGTTAAATTGAGAGAATCAAAAGCTGACGTTGAAGATTATGTTAAAAAAGCAACGACAACATCTAAAACAAGTCTTGGTGACTTGTTCGGTGCAGAGTTGAAAAACATGAAAACCGACGGTAAAAACTAAATAAAATGGGTTACAGCCTAAAGCTGTAGCCTTGAGTCTGAGGTTGCTTCGTATAAAGACGTGACACAGTTCTAAAAAAAAGGGAGTCTAAAAACTCCCTTTTTTATTTGGAGAACTGCAATTATGAAGCGAAGTTTATTTAGTCGGATATTGATTACTTTTCTTGTTATTGTTGGGATCGTAAGCATTCTTAAGTGGACAACCCATCACTTTATGAGTGGTGATGACCAAGAAGTCGCTGTTACAAATAAACACACCATTCTGCAAATGGATTTAGCCGGTGTGATTATGAATGGGAAAAAATTCTTAAAAAATTTAAAAGACTATAAAGATGAGCCCAATATCAAGGCCATTTTGATCAATATCAATTCGCCCGGTGGTGTGGTTGGTCCATCCCAAGAAATTTACGCCGAAATCAAAAGATTTAAAGAAGAAACTAAAAAACCTGTGGTTTGTGTGTCCACGGGATTGATGGCCAGTGGGGCCTATTACTCGGCCGCGGCCTGTGATAAAATTGTTGTGGCTCCAGGGGCAATGGTGGGATCCATCGGCGTGATTATGGAGTTTGCAAATCTTGAAAAACTTTATGATTGGGCAAAAATTTCTCGCTATACGATCACGTCTGGACGCTACAAAGATTCAGGGGCCGAGTACCGATCTATGCGTGACGATGAGAAACAACTTTTTCAAGATATGATCACAGAGGTCTATCAGCAATTTCGTAAAGTGGTGATGGAGTCCCGTAAGTTGTCGGATGAAGTGATGGATAAATATGCGGATGGACGTGTGTTCACTGGCGCTAAGGCAGTTGAGCTTGGTTTTGCTGATCAGGTTGGGACTTTCGAAGATGCAGTTCAGTTGACGGCTCAAATGGCCAATTTAGGAAAAGATTTTGAAGTCTACGAGATTCCAAAGAAGAAAAAATCAATTTTTGATTTTGGTGACGCTGGGGAAGAGGACTCTTTAAATTCAATTCTTCAAGGTTCTAAACCTTCTGCAAAAACATGGGTAAAAGATCTGGTGAAGGTTGCGATGCCTGTGGAAATGTTGAATCAACCACTTTTTATGATGCCAGGATATTGGGAGAAGTAATTATGAAGTGGCCTTTGCCGCGAAGGATTTTTTTTAGACCTGAC
>DGYJ01000068.1:3517-6501 GCA_002396665.1 Bdellovibrionaceae bacterium UBA5009
TTTTTTTAGACCTGAACGTTCTAGCTATATCCGAAAAGATAAGCGAAATGACGAATGTGTTTTTTGTATCGCGAATAATTCAGAACTTTCTTTTGAAAGCCTCTGCGTTTTTAAAACTGAGCATTCGATGATTTTGTTGAATAAATTCCCCTACAACAGTGGACATTTACTGGTTCTTCCAAGACAGCATTGTGGTGATCTATTAAAGTTAAGTGACGAGCAGTACAATGACTTGCAAAACACTCTGAAGTTGGCCGTGAAGTCCATTCAGGAAGTGTATCAGCCTTCAGCCATGAATATAGGAATGAATCATGGGGCTGCAGCTGGGGCAGGGCTTCCGGATCATTTGCATTATCATCTGGTCCCGCGATGGAATGGGGATTTGAACTTCTTTCCTTTGATAGCAGAAACAAAACTTGTGATCGAAGATCTTTCAGAATCCTATGAAAAGTATTTGAAATACTTTCAAAATTTATCAGGAGCAGCTCGATGAATCGCGGAATGAATATGCAGGTCTCTGTGCCCTCGCTGACCAAAGGCGTGAAGTGGTTGGTGATCATTTGTGTGGCTGTTTGGTTTGTGGCTCAGGTTTTGTTGGAAATGTTTTTTAAGATTCCATTTTCAAGTTGGTTCAATTTAGTGCCTGCCCAGGTTCTTTTTGAGTACAAAATCTGGCAGCTGTTTACCTATCAATTTTTACATTCTCCGACCCAGATTTCCCATATTGTTTTTAATCTTTTGATGCTTTGGTTTTTAGGATCAGAGTTAGAGCAAAAATGGGGAACTCGCCGGTTTATTCGTTTTTATCTGGTCAACGGTGTCGCTGCAGCCATTATCTATGTTTTTGGAATGGCCTTGTATGCGGCCATGACTGGGGCCCAGGTGGGTCTTATCGTGCCTGTGGTTGGGGCTTCTGGGGCCTTGTTTGCCGTGATGGTGGCCTATGGCTTTGTCTTTGGGGAGCGTATGATTTATTTCTTTATGCTATTCCCGATGAAGGCTAAGTATTTTGTGGGCCTTTTGGCCTTTATACAGGTGGCTTCGCTGATCACTTCGACGGTGGCGGGTGGGGAAGTGGCCTATTTAGCCCATTTGGGCGGGTTGATCTCTGGATTCGTGTATTTGAAGGCCTTTGAGGTCATCGAGCGACGCAATCTTGAAAAAAGAACAAAACGTAAAACTGGTAATTTACGTTTGGTCGTAAATAATGATAAACAAGATTCTAAAGATCCAAAGTATTGGAATTAGACAACGAAATTGGATTTTTGTTAAAAATTGATTCTTTCAAAAAAGGTAGGAAATTATGTCATCATTAGATAAAGCCATGAAAAACTTAAAGTTTGATAAACGCATGACTGAAATCAACCTGAACAACAGTCAGTTAACAAAAGAAGAACTAAAAAAATATTTAGAGCAATTGCCTGACTTGGCTCAAAATGTTGATTTATTGAATATGATGGATTCAGACTCTGATTCTGAACAACAAGATCCGCACTAGTTTTTATTGATTGATGGCCTGCAGTCTGTGGGCCATTAAAAATTCGCTGTCAAAGTCCCATCTTCTTTAGCTGGGGACCAGTCTTCTCGAATAATCTGATACTTTCCATTTCTTTTTAAAGCATGCAAAACTTTAACGCCGTAATCAGTGTGCTGATTGGATGTGTATTTTTGTAAAGTTTTGATGATGAGCTGATCTTTGTGAATCAACACGAAGGGTTGGGAAAGTTCGATTTTAATATATTCGTATTTGTTTTTTAATTTTAGCTTATGATTTTTCCAAGCATTGTAGCTATTGAAACCTGCTGTTTTAAAATCTTCTCCGTAGAATGACATATACTTATCGATATCCATGGACTCCCAAGAATCCTTCCAGCTTTTTAAGAAGGCCGTCATTTCTGAACGACGCTGGTCATGCTCGTCTTTAGAGACATAATTAATATGGTCATAGATGATCATGGGAGTTTCGCCCAACTTGATATAATCAGAAATTTTTTGAATCATTTCGTTACGAATAACAACACAGCCTCGAGATCCACGCGTTAAGGGAACCGTGTCAGGAATGGAGTGCAACCAGATTCCGTGGCCTGTTTTGTTTTCTCGTTGGTCGAAAAGATTAGGATAGTCCATGGTGATTGCCATGCGACCATAGGTATTGAATGGAATTTCTGGCGGAAAAAGTTTTTTCTGAAAGAAATAAATTCCTTCAGGTGTGGCCTTGTCGTCGCGCTTTGTTTTATTGCCACCATTTTTTCCAATATCTGCTGGAACTTCGTCAATTTTACGAATGGTTTCGCCTGAATGTTCGTAGACAAAAAGTTTTCTTTCTTGTTTATCGACAAGAAAAACATATTTAGAAAAAGCTAGGGTGTTAGAAATTTGTAGCAGGTCCGCTGGGAAACGATCAGTTAACTCTGACGACGAGTTTTCGGAAGTCCCTTTTGATGCATTTGCTGCAGCATCCGAAGGTAGCTCTTTTTTTTCAGAGGCTGCCGAAGCTGTCAATGCGCCAATTGAGGCCACAAAGAGCAGCGTCAAAACAAATATTGTTGGTTTAGAAATGCTCCGCGAGCGCATGAAGTCAAATGTCATAATGAGAATATCGGTCTATTTAAATAAAACTTCAATGAGTCTTATTTTGAGACACTGTCTAAGACCTCGACAAAAATCCAAGGACTTAGGTCCTGCGAAATTTTGCCGAAAGGCTTACTAAGACCACAACTGAAGTCGAGGTTTAATATGGCTGAAGAGAAAAAAGAAGAGAATAAAAAGTCCCTGAATATGGGGCTCATTATGAAAATCGCCTTTGTTGTGGCCAATTTGGCAGTCACTGGTGGCGGCGTTTACTTAGTCTATGCTTCCACAATAGGATGGCATTCCCCTTCGATCACAGAGGAAACGATGCTGTCAGAGATGTCTTCATTAACTGATGAGGAACTTGCCCCATACATTTATACAATGGATAAATTTAATGTGAATTTGGGCGG
>DGYJ01000055.1:0-13493 GCA_002396665.1 Bdellovibrionaceae bacterium UBA5009
GCTGCGCCTTTTTGCATACTTGTTTGTCACCTGTCGACAAGTTTTGTCATCTGCTTTACTGCCAATCTATTTTTCATTATTAGCACTTTATTTGTGCTTTCCAATCACGACCAACGCCAGCATGCAGTCCAAGGCCTGTTTAGTTTTTTTTTCGAATAAAGAAGTTTCTCATCAAAAATTGAAATCACTCTCTCTTCAACTTCAAAAAGATGTCCTCGAACATGAAAAAATGGAGGCTGAGCTGAAAATCAACCCGCAAGGTTTACAAATCGTTGAGACCCTTGGCCAGGGCACTGAAGGTGTCGTCTACAAAGTGATCTTTCAAAATAAAACCTACGCCCTAAAGATCATTCGGAACTGGGTCTCTGACCCATGGAGTGCGGTGGCCATACAAAGAACACTTCAGCAGCTTGACCTTGCGCCATCAATTCTGGGCATCATAACCAAAGAAAATTTAACCTCACTTTCTCCTGAAATTATCAATGGTCAAATAGGTATTTTAATGGAGTTTCGAAAGGATTATTTTTTAGGAAAATTATTTGAAGACCATGAGGGCGAAGCCCCAAGAGCCATCTGGGTAACCAAAGAGCAAAAAGACAGCATCCTTCAGCAAGCCCGTCGCGGTTTTGAAATATTAGAACAACTTGGGATCTTACCAAACGATCCAGATGCTATCATATCAACGGATGGACATTTCTATTTTAATGATTTTGGCTTCTATGAAGTTGTGAACTCATTCACAGACCCAACACGAAAAGAAGTCGTCACACAAAAGTCCGAAGAGCATATTTTTACTCTTTTAAATCGACTATTAAAGACAAAGCCCAGTGAAAACTTTCAATGGACAGGTTCCCTATGAGAAGGAACTGGCTTTTGTACCCTTTTAAAAAAATAATCTTAATCACATTTAGTTTTTCGTTATTATTCAATTTTTCTATTGCAAAAAATGATCAATGCTCTGATGTGTTTAGTGCCAAAAACTTCATGTTGAGCCCCCATAAACTGAAAGAGGACGAAAGCTGGGGAAATGACGTCTTTCAATCCAATCTTGAAAGCATTTCATTGTTTTTTTCTGCAAGTAAAAATTTACCAATAACTCAGACGCTTGAACGCTTACTAAATGCTGATGTACGAAAGAGTTTTTTTAAATTGCAATCCCTTTCTAAAGTCTATGAAAACCTGAATCCCGATGAATTTAAACAGCTTCGAAATTTTTTTAAAGCCTCGGAAGATGCTCTTGGCAGATATGCTTTACAGCATGATTTAAGAACAATGGCTGAAAAAATTCAAAATCAAGATTTATTAAATTTTTTCATATCGACTGAAATTGAATCTCAGAAAAATTTATCGGAATTATTGCAAAAGCAAGGCTGGGTAAACCAGCCAGAAAAATTATCATCGGATTTAAAAAATAAAATGTTTGAAATCAACACCCTCGACAATGCGAAACAGGACAAAAAATTTCTTATCGAAAACTTAACATCTGACACCAATAAGCTATCTAAAGAAATTGATGAATCCAAATTTGATGAAGCTGAAATCGAAAAAGGATTACACGAATTGCGTCGGCGACTGCGCTGGCTTTTGATCCAAATTGGATCTATGGATGGCTACACGGTAAGACAATCTGAAACAGATCTATCCCCAGCCGTAGAAAATCTTTATCAGCAAATCAACAGAACCTATGGAAATTTAGAGCAGAAAATTAAAATTGCCAGTCCAAGTCCACAAACTCCAGCACCAATTGTTATCCCTCGAAAAATTGAACTTATTCTTTCCTACTATGTCAAAGTCATTGGTGACTTTAAGGACAAGGCTGAAGTTTTTATTGCCTTCGACAAAGCCATGGCTACTCTTAACTTTTCCCAAGGCCAAAAAGACAAAATATTTCAAGCTTTGAAAACAAATTTAAATTCTGAAGACGTAGATCACCGCAAACTTGCAAATGAATTCCAAAAGTCGATCCGTGAAACACAGCTATTGAAAGAATTCGCACTGCAACTTGATAAAGTGAATGAATAATTATTTCGGCAGATTTGGGAAATACAATTTATTGTCCCAAAGACCTTCGCTAAAATATTGAATCCCGGCCTTCATTTTACTGATTAATTCTTCACGACGAAGTGTGGGCTCTGACAAAATATTTTTTTGAAATTCGTCATTTCTAGAGTACATTTCTGGCTCATGGCCATCTTTCCAATCCAAAAAATAGTCCTTGGCCACAAGCAGATATCGACCTTCGTTGAAATGCAAAGACACTTTGTCATTTTGATTATTAAAAACAGAACTTCCCAGAAGAATTTGTTCTTTCACGGAAACATTTAAAAAATCTAAGACACTTGGCAAAATATCAATTTGCTGAACAATTTGGTCCTTGTCGATGGCGGGCCATTTCATTCCTGCATGATAAAACAAAACTGGAATTTTATATTTTGAAATTTCATTCTCATAGGATGGCAAATAATTTTTTTGTGTGTGGTCCGCCGTAATCACAAACAAAGTGTCTTTAAACCACGGCTGCTTTTCGGCCTTGGCAAAAAAATCTTTCAAAACATCATCGGCATAGGCAATAGAAGATAAAATTTCAACGGGTCCTTCGGGGAAGTTTGGTCGTTCAGAGTCTGGGATCTTGTACGGGTGATGGGAAGATAATGAAAAGATGACTGAGGTCATGGGTTTTTGAGCTTGATTCAACTGATCCAAAAAGTAATGAAAAAAGGGCCTATCATAAATCCCCCAGGTTCCGTCAAAATCCTTGGATTTTTCGGGGTATTCATTCAAGCCAACATATTTTTGAATACCGGCGCTTTTAGTAAAACTGTCGAAGTACATTGTTCCATTGCCCCCGCCGTGAAAAAAAGAGCTGCTACGATTTTGCGTCTGCAAAAAACTTCCAAGGCCCATAAATTTATTTGTCGCAAATTCTGAAGATATAAAAGGCTCAGACATCAGGGCTGGAACCCCTGCTAAAATCGCAGCGATACCTTCTATGGATCGACGTCCATTGGCAAAACCATTTTTAAAAAATAAAGCCCCGGCCTTTTGGGTCAATTGATCAAAAAATGGGGTGTAGCCTTTTCCATTATTTGCAATTCCTGTGTATTCCAGTCCAAAACTTTCCATGATGATGATGACAACATTTTGGGGCCCCATTGGTCGAAGCCCATCAAGACTGACAGACTTTGCAGAACCATTTAAAAGCTTTAGCATTTCATCATGGTCCTCGAAATATTTAACCCTAGGCAAAGTTGTACGCCCAAAACTTTTCATCAATGTAAATGTCGAATTCAAAGTTAAATTATTCAAAACTGGAGCGGTAAAAACATTGGCATGGATCGGAGTGATGGGCTTTTTTTGCAGGCCCCCGCGAGCTGCCACGATCAATAACAAAAGCCCTACACATCCAAATAGAAAAAGTTTCATTTTCATTGCCGTAGACGTTGAGTTTTCTGAATTCATTTTTTTATTCAGCCAAGATTCAAGTTTTAATCTCAGTTTGTCGATGGCCCTGGCCCAGGCAAAAAACTGCACACAGCCAATCAAAATCCATGGGGCATAGGTAAGCAAAAAGCCTGACCATTTTCCTTGGGCCTCGGACCAAATAAAAAGACCAGATTGGGTCCACCGACGGCCACCAAAGTTGATAAACTCGATATCAATAAAATCCAACAGCAGCCATGGAATAATCCACACCAAGGACAAGATGAAGTGGGCCTTCCAGGTCCACCGAAACCAAAAGCTAGAAACAGACACTACAAAAAGCGGCAATAATAAATAGGCCGTCGAAGAAAGGTCAAAACGAAGGCCCAATAGAAAGGCTTCTGCCAAGTCTAAGACCGGGGTCATCTTAAACTGCTCCCAGTTCCAATACAGAAACTCAAAACGGAATAAAATGAACATAAAAAGGGTCAAAATCCCAATTGTAAGATTCCTGATCTGAAACTGACCCCAATTCTTTTGCCCCATGACTATCCTTTTCCTGATTTTGTAACATGATTTGCACTCGAGGTCATCCTTTGGTAGTTCTAAGACCTATGACGCCAGAGCAAATGAAGAAACGACTTGAAGAAAATTATCCCGAATCTGCCATTGAAGTTTTTGACCTGACAGGAACCCATGATCACTACGAAGTCATGGTTGAAAGTTCTGCCTTTCAGGGAATGAGCCGTATTCAGCAGCATCAACATGTGATGTCTTGCTTTGCACCAGAATTAAAAACTGGCGAAGTGCACGCCCTGTCTATAAAAACAAAATTAAAATAAACTGAAGGAGCCCCCATGGACGCAAAACAAAGAATCGAAAAATTATTAAATGAAAACAAGGTTGTTCTTTTTATGAAAGGGACTCAGCAATTCCCACAGTGTGGATTTTCTGCGCGTGCCTGTGCTATTTTGCAAGACCTTGGACAAAGCTTTCAAGATGTGAATGTACTTGAAGACGAAGAAATTCGTCAGAGCATCAAAGAGTATGGCAATTGGCCGACGATTCCACAGCTTTACATTAACAAACAACTTGTTGGCGGAAGTGACATCATGATGGAAATGTACCAAAGCGGCGAACTGCAAGCGATGGTTCAAAAAATATGAAATGCAATGTGGCCATTTGGGATCGCATAATTCGCTTTTTGATCGGAACGATCATGCTATTTTATGCCATCGCTGGTGGCCCGTTCTGGTGCTATCTGGGAATTTATTTTTTATTCACCAGTGCCTGGGGAATTTGTTTTATCTACGGACTTTTAAAAATTCAAACGACAAAATCCCATCTTTCTGAATTCTACAAACCACCCCAAGGATGAATTTATGACTTCATTGAACGAGCTTTCATTTCTTTCTGCTGATCAAATTAAAACTGATTCTGACAGTCTGAAAACCTACGGTAAAGATTGGACCTCTTACTTTGACATCAAGGCCTCTGCCATTTTATTTCCTAAAAAAACTGAAGAGGTTGCTCTCATCGTTCAATGGGCTCGAAAAAATAAAATCTCATTAATACCCTCTGGTGGTCGAACGGGCTTAAGCGGAGCTGCCTGCGCGCTGAATGGCGAAGTCGTTGTGTCCTTCGAAAAGATGAATCAAATCAAAAATTTTAATTCTATCGAGCAAACCGTTGTCTGCGAAGCTGGCGTCATCACCGAAGCCCTGCAAAATTGGGCCGTGGAGCAACAACTGTACTACCCTGTGGATTTTGCCGCCCGTGGGTCTTCACAAATCGGTGGCAATGTCGCAACAAACGCGGGTGGAATCAAAGTCATTCGCTACGGGATGACCCGCAATTGGATTGCTGGCCTTAAGGTCGTCACTGGGGCCGGTGAAATTTTAGACCTGAACAATGCCCTCATAAAAAACGCAACTGGCTATGATCTTCGACACTTGATGATTGGAAGCGAAGGAACACTTGGCTTTGTCACTGAGGTCACCATCCAATTGACCAATCCACCGCCCCCTCTTCAAGTTTTATTTTTGGCTGTTCCAGATCTTGATTCGATCATGAATATTTTTGCTGAATTCAAAAAGCATACTCGCATTTTAGCCTTCGAAATGCTGTCCGAATTGGCGATGAAATATGTTGCACAAAATGGTGGCTTAAATCGACCGCTTGAAAATGCGGGGCAATATTATTTAGTGATCGAAACTGAAAAAGTTTTTCCAGAAGACGAAGAAAATATTTTAAAAGTTTTTGAAACTGGCCTTGAAAAAGGCTGGATCATCGACGGGACCATGGCGCAGTCTGAACAGCAGGCAAAAACATTTTGGCGCATTCGCGAAGACATCACGGAATGTCTGTCCCGCTACACCCCTTACAAAAATGATATTTCGGTCACCACTTCACAGGTTCCTGCCTTTATGAATGACCTTGATCAAGTTCTAAAAACAGCCTATCCAAAATGGGAAGTGGTATGGTTTGGACATGTTGGCGATGGCAATTTGCATATCAGCATCCTGCGCCCCGAAGGAATGACGAAAGAAGAATTCGTCAAAGAATGTCGCAAAGTCGATGAATTACTTTTTACCGTCGTTAGAAAATACAAAGGCAGTATCTCTGCTGAACATGGTGTGGGACTGACTAAAAAACCTTTTTTAAGCTTCACCCGCTCGGCCAGCGAGATCGAAATCATGAAGGGGATCAAAAAAGTTTTCGACCCCGACAACATCATGAATCCGGGTAAAGTATTTTAATTTCTAATTTTCAATCAGCCGAGTTTTTACACTGCGGCTGAGCTTTTGAATTTCTTTAGCTAAGTTGGCGCCATCGGCAACCTCAATATCAACAACGAGGTAACCAATTTTTTCGTCCGTTGATAAATACTGGGCTTGGATATTTGCACCGGCTTTTGATATCAGTCCATTGATTTCACCCAACACACCGGGCTCATTACGATGCACATTTAATATACGGGACACATTGGAACTTTTTGGCAAATCCACATTGGGAAAATTCACAGCTCCAGAAGTCGATCCAATCTTTAAATAACGACGAAAACTTTCAGCGACCTCAAGTCCAATGGCATACTGAGCTTCCTCGGTGCTTCCGCCAATATGCGGGGTTAAAATCACATTGTCTAAGCCCTGCAAGGGACTAGTGAATTTATCTTTGTTCGAAGATGGCTCCATGGGAAAAACGTCAATGGCACAACCTGCGATCCGTTTGGATTTAAGGGCCTGAACTAAGTCTTCGATCACAATCACGGTTCCACGACTGGCATTGATCAGAAAACTACCTTTTTTCATCAGCTCAAGCTCTTTTGCGGAAATCATATTCATTGTTTGTGGAGTTTCTGGAACATGCAAACTGACAAAGTCTGCGGCCTGCAAAAGATCTTTTAAATGGGTCATTGATTTGGCATTACCTAAAGGCAATTTTTTAATCACGTCATAAAATACAACATTCATCCCAAGGCTTTCTGCCAAAACACTCAGCTGGCTACCAATATGACCGTAACCAATAATCCCCAAGGTTTTGCCGCGAATTTCACGGGACCCATCGGCTGACTTGATCCAGCCCCCTTGATGGGCCTTCATACTTCGATCAAACAGCTGACGGCACAATGAAATCATTTCGGCAATCACAAGCTCTGCCACACTTCGCGTGTTCGAGTGGGGAGCATTAAAAACTGGAACCCCACAGGATTTTGCAGCTTTAAGATCCACTTGATTGGTTCCAATACAGAATGCCCCCACAACGGTCAATTGCGGGTTGGACTCTAGCACTTTGGCGGTCAGCTCTGTTTTCGATCGAATACCAAGGGCCTGATATTGTGGAAGCAATTTTAAAAGCTCATCTTCCGACGGAGAATGGCTGATCAAGTCAACGTCAAAACCTTCGGCTTTTAATTTTTCTTGAGCTACTTGGTGAATATTTTCAACGAGCAAAATTTTAGGTTTATTCATAGAGGATTTCCCATCGTGATTGTCCCTATTCCAAACTTCGAGGCGACTTTTGTCATTGTTTTTCAAAACTAACATTGCGCACTAGGGCTCGTCTTTTGAACCATAAGAATGTCAGAATAAAGCATGTCAGAAAAAAATTACTTTCATTTACTGATTGTGGATGACGATCCGCTCATTCATCAAGCATTGAAGCTGTTGCAGCCTCCTCATTGGAAGTTTTACTCTATCTCTAAGCCCGAACATCTGAGCTTTGATCGCTTTTATCATGCGGCCTTTGTCGATATGCATCTGCGTGCTGACGATTCCCACCCGTTTGGACTGTATGTCATTAAAAAAATATTAGAGACCCTGCCCCAACTGCAGGTCATCGCCATGTCGGGGGATTTCAATCCTGAACTCATGGAAAAAGCCCTTAAATTTGGGGCAGAAAAATTTTTAGCAAAGCCATTTCACGATGAAGAAGTTCTTTTGAATTTAGAAAAAATTGAGGCCCACTGGACCTTAAGAAATTTAAATGAAGATCGACAGAATAGCCATCTTCAATGGATTGGCTCGTCTGATGTCAGCCAAGGGATTCGAAAACAAATCTCGCAATTGCGTGGCGAAACGGGTGCCATTTTAATTGAAGGCGAAACTGGAACTGGAAAAGAAATTGTTGCACGACTTTTAAATCACCAAGAAAAAAATCGCCCATTTATACCAGTGAATTTGGCCTCAATCCCCGAAAATCTTTTTGAAAGCGAAATGTTCGGCCATGTGAAAGGAGCTTTCACCGGAGCAGATCAAAATAAAATTGGACTGATCCAAGCGGCCCATGGTGGGGATTTGTTTTTAGATGAAATTGAAGCCTTGCCTCTCAATTTACAAGCCAAACTCCTTCGCTTTCTAGAGAGCGGCGAAATTCGCCGTGTGGGTTCTTCTGAAATTTTTAAAGTTCAAACCCGAGTGATTTCGGCCTCCAATATTCCGCTGAAAAAAATGATCGAAGAAAAACTTTTTCGTGAAGATTTGTATTATCGCCTGACTTCATTCAAAATTCGTGTGCCTTCTTTGAACGAGCGAAAAGAAGATATTGCAGAGCTTGTACAAACTTTTTTTGAACAGGTTCGGCCTCGACGAAATAAGCAACTCAATCAGGAAGCACTTGAAAGTTTGAAAAAGTACAGCTGGCCCGGCAATGTTCGCGAATTGAAACGCATTTGTGAACAGCTCAGCTTAACCTCTCCTCTTCCACTTGTTCGAAACGAGGATTTACAAAAATCCTTGTTTCCACAGCTGGCCCCTTCGCCATTTGCAGAAACCCAAATTCATTTTGAAGATGGATTGGCCTCGCTGAATGATCAGTATGAAAAAAAAGTTATTATGAACTGCCTTTTACAAAAAAATAAAAATATAGATTTGGTGGCTCAGACACTAAAAGTCTCGAAATCAAATCTTTATAAAAAAATTAAAGACCACTCGATTGATCTGGAGACCCTTGTATGAATTCACTTTTAATTACTGACCCGATTTATCGCCAAACTGCACTGACTGTTTTGGCAATTATATTTATTTCGGGATTCATTGTTTATTTTAACCGTAAAAAGAATTTTTATTTTATTAGCGCCTGGTCCAGCATCAAAAGTTGGATCATTGCAGGTCCCTTGTTGTTTATTCTTTTTTCTTTTGGAAACTCTGTCACACAAGTTTTTTTAATCCTGATTGCGATATTCGGGGCTAAATCTTTTTTTCAAATCATGGGCATGTACCATAGAAGTTACTTTGTCGTTTTAGCCTATGCCGGAATCGTTGGCCTTGGACTTTGCGCCTATTTTGAAAATGTCGTTATTTATAACCAAATGCCAATGATTCTTCTGGGCTTCTGTTGCTTTGTTCCTCTCTTACGAAACAACTACAAACGAATGATTCAGTACATTTGCATCACTCTGCTGTCCTTTATCTTTTTAGGATGGAGTTTTATGCACTTGGGATTGATTCTAAATTTAGAAAATGGAATCTACCAAATTCTTTACTTAATTGTCCTGACAGAATTTTGTGACAACACCAATATCGCTATCAGTCGCTATTTTAAATCCGCACGATTGTTTCCGCGCATCGATCCACGACGAACTCTTGGTAGCACTTTAGCATCTGTAACAATGACCCTCATTTTAGCAGGGGCCATGCGCTGGCTACTGCCAGATCAATCCGACAAGTACTGGTACACCGCTGGGTTAATCGCATCCCTGGGCGGACTTTGGGGTGATCTTACCATGACAGTGGTTCGCCGCGATGCTGGTGTTAAAATCGTTGGGCCATTTATTTTGGGCCGAGGGGATTTTTTGCAGCGAATGGATCGATTAATTTTTGTCGCGCCAATTTATTATTACACCATGAACTACTGGATTAAATAATATGCGTGAATGGAAATACGAAAACGAACAGTGGACTCAGCTCCCGACCTACCTAAAGCATTTACCGCTGTTCACTCGGCATATTGATGTGACCAGCATGTTTTTTAGATTTTTGTGGTCCTTTTTTCTGCAGGAATTAATTTTCAAATTTTATATTCTTCTTAAGGTCCATGGCCAAAGTTACCATGACCTTCGTAAGCAATATCCTAAGCTCTTAATTATTTCTAACCATGCCAGCCATATTGATGCCACATCCATTGCAGCTTCAATTCCAAAAAGATATTGGC
The DNA here is from genome assembly GCA_002396665.1 of Bdellovibrionaceae bacterium UBA5009. Classification (GTDB taxonomy): domain Bacteria; phylum Bdellovibrionota; class Bdellovibrionia; order Bdellovibrionales; family Bdellovibrionaceae; genus UBA5009. Next base: position 10,072 of record DGYJ01000055.1, read on the forward strand.
TGGATCTGTACATTGCAGCTGCAAAAGATTATTTCTTTACAAATCCCCTATTCACATTTTTTTCGCAACACTGTTTGGGCGCTATCCCCATTGATCGAAAAGACCGTAAAGGCGAGGCCATTAACTTAATTCTGCAACTTTTGAACGAGCAAAAAAGAATCTGGTTGATTCTTTTCCCCGAGGGAACTCGCTCAAAAGATGGCAAAGTCCACGAATTCAAACGAGGCGTTAGTATCTTCGCAGAAAGAACGAAAACACCAATTTTATTTTTGTATATTGATGGCAATACGAAGTTGATGCCCAAGGGATCGGTTTGGCCTCGCCCTGGAAAGTTAAATATCCATGTGGGACCTGTCCATCAACCAGGCCCCATCGAAGCCGTCTACAAAAGCTATAAAGAATGGGTTTTAACAATTAATCCCAATGCCTTTGCCGATGAAGAGTCCGCAAATACATAACAAGGTGGCCAGAATGGAAATTCAGAAATTAAATCTAAAAATTGGCGACTACGAAATCATCCCTTTACCAACTGGAATTTTTGGCCTCGATGGTGGGGCCATGTTTGGCACAGTCCCCAAAGTGCTTTGGCAAAAAAGCAATCCCCCTGATGAACAGAATCGTATTCCCATGGAGGCAAGATCTCTGCTTTTAAAATCCAAAGATAAAAAAATTATTGTCGACTGTGGAAATGGCTCTGACTTTGTTCAGAAATACGGTGAAAAATTAGGGTCAAAATTTTCTCAAATGTACAATATCGACGACAGTGGCCCTTCCCTTTTAAAGTCCCTGGCTGCGGCCCAGGTTCGACCCGATGAAGTGACTGATGTGATCCTGACCCATTTGCATTTTGATCATGCAGGTGGCGCAACAAAGTTTGAGTTAGGTCAAATTGTTCCGGCCTTCCCGAAGGCTAAGTACTACCTGCAGAAAAAAAATTTAGAAACCGCCCAAAAACCAAATCTTCGCGAAAAGGCCAGCTACTTCCCAGCGAACTTTCAACCCCTACTGGATGCAAAAGTTCTGAATCTGCTGGATGGGTCAAAGGAAAATATTTTGCCATTTATTTCTGTTTTGACATCAGATGGTCACACCCAAGGTCAGCAAATGGTCAAAGTCAGCGATGGAAAGACCACTTTGCTTTATTGTGCCGATGTCGTCCCCACAAGTTCCCATGTCCGTACCCCATGGCTTATGGGATACGATTTAAATCCTGTATTATTGATGGAAGAAAAAACAAATTATTTAGGTCAAGCTGCAGACCAAAACTGGTATCTGTATTTTGAGCATGACCCTTACTGTGATGCGGCCTCGATCATCCGCCAAGGCAATGACTTCCAAGTTCAGCAAAGGTTTTCAATTGAAAAAAATTTATAGCATCCTGAAGGACGTCATCCACCAATTTCGAAAATCTGATCTTATGATCGTGGCAGGTTCATTAAGCTATTCGACACTTCTGAGCCTTTTCCCTTTCATTGCTCTGACTTTGGCAACTTTAAAAAGCATCGGGGGACTTGAAAGTATCGAGCCCCAGGTGCAAAGTTTTTTTCTTGAATACTTTAAAGAGACCATTGGGCCAGAAGCGGCCTTTGTGATTAAAAAAATCATAGCCCGCATCCAGCCCCAGGCCCTTGGAGCTTCTTCGGCGGTGATTTTGATCGTCACCTCCTGGGGACTGCTTCATAATATCGAAATTGGCGTTCAAAAAATGTGGGGCGAAGGCCGCAAGCGCCCCTTAGTCCATCGCATTTTTATGTCTTGGATATTTTTAATTTTAGCCCCTCTGATCTTGGCCTTGTATTTTAGCTTAAGATCCATGGACATCGTGAAGCCATTTCTTAAAAGCAATGGGCCCATTTTTGATTTTTGTTTGGTTTTTATCGGGCTATTTTTAATTTATAAAATTTTACCGGACTCGAAGGTTAAAGTTAAATTCGCACTGATTTCGTCCTTCGTGGCTACTGTGGGCCTTGGCTTACTTAAAAAGTTTTACACCACAATTTCATTCAAAGTCTTTTTGATGAGTAAATTCTACGGAAGTATGGCCGCAGTTCCCTTGCTTCTTTTTTGGCTGGTCAGCTGCTGGTACATCGTCTTATTCGGAGTCACTCTGTGCTGGAGTCTTCATTCCAATGAGAAAACCCCAGAACAGCTTGTGATACAGATTGATATTTAATTCTAAGTAGTTTTTTTACCGATATTGCAGGTGTTAAATCCTAACATTGCATAGGGTGGACACCAGCCAATCAGCCCTGTTGCCAACGGAATAGCACCTAAAAGAAACCAGGCATTTTCAGGTCCAAAAAAGGCCATTGAAACCAACACTGCTCCGATAAGGATTCGCGCAACTCTCTCCATGGGGTGAACATTTTTTTTCATTTTTTCTCCTTTGTTATTTTGTTTTTTCATTTCAAAATTTACTTTCGAATTGGAATTTTCAAATACGACATCCCATTGCTTTCAGATTCTGCAAGCTGACCAGCTCTTATATTCACTTGCACGCTTGGCAACAAAAGCTTTGGCGCTGACAAGGTTTTATCCCTTGCACTTCGAAATGCAATGAAATCAATTTTTGCTGTCTCTGCCTTCAACTGGATATTTTTTAATTTCTCGTGACCAATCGTAGTCTCAAAAGCCAGGTCTCTGCCATTGGGTTGATAATCATGGCCCACAAAAACTCGATAGTGATCTGGTAGTTTGTATATTTTTTCATGGATTGAATTGTAAAGTTCCGCAGCACTGCCCGCCGGAAAATCGCATCTACCAGTTCCACTATCAGGCATAAAAATGGCGTCACCAGTAAAAACAGCATCACCTACAACATAGGTGCAACATGCCGGAGTATGCCCAGGTGTGTATAGTGTTTCCACTTTCAAAGAACCAGCCAATAAAGGCTCTTCTTCTTGCATCAAAATATCAAACTGACTTCCATCCGTCAGAAATGAATTATCGAAATTAAAAAAATCTTTAAACACCTTTTGAACTTCAGTGATTCGTGATCCAATTCCAACTTTTGCTGAAGGGATTTTTTGCTTTAGCACTTGCGACCCTGATATATGATCAGCATGGGCATGGGTTTCTAATATCAAGTGTATCTTTAGGTGATTTTTTTGAATGTATGAAAACACTTCCTCAACCGATTCAGTTGTTAACTTTGAAGAGGCTTGATCATAGTTCCACACAGGGTCAATCACTACCGCATCCAACGTAACTGGATCATAAACGACATAGGTCAGGGTCCAAGTTCCTTTATCAAAAAAATCCTTCACCATGGGTTTCATAATTTAGCCCTCTCAATTCATGGTTACCATTATATCGAAAGGCGACCCGACAGATTATGTTCCAGATCATATTGATAAATATTATTAGAAACACCGCAACAATAATGAAGAATATAAACTCGTATGCCTGTCTTAGCTATAAAA
>DGYJ01000055.1:13581-15231 GCA_002396665.1 Bdellovibrionaceae bacterium UBA5009
CAGTCTTAGCTATAAAATATACGGATAAGAAAAATTTAATTCGAACTAGGAGCAATCCTGTACGACTAGAAACAATCCCAAGGGCCAGCAACTATGAAACATGATATTTTATTCTATCAGCTCTTTGAAAATGAAACCTCGACCTTTACCTATATCATTGCAGATAAATCAACCGGCGATGCTGCAATCATTGATCCAGTTTTAGAAACCGCAGATCGCGATCTTCAACTGATCAAAGAACTGAATCTAAAATTAAACTATATTTTAGAAACTCATATTCATGCTGACCATATTACTGGTGCTGCCATTTTAAAATCGCACACCAAAGCAAAAACGGCTGTCAGTGAAATTGCTCAAGTTCAAAACGCAGACATCCATTTAGTCGACGGCCAAGAGCTTTTATTAGGAAGAAAAAAAATAAAAGTGATCGCAACCCCCGGCCACACAAACACCTGCCTGACATTTCAATTCGAGAACATGATCTTTACGGGTGATGCTTTACTGATCCGCACCTGCGGCCGCACAGACTTTCAACAAGGCTCTGCAGACAAACTTTTCAGCAGCGTCCATGATAAAATTTTTAGTTTACCAGATGAAACTGTGGTCTACCCGGGACATGATTACAAAGGGTTTACATCTTCAACTGTAGGTTTAGAAAAAAAATTCAATGCCCGATTGAATCAGTCAAAATCAAAAGAAGAATTTAAAAAAATTATGGCCGAACTTAAACTTCCCAATCCCAAAAAAATTGATATCGCTGTCCCCGCCAATTTAAACGGAGGATTATTAGCCTCAAAATCAAAACCAAGCGCTACAGAATAAGACCGGATACAAATGCTCGATCGTATGTGCTAGTCAGCATGTTTTGACAACAAGCCATGAATAGTAAGGCTAGAAAGAGAGACTCCCTATGAAATCAGAATGGATCAATGCCCTCGCCGGCGGAGCCTTGATTGGATTATCTGCGACATTGATGCTTCTTTTAAATGGGCGAGTCACAGGAATCAGTGGAATCTTGAATGGAACACTTTTTCCGACTAAAAATGAATTTTCATGGCGATTTTCTTTTGTTATCGGACTCTTGGGTGGAGGATTTCTTTTAAAAATATACAGACCTGAAAGTTTTGGCTCATATCTACCAATCCAAACACCTCTGATTGTCATCGCTGGCCTGCTTGTGGGTTTTGGCACGATCATGGGAAGTGGCTGCACCAGTGGTCACGGAATTTGCGGCATCAGCCGATTTTCTATTCGCTCAATTATAGCGACACTCACATTTATCAGTGCAGGAATTTTATCTGTGTTTTTTTTCAAAAATATTGGGATCTTTCAATGAAAAATAATTTTCTATCGCAAAATAATTTTGCATCACTATTGTCTGGATTTTTATTTTCCTACGGACTTGGAATTTCTGGCATGACAAAACCAGAAAAGATATTTGGATTTTTAAATGTTTCTGGGGATTGGGATCCTACTCTGATTTTTGTAATGATTGGCGCCGTGGGGGTGCATGCAATAGCCTATTCCCTTATCCACAAAAGAAAATCTCCGCTGCTTACGAACTACTGGCATATACCTAATAAAAAAGAAATTACACCTTCGCTGCTTGTCGGAGCTTTTATTTTCGGCATCGGCTGGGCCCTTGCAGGG
>DGYJ01000055.1:15422-23168 GCA_002396665.1 Bdellovibrionaceae bacterium UBA5009
CCAGATTTGATCTGAGCTTTTTTGTTTATGCACCCTAAAATTGTGCCGTATTAAAATGAAAAAAGTTGCGACCAAGCAGGCGCACCCTTCGAAGCAAACTGCAATTGCATATAAGCAGACTGCATTTCATTTCCCATCTGGCGAATGCGTGGATTTGAACTTCTCTGAGCTGAAATCTTAGCAAGAGCATACAAAGTCATTCCATGGGCCCCAGATGTTTTCATCGAATAAGCATCTGCAACAAGGGGACTTGTTTCTGGAAAGTTATTATGAAAAGCAACGGTCTCGCGACCTTTAGCAAAGAATGAACTTATCGCTTCACGGGATTGACGTCCTTGAAGACCCGGCCCCCCTGCACGAACAACAGAATATTGCTGAGCTTGTGCAAATGGAATTTGTGCAGAATACTGTCCGTCAGCTTGCTTTTGCAATTGAAGCTGATTCCATTTGCTATTCGGACTTGCACGGAAATACAAAATTCCAGGGAATGCACGGACGATGTTCAAAGTATTTCCAGCCAAGGAGCGACCCTGAGCAAGACGGAATGCACCCTCTTTTGGATATCCGTAAAGTTGAATCACTTGATCCAAAGCTTTTGCAGCCACGGCATCACCTTGAGCTTGATCAAAAGCATAGGTCAACCCAGAAATTAAATCAAAGGCCCCATTGGTTCCAAATGCATTTCTGATTTTTGACTGCAATGGTGATTTGATCACAGTTTCAATGGCTGAATTGAAAGCTTGAGTAAACGCATTCAAACGATTCAAATCAACGGCTGCATAATTAATATCTTGCTCATTATTGTATACTTTAACGTACTGATAGACCATGATTTCAGCCAACTCCCGAGGAGTCATCGTTGGCTTTTGAACCAAAGGACCAAGGTAAGTTGTGTAGTTTTCACCCTCGCCTGGCTCATTGTATTGAGATGCAACAAGGTAATCAGCGACATCTTTTAATTCGTAAGCCACTTCCAGTGTAGACATCAAACAAGCATCAAAATTCACAAGGTCTACTTTACGACTAGATCGGAAGCCACGCTGAGTTTGGTTCAAGTAAGCTGTGAAACCCTCTAAGGCCTGACGAACTTGCGGAGTCGTCAAGTGGGCGTTGGGGTTATCATCATAGGAAACTCCAACCCAGCCACCACCATGGTTCCAAATCCCAACAGCATAATGTTTTGCAGGATAATTTTGGGCACCCCATTTTAAGAAATCAGTCAAAGTTTTAGGGTCACCCATATTGGTTTCGCCAATTTGATCTACAACTTGTGAAGTGATCTTACCTTGCTGGGCATTTGGATTTCTTTTTACGAAATAACGAGTTGTTGGCATATTGCGGGGCTCTGGATCCATTTGAACAACGATGTTCACTTGATCAGAAGAACCAACTTTTTCCATTTGCATCATGTTTAAAAATGCAAAGTCATACAAATTATTATCAGAATTCATGTAGACAAGATATGTCCACTCTTTCACAGCTGCAGTAGAACCCGAGCGTGGATTTGCGAATTGAGCCCATGAGGCGCTCGCGAAAACAAACAAACTTACAAAAGCGATCAGTGCTGATTTGGATAACTTATTCATCATGAATTCCCCCTGGGAAGAAAGTGTTTCCATGAATCAGCAATTTGTCTATTAAAATCTCTTGAATGCCGCACGGGCTCTGCATTTTAAAAGCAAAGGACAAAATCAATTGGTGAGCTTGTCCCTTAAGATTAAAAATGGTTTTTCAATCAACAAATGAAGAAAATAGGAAATAACGAGCGAGATAACGAAGGTTAACACTGTGTTTAATATCCTATTTTTTAAACAAAACACTGAGTTGCGGTTTAAAATAACCGTAGACATAAGCAAGTGAAATACCAGCCATCAAAATATCGAATCACGCATCGGCTGGCGACATGCCACAAGAATGATAAACAAGTTTTCGATTGTCAATTCACTAGGAACTACTTCGCCCGAATGAATGTGATGATATTATGTCCCGCCGAAACCGTCATTTTAGGATTTGCCTGAACGCGGGCCTGAAATTGCGACCCCATGGCTTGATTATAAATAAAAATCGCCAGATTTTTGGCGTCCATGTCTTTACGGATTTGTCCCTTTTTTTGACCTTCAGCAATTTGCAGCTCAAGCCAATGAAGCCACTTGTCGACAAAGGCTTTCATTTCTTTCTGCACCACTTTTGTCAAACCTTGAAAATCTGCCGCTAACGAAAGGACAGGGCAAACCTTTCCTTTGTCACAGGAAAACACATAAAAAACATCGAAAACTTTTTGCACTCTCTGCAAAGGAGTATCTTCCTTCACAGTCATTATCCATCGATCAAACGTATCATTGTAGTCTTGCAAAATAGCCAGAATCAGATCTTCTTTACTGGCGTAGTGATCATAAAGACTTGGCTTTTTTATATCCAACCGATCTGCAATATCTTGGAAACTAAAACCATTATAGCCATGCCTTTGCAGCAAGGCCCGTCCCTCTTTTAGAATTTTTTCCTTAGTCCCAGATATTCTCAAGTTTTATCTTTCCTACCTATAGATAGGATGATATCCTATCTATAGGTAGGACGCAATAACAATTCTTAAGGAGTCTTATTATGAAACGCGAAGTCTATATTGTCGGTGGAATCAGAACACCCTTTGTGAAAAGCTTTACTCAATATAAAGGAATTACCACCCAAAAGTTGATGGACACAGCCCTTGCTGCCCTTGTGGATAAATATCAGCTTCAGGGCCAGCTCATTGGCGACGTCGCCCTGGGCGCATTGATCACAAGCTCAAGATATTGGAATCTCGCCAGGGAAAGTGTGCTTAGCTCAGGACTATCGCCTGACACTCCGGCTTACAATGTGCAGCGGGCTTGCGGAACCAGTTTAGAAACTGCCTATCAAATTTATGCTAAAATAGCTTTGGGTTTTATTGACGAGGGCATTGCCGGTGGAGTCGACACCAATTCCGATGCTCCATTTGAAATCAAAGCAGGCCTTCGCGAAATGCTTTTAAATCTTCGCAATGCAAAAAGTTTCGGCGAAAAAGTGAGCGCCATGGCATCACTGAAGTCTTCAGATATCGGCATCAATGCCCCCGCAGTGGTTGAACCACGCACAAAATTGTCCATGGGGCAACACTGCGAACTTATGGTCAAAGAATGGAAAATCTCGCAGGCCGAACAAGATCAAGTCGCCTTACTTAGTCATCAGCATGCGGCCAAGGCCTACCGAGATGGCTTTTACAATGACCTCGTCACCCCAGTTGCAGGCGTTGCTAAAGACTCGTTTATTCGTGAAAATACTTCCATCGAGCAACTAGCCAAATTAAAACCCGCCTTCGATAAAGAAAATGGAACCATCACCGCTGGCAACGCAAGCCCCTTAAGCGACGGCGCCAGTTGCGTCTTACTGACAAGCAAAGAAAGTGCTGTAAAAAATAATTGGCCGATGCAGGCTAAACTTGTCGATTTCCAAGTCACCGCCGTGGACTTTGTCGGTGGCGCTGGACTTTTAATGGCGCCAACAAAAGCAGTATCTAATTTACTGATTCGCAACAACTTAAAATTGACCGACTTCGATTACTACGAAATTCACGAGGCCTTTGCAGGCCAAGTACTTTCAACACTGAAAGCGTGGGATTCAGAGAGCTACTGTCGTGAGGTTTTAAAAGTCGACCAAAAATTAGGAAGATTCGACACCACAAAAATGAATACTGTTGGCGGAAGCATTGCCCTTGGCCATCCCTTCGCTGCCACTGGAGGAAGAATTTTAGCAAGTCTAGCTAAGCAACTGCAAGGCTCTAGAAAACGCGGACTGATTTCAATTTGCACAGCTGGAGGAATGGGAATTGCTGCCATAGTAGAAGGGGTTTAATGCCCTTCAACTAATTTCTAAAGTTCAGCATATCGACAACCCTTTGGTCATCGTAGACATGGTAACTATGGGCAACGCCAGGAACACTAAGCCATCCATGTTGAAATTGCGGAAACTCTGAAAGCAGATACTGATGAAAAAGATATGAACGCTGCAGGCGACTTGCCCCCTGCCATTTGGCTCCGCAGCTCAAATCCAAACCACGGGCATCTTTAGGATCATGCTCGATGGGCGGGTTGGCCCTGGCCGTGGCATCATCAAGTTCACCAACAATAAAATGAATATCTCGCTCTAAGAAATTTTTTACCATTTCAGATGCAGATCTGGATGACATATAGTTGCTGACTCGCTCAAGCCCATAACGATAATTATTGTATTCACAATCGGTCATCGGCTTTGAAAATTCGTACCGAGTCCCAGGAATCCATCGCTCGTCATTTAAGTAAACATAAGAAGACGGCGATCCGACAATAAAGCGAAAATGCACATTTGGAAATTCATGATCCACTTCTGTTCCCATGGCGTATCTTTGCGTCGCCTGTCCACCCGCCGAAAAACCAGTGATAATCAAAGTTTTAAGATTGGGGAAATTTCCACCTTTGATCATTTTACGAATCAGTTCGTCTAGAACATAAAAGGAACTTGTTTTTGATCCATCAATAGAATCAAATCCCGCCGACCAATCATTGGCTGCCCAAAACAACCATCCAGCTGCTGGCTTATCAGCTGGTGCCATCAAAAGTGGTGCAACAATTAATGCGTCCTTAGAAAGGGCCCCCTGATCCATCAGTCCATTCAATTGATTGTAACCCCAAGGGATCACTCGGTCTGAAGCATGAATCATCAAAATTGCGCTTGTGACGTTTTCATTTCGAACATCAAGATCAAATGTTCTTGTGTAGGTTATCTTACGACCAGGAACAACTTCAAAGGTCGATTCACAGTTTTTTGTGGGTGTCTTACAAGGTAAAATGCGATCTGTGGATTGATCAAGACTGGTTGCATTTGCAAGATAAGCTGTACCCGCATTTGCGTTGATGATGGCGAAAAAGAAGGTCAAAGATAGAATAATTTTTTGCATATTCTATTTGGCTAGCATCTGCCCCCTGGCGAGTCAAAGACTAAGGGCGGCACGTCGTCAGACGCCCGCCCTTGTTTTTTACTGAAAAAACACAAGTCATTTTAATTTGGCTTTGAATTGGCCATCGCTACTAACTAATTAACACCTTCAGGTTTAATAATAATATCAACTCGGCGATTTTGCGCACGCCCCGCTGAACTATTATTTCTGGAAATAGGCTTCTCTGCACCTGAACCCAGGGTCTCGACATGGTCCTCAGTCACTAAGTTCTGCGATAAAAAATAACTTTTCACAGTCTCGGCCCTAGCTTTTGATATTTTTTTATTGATCTCCGCGGAACCGACAGAATCAGTATGGCCTTCAATAACCATTCGCGATGGTCCAATTTTTTCAACAATGGCTTTAACTTTTTTTAAAGTCTCATAGGAAGCACTTGGAAGTTCGGAACGACTGCTAGCAAAATTTAATGATTTCAAACGAATCAACAATGAATCCCCCTGCTGGTAAGCTTCGGCTTCATTGGGCCCAAAACTTTTTCGAGATTCCTCAATGGCTTGTTGAAAATCATCTTTTTGCTTTAGCTCGGCAACATCTAGTTTTGTATTCGCGAGTTGCACTTTACTATCCATCAAATTCGAATGCGACTGTTTTAGTGCCGCGATTGCATCTTGAGTTCGTCCTTGCTGATTTTGTAAAGCTTGGCTTCTGGACTGAATCTCTTTATTTTTGTTTTCAATCGCTAAAGCAATCTGCTCTGGAGATTCATTTTTAGAATCCCGCGCCACAATTGTCAGTTGGGAAACACGCTCTGCTTGTTCGTTGGCGACAGCAACAGCAGCCTGTAAACGGGCTTGGTTATTGATATCTTTATCGATGACCATTTCCGCATTCGAGTAAGCGCCGTCAGCTTGCTCTAGGACATTGGGAACATATTTTTTCGCCCCGTCTTTTTTTGCATTGGTAATCAATGCATTGGCATGGCCAAGCAAAGCGGATTTCATCGCCTTCGCTTGCAGCAATGCATAGTTTTGCCGTAGCTCGCTCACATCCTCAGAACTGACCGGAGTTTTTTTACCACTTTCATATTCTGATGCCAAATCTCTAAGATCGTTATCAAGAACTCTTAAATCTTTTGGATAATATGTTTCAGCCTGGGCTTGAACGGCCGCCTGTCTTGACTCAACAACTGTACTTAAATACTTGCGAGAAGTCGCCGCCAGCTCTTCTGACTTGCTCAAATAAGATTTCGAATAAGCAACACTTTCTAAAATTTTGCTATTGGAATCTTTGTCCTGAAAATCTTCTTGGGCTTCTTTAAAATACTTTTCTGATTTTTTAAAATGGGCCGGGGCCAACAAGTCGACATTCCGGGATTTTGCCTCGCCAAGATTGGCCTCTAGCTTCTGAATTTCCTGTGCAGCATTTGCATTGTCTGGCAAATCAGCCTTTTTGACATCTTGATGGGAACATCCCACAAATAAACTTGTACCAATAATGAACGACAATAAGCCCTTTTTCATTTTTTTCTCCGATATAAATATTAAATTCATCAATGCATTTTCAATTTTAAATTATTTAGGATCTAGACTTTCCAACATCCAAGCAAACTTGTCATGCTGACCAACCCTTGCAACAATCATGTCATGGGTGTAGGGATCTTCATTTTCGTCGGCAATTTTCGCTAACAATTTTCCATTCTCGCTCAGTCGTCGATGGGATTTGATCAGCTCCTGGAGCGAGCGATCATTATCTGCAACATTTGTATATTCTTTTAAGCTTGAGTGCTCAAGAATGTGCTGAAGTGATAATGGGGCAGAATTTCCCAAAGCTCTCATGCGTTCTGCCATTTCATCTATAGCATTGGCCATGTCGGTGTATTGCTCTTCAGTCATCTTATGAACTCCGTAAAACTTTGCACCCTCGTAGTTCCAGTGCAAGGCGTACGTTTTCATATAGGCGACAAAAGTCTCTGATAAAAACCCGCGCAAATCGAGATCCTTGCTCTCTTTGTTTTTTTCGTTACTGTTTTTCATTTTAAGCTCCTTTATTTAAATGTTCATTTGCTAGCGGCGACACCATTCAATGGCGACGACAACGACTCGTTATTCTGAACGTGTTTTCTTTCGTGATCATTCTGTGTACGGTGAAGTTTTCTTTCTTCGACAAAATCAGTCACCAAAGCAGCCAACGCAACCTCCAGAGGAGATGGCGAACCTAAGGACTGCTGCGACTTCAAGCTTGCTTTCTGAGAATCAGATTCCGTCCATTGCTTTCTATCTAAGGCATAAACAAAAACAACAGCAAAAAGCACCAGTCCAAAGGCGGAGGCCGCCAGATGTCCTGAAATATAAAAGCCATTTCCGTTTTCAAATTGAACACCAATTTCTTCAATAAATTTAATCAGTGTTAAACTTAATCCCAATCCAGCAGGAACTAACAACGAAAATAAAAATACCATTTTTCTAATTTTTAAAATAATTCCCTCGGTTAAAAAGTTTGCCTGCGGCTGAATTAACGATTTGTACTTCCCAAGCAAAAATGAAAACAGTCCTATGAGGCACTTCATATAGAATTGTTACTTTTTATTTGAATCGACATTGTTTTTCAATTCTGCAGCTTTATCTTTCATGTACTCAGTGGTCTCTTCAACTCGATGGGCTGCCTTTTGCTTTAAGCATTCGGCGTCACTCTTCGCGCACAATTTTTCTTTTACTCGATGGGCTGTTTTCTTAACTCCACGTTTGACATCATGGACCTTGGCTTCGGCCTTTTCGCCCATGGTTTCTTCTGCTTGAGCT
>DGYJ01000055.1:23306-26853 GCA_002396665.1 Bdellovibrionaceae bacterium UBA5009
CTCATGGTTTCTTCTGCTTGAGCTACTCCTAGCAGTCCAAAAAATAAGATCGCGACTAAAATACTTTTCACAAGGTTCCCCTTTGTTTGTTTTGTTTAATTTTTGTATTCATGAATTCATCTCAGAAGATCTTCTCGAGAAGAAATCGAAAATCTACTAAAGCAAAGACCAGGCCACAAAAATTTCAACTCACAACAATATATAGCATTTCAGGTTGATTCTAATTTGTTGGGGCAATAATTCCCCAGTCGTGGGTATTTATGCCCCAAGGGAAAAGCCTATTTTGCCCAGAAAAGCATGTCTTTTCCCACAAATGGGAATGGGCTGTGTATTAGAAACAGTCTGGCCTGGCACATGGCTTGCTTAATTCATTTTTTGTAGTTCATGAGATATTTAACAAAACTTTAAGGAGGCCCCATGTTACGTGCAGCGATTATGTTTTTCGTCTTGGCACTTGTTGCAATTATTTTTGGAGCGTCAGGATTTGCGGGCTTATCAATGGATATTGGCAAAACTTTGCTGACTGTATTTCTTGTCTTAGCTGCGATCAGCTTTATCGCAAGTTTGTTTACAGGAAAAAATCCAAAGATGCTTCCATAGCCCCTTCCCTTAATTCCCATCCCCTATCCTACCCCTCGGTGCGAGTCAAAAACTCGCACCGTCTTTTGAGGGACTCTATTTTAACGGTAGCCGCGAAGTAAACGACAAGCAGTTACAACGTCAGTGTCTTGAATGTTTTTACATTCACCGTTGATCATGGCTCCCCAAACTTGTTCGTTGGTCCAACGACCCAAATCTTCACAGACTGTGTAGGGATTCATTGTGGCAATCAAACTGCTGCTGCAAGAATCTGAATGGTACAACTTAATTGAAGAAGTGGCCACGCCAGCCTTGAACAATTCACAGGCATTGTTGCCATCGATATCTGAAATATTGATGCATTGACCATTCACTTTAATTCCCCAAATGGACTTTCCTGCAAACAAAGAACAATTGTTTGTGTATGGACTAGTGAAGCCTACCAAACTGCCGCTGCAAGAATCCGAATGGTAGAGGGCTACAGCACTAGGATCAGAGGCGCTCTTAAAAGCTTGGCAAACAAATTCACCATCAGCATCTTCAATGTTCAAACACTGACCATTGTACTTAACTCCCCAAATGCTTTGGCCGCGGAATGTACTGCAAGAGCTATAGGGATTTGTGTTCCCTACAAAACTACTGCTGCAGGAATCCGAATGGTACAATTCAACGTTGCCTCCAGCTGGTGGGTAACCAGGGTTCGGCGGATAAGTTGGTGGGTTTGGATAGTTCGGCGGATTCGGCGTCCCACAGGTCTGCTGAATTTGATGTAAACGACGGGATAATTGCTCTGTATAACGACGACATTCGTTGCTGCAAGAGTAAGAGCAAGGATCAGATTGCTGAGCAGAAGCCAGCTCTACCCATGCTAAAGACGATGTGAAGGTTGCGATAGCAACAAGTTGCATGACATATTTGAGTAAACTTTTTGATTTCATAAGGACTCCCCCTATTAAGTTATTTCTATGCAATAGAAAATAGCATTCCCAGCCTTTTGGCAAGATTCATCAATCAATATTGAGCCTAAAACGAAAAATAGGCGCACAAAATGTCTGATGACAGCACAGAATATGACCATTAATGTCTAGATAATGAATGCTCATCAGCAAGCCTCGAACCTTGAAATAGTCCTCGCAGCTATTGAACATATAGAGAATAACCTCGAAGAGGATATCAACGTAGATTCTGTATGTTCTCTATCCTCAAAATCAAAATGGCAAACGCAAAGAGTCTTCCGGGCCATTTCTGGGGACTCCGTTTCTGGATATATTCGCGGACGAAAATTGTCTGCTGCATTTCATTTGCTTAAAGACACTCTAACACCCATTTCAGAGCTTGCCCTAAGGTTTGGGTTTGGATCTCAAGAGGCCTTTGCCAGGGCCTTTAAAGAGCGTTTTGGCGTTAGTCCACGCAGCATCAGAAATAGCAAATACTCCTACTCGCAATTTTTAAAACCAAAACTGACAAAAGAGAAATTGCAATTTATTGCCAAAAGTATCTCGCAGCAACCTGACTTTCAGCTTCTACCTTCAAAAGAATTCGTAGGACTGTCGACAGAAATTAATGCCCCCTTTGCTGAGGTCTCAATTTTTAACGAATCACTACTTGATCATTGGAGAAAGTTTCGCCAACTCTGCAAGACCGAAAGACTATATTACGGGCTTACAAAAGGCGTAGCAAATGACGGAGCCCCACCCACCTTGGTTTATACATCAGCAATAGAATCGACTGGCGGCGAAGTCTTGCCTAGCTTACAACTTCAAAAGTTTGAGGTCACAAGTCAATACTATGCAGTTTTTGAAATTCGAGGCCCAATCAATTTATGTCATGCTATCACAGATTATATTTATGGAATATGGCTACCTCAGTCAGGACATCAACGGGCGAATGGCTTCGAAATTGACCTTTATGATACAAGGGTTTTTAAGCTGAATTCGACGAACTCCACAAGCTATAGATACGTTCCAATCCTTCAAGGGTAACATTCTACGCCTTGGTGACTGATTTCTTGCCGATCAAAAAAATGCGTATAAAAAAATCATGCGCACAAAAAGTTAGAAACCAACACATCTTTTCATAGGATCAAAATAAGTAAGGATAAATCTTATGGCATATCCATTGCTTTAATATGTCACTATGGAAACAAAATGGTATTTTAAAAACATTCATCGCATTATTATCATCATCGTATTGCTTGGATTTCAAAGCATCAAACCATCCTATGGCGCACAAGAAAATTTATGCCAATCGGTTTTTTTATCCAAGAATATTGAAAATAGAAAAGCTATTTTTTCAGAAAGTGAACACCAGTCACAATCTTTTGAATTTCAAAAAGAAATTGCAAAAATTGCAGAACGAAATGCAATACAGATTATTGATAAAGCTGCCCTTTCAAAACAAAACGCACTTGACGAGGTTCAAGAATGGCTTTTTCAAATTCAAAAAAAACAAACTCAAAGTATAGGCCTTAATGTGTCCGAACATACGGCCCTGGTCTATCTTTGGAAAACAAAATTCTTTGATAAGTTTGGCACGCCGGAAGTGACAGAATCATTAAAAGAACAACTTATTTTAAGTCGTGAACAACTGACTGGAAAAGTTGCCACTGAAATTAACTTAGACCAAAAACTACCAATTCGACTTTTACTGGACGCATCGCCAGAAACTCGCTTGCTCTACAGCGCAGTGTTTCGAGAGGACAAACAAAGCCACTCGATGAAAGATTTAATTCGGGGTTACATTCCTAAAAAATCAGATATTGTCACTGGAATAGGAGCTCTGACTCTAACTGCCATCGCGTTCACCCACAGCGGTGGTGATAAAATTGCGGCTGCAATGATGGGCTTAGCGCTAGCAACAGTCGCTGAGCATGTCTTTCATCGGTATGGAACACATTCAAGAACGCTTTTAGAAAAGACGAAGAATTCATGGTTTGGAAAAACCATTGAAAATCTTTTCTTTAATCATA
>DGYJ01000055.1:26988-31574 GCA_002396665.1 Bdellovibrionaceae bacterium UBA5009
ATCTTTTCTTTAATCATACTGTGGTCCATCACGGCAAAACATTTCATAACTACACAGAGCAATTTAAAAATGAAGAGCACCATCAGCAAGTCGACAAACATATCCTAGAAAAAATGGGCCAAGAGTACTTAGATAATATGCAAAAAAATGAATACGGAATTACTTTGACGGCCAAAGAGTACACAGCACTCTTGATTCCTCTGATGCCAGTTCATGCAATTCTGTGTTCAATTTTAGGCCTTGACCCTATGGCCACTGCATTATTGATTGCCCCGACACTCCTCTACCCAACTGGAGTTGTCATCCCACATCGATATATGCACATGACCAGGGAGCAAATATCAGAAGCAACACAAAACAAACCTGTGCTACGATGGTTACTAAAAACTCGCTATTCTGCACTGATGTCAGCCGTACATCAAAACCACCATCGCAATTCAAACACTAACTTTAATCTAGCATTTATTGCTGGGGACGCATTGCTAGGAACTCTTAAATTGCCCTCGGTGGAAGACCTGGCACGCCTACGTAAACTTGGAATACTTGGCACAACATGGGGCCCCTCCACATTTGAAAAGGATTTGTGATATTTCACATATTTTTTTACAAAGCTTTTCCGCCAAATGATTGCTGATTTAAAATCTGTAAAAATGATTGAAGCTGCAACTTCCGCGATTTTGCCATTTCAAAGCAAACAGGCAAAATACAGTTTCGATCCATGTTTTTTGCAAACTCCACAAGAGTTCCTACGGGTGAACTGAGCGTTGCCTTAGTTCCTACAACTTCTTGTGCTGTAGATAGAATTCTAGTGGCTCCGATGATACCTATAAAATCTAAGACGTCAGCGTCTCTAAAGGCTTTTGCTTGTAGGGACTGCGGTTTTGGTCCGTAATAGGTATGTCCCAAAACCATCTCGCGAACATCAGGCCATTTTTCCATGGGGAATCCGAACTGCTTTAAAAGTGGTTCGATCAATTGAACGGATCTAACAGCATGATCTACGCCTTTTTTCTCGAACGCAGCCATTCCGCCGAGGTCGTGCAAGAACGAAGCTGCGAAAAGGACATCCTCGTCAATTTGAATTGAAGATCTTTTGGCAATTTCCATGCTGACAAGATAATCCCGTTCTGAATGAGCAATGCCCCATGCTGGGTGGACTACATTTTCTAAGGCATAGGAATAAATTTTTTGCTTCCATTCAGAATTGACAGGAATACCTGCAGAAGTAGTTATGACTTTTAAAGATTTTTGGCAGTTTGATCTCGGCCCACAGCAGTTTCCAAGGTTATTGCATGGAACATATGAACATGGAATACAACCAGCCATTATTTTTTGGGAAAAGAAAAATAAACTGAAAGCGCAAATAATCAACTTCATAAGTAAACCTCTTCATTTCTTTCGACTTTGCTTAATTTGGACGACAGCTCAGTGTGTGTCCTGTTCCTTCCCCATTAATGACGGCAATGTATGACTGAAGGCTGTCCGAAACAGAGATTGCCTTAGCCTGATTGCGCCGATTCGTCATTTCAAGTCGCAGCCCATTTGGAGATGCAAGAATCTCAGCTTTAGTTCCATCTGGTAGCGTAAGCATGCCTTGCGCAAGATCTGGGCTTACAAGCACAAGAGGAACAGGGCGATACGATAGTGTGCACAGCAATGGTGGCTTGGCTCGTTGAGTTGGACCCGAACCAGAAAGTCCTCGACTTAACGACTCTGGTTTTGCGCTTGAGTTGTAGCATCCTAAATCGCGGGCTGGGTATCCTCCATAACAACATCCCCTACGACACAACCAATAGCCACCAGCATTTGCAAAAAATGGTAAACAGATAATGCTTAATAAGATTGATAATTTCATTTGATTTTTCCTCATTAATTTAGAGATTCAAAGCGCCCTGACATTTAAGAACAACTAGCGCACCACCATAACTTGGACTGCGCCTGAATAAAGCGTGACCACCTTGAAAGGCAGACATTTTGCGAAAATACACGACCGCAGCAGCTTTGCTAAGCGCCCAATGACCGTAGCAGTTGTATCCACCAGATACGGTAACACAAGACATCGGTTCGCTACCTCCAAAATTTGTTCCATCATAATTATCAAAAATACTGGCTACAGTTGTGTCAGGTCGGATCTGAAAGAGCATCGCTCGAATTGAATTCCTAGGGCCCGCATCACATACTATGGACGCTTCAGTGGATGAACTGATCGGTAGCCGAGCTTTAAAAGTTCGCCGTTCATCATTCAAGCAGTGAGTAATATTTCCATGCGAGTCGCGAAAACAACCATCCCATCCTGCAAGAGATTGGGATGACCAAAGCAATGGCATCATCAAACTTACAGAAACTAAGCACTTAAATAAACTTTTAGAATGACTCATTTTTACCCCACCTTTTGAAAGCTATGCGATTAAATTCAAACGAAAGATATAATATTGACCTTTTAATGGTAGTTATTTATTAAAAGGGTCAATAAATGACCCTTTTTGGAGAAAAAGATGACATTCTATGAGCAGAAAAAAATTCAAAAGACTCTTAAAGATTTAATGAAGCAAAAAAAGATGACCTATGAAAGCGTAGGAAAGCGTTTAAAGATTTCACCTGCAACAGTTAAACGTCGCTTAAATGGCGAGGACTTAAATCTTCGCCATTTAAAAGAATTCGCAGGATGTTTTTCACTCTCTTTTTATGATCTTATTGAAATATCAAAGGAGCACCATCGAGAGCCCCACCAGTTCACTGAAGCTCAAGAGCGTCTTTTATCATCTGAACTTTGGATCATGAATCTTTTCAGAATGATTCTTGCTGGGCTTGACTTGGCCGAGATTAAAAAGCGCCTTAATATTTCTGAGAAAGATGTTCGAAAGGTTGCACGGGATTTGGAAAAAGCAGAACTTGCTCAACTATTGCCTGGTGATAGATTTATCCCTATCGTTCAGTTTCCTTTTAAATGGCTGCCCAATGGCCCACTTTCTAAAACTTATGATAAATTGATTGTTAAGAATGTTACAAAAAGAATTGAGCTAGACGCAGGCAAGGCGGGTCTAAATAGACAATTTGAAATTGCTTTAAGTCCAGAAATGTACAAAAAATTTTGCGACGACATTCAGTTATGCTACGAAAAATATCGTAATATATCTGAACTCTACTTAAGCTCACGCATTAACTGGGACCATCTCGTCTCAGGAGTCTTTTATGCCGATTTTTTCTCTCTATGGGAGTCGCCGTAAAAGGACTTCTTGTTTGTAGATCAGAGCCGAACCATGTGTTCAAATTGACCAGCCGGAAGTTTTTGTACCACATTTGAATACTATAAATTGCATGCCACATCTTCTCGGAAGCTTGGTTGAAAAACTTCATGGAAAAGATTACCGGAATGTTGCTAACTTGAACATAATTGTCTCAAGCATTTGGCAACTTTATTTGTAATCAATGATTCATCAGCATTAGATTGCAAGACAAGAAACGCATTTTTCTTTTCTGACTTAATTTTTTTTGGATTTGGTATTGTGAAAATTTCGTCAAAAAAGAGCTTTGGCAAAAAATCAGGTAAGTATATTACTGCATGACCAGACTCTACAATCGGTAGTGCCGTTGCCAATGAGTTCGTTTTAAATTTGGTATTTCGCTTTTGCAGTGAGTCCATCCAGCCATCGCGGTTCTTAATATTTTGCGGTGTAAAGTCTAACAGATCCTCTGGCGCAACAAATGGCACGCTTTCAAATGGAAGATCCAGAAACTTTTTGTTCGTGGAATAAATTTTTGATTCAAATTGAGCGATTTTCAAATACTTAACATTTTTATTAGGACTTGAAATATAGGTAACCCCAAAATCAACGGTCCCACTGGCTACAGCGGTTTCGATTTGCCCAGGCGATAGCTCATAAAATGACATCTCATAATCCTTAAAAAAATTATCCTGATGTAGAATTGATGGAATACTGCAGGTAAATACTTCAATCGCTGCTATCTTTAGATTTTTCTTAGCCGATGTCGGTTTCGATTTAAGCTCCTCAACTGCTTTTAGTAAGGGTATGGCCTTCTTATAAAGAAGAGCCCCCTCAGCACTGATTTTTATCCCACGCCCATGGGGAACGGTCAGCTTTACACCAAGATCTGCCTCCAAAGCCTTTAAAGATTTATGAAGGCCACCATGAGTGATCCCCAGAAGCTCGGCAGCTCGGGTGAGGCTTTCAGTTTCATAGACAGTGCAAAAATGTCGAATTCTATCTGTTTCCATTTGGAAAAGTATACTTCTAATTTTTCCATTTTGATACAAAAAAATTAAGCGTATATAGGTTTCATAAAGGCAATTACGCCATAAAATATAAAACAGGAGAAAACATGAAAAAACTAATTTTAATCGCGATTCTAACCGTCGCTAATTTTGCATATGCAGCGCAAAGTCTAGAGCAAATCTATTGTCAGCTGCCAAGTCTTGGAGGCGTTAAAGCACTCTATCTTGAGTCGGGCGTAGAAAAATATAGCCCGAATCAACCGCCAGTCGTTACGCAGGGAACATTAACACTAATGGGTGCAAGCGGTATCATAGAGAAGGTCATGCCTTCTACAGGAATTGGCGGTACTTT
>DGYJ01000055.1:31723-32536 GCA_002396665.1 Bdellovibrionaceae bacterium UBA5009
CAGGAATTGGCGGTACTTTTAACCAGTATAATTTCCCAAGTAATTTTATGTACACAAATGTTGCTAATAAATTTCAAGTGCTTAAGTTTGAAACGAAGCACCTTGGACAAGTACTTATAGCTTACGTTTGCAATAGACCCAATGCATATCCATGCGAAGATAGAAGCGGAAATATGGTTGCTACAGCAAATGTAGCCATAAACGTAAATGGGAAATCAGTTCTCAACTTTGATGGGAAATCATTGCCTTTTTGCAAACGAAGAGTGCAATAGCCAAGTCTGAAATATGATAAAAACCTGCTCTGTTTCCACGGCCCAGTTTAAAAAACTGGGCTGTGGAACTTAATTCTTACCTTTTAACTAACAGTACTAAAGTGGAATAAAATAGTTAGAGATGTGTCCAATCTCACTGGGAGTCTGAAGAAAAATCTAATGGAAGAGTCGCTAGATTTGATAATGGGTCAACCTACTACAATCCGTCTGATGTGGAAGTAGTCTGTATGTAGAGTCTTTCGTAAAAACTCAATATATTTCTAAAATCGAAACATATATTTCAATAACGTTTCTTTTTATTGCTACATTTATATGGCATTTTCCTGTCAAGTCACAATTCTGTGAATATGAAGGAGAAAAGAACATGACAAAAAATAAAATGAACTATCTAGCACTAGGGGCACTTAACATTTTAACTATCGGTTTGCCTTTTATGGCTCAGGCAAAAACAGCAATGAATTTGGCTTCGACAGAAAAAACAGAACTTTTCAATCAAGCCTCTATTAAGGCTATAGCGTCATCTTGGTTGAAAGTTCCAGCA
>DGYJ01000055.1:32761-44854 GCA_002396665.1 Bdellovibrionaceae bacterium UBA5009
TTGAAAGTTCCAGCAGCTTGCAAGGCTCGTGGATTTAATGCCTCGCCAACAACACTTGAATTTAAAACTGCAAGCTTAGAAGCGCAAAATATTTACAATCAATTTTAATCTATGAAACCAGAAGTTGTGACTATGGATGCGAAGGATATTGACGTTCTTCGCATCCAGTTGAGTACCTTACAAGAAGTGACTTTGTTCAAAGATATTTCAGAACTTGCAACAAAGATGACTGCTCTTGGAATTTCAAGGGAAATCGGCACGGTTAACGACGAACTCGCAAGATTTATTTTCGACGCAGATTCTGGATTAGTTGTGCCTCTTGAATCTTTAAAATCTGAATTTGTTGTTTATAAAAATCTTTTTGGTCTTAAGATTTATTCTACAGCAACGAATCGTTTAGAATTAAGAACCCCTGGCTTTTATGATATGGTTCATCCAGAACTTTCGCATAATTCAGATGGAACACTTCATTCCCTTTATGTATTTCCGCAAATCATTCAAAAAATATCAGAACAGCAAGGTGTTGATTTGGTCATCGTCAAAGAATGGGCTAAAAATTCGATCTTTGGTGGATTTGATCCTAAGAAAGGCTACTACCAGACGAACTTTTGGGAAATTGAAAACAATGACGCTCTTAAATTTGCTGATTTGACGGCCAATGGTCAGATCGCATTTTTGGGGACCCATGATTTGATTGCACATATTGCGGGGATCAAATCAAGTCATTGGCCTTTGTTAAAAGAAAATGCAAGTAAAGTGTCCAGTGCTATAAAAAATTATTTTCAAAATGTAGAAAAGCCTACAATTGCTTCATTAATACTACCTTATACACTGGGGGTCGTGCTGGATGACTTGGCTCAGCCACCAAGTTATAGTTCTAAAAGTCATATTGCGACCTTAGATTTATTAATTACAGAACTTGAACAAAATCGAGTGCCAGCAAACTTAAAAACTGTTTTAGCAGAGTTTCCTGCAAGCTTTCAAAAAATCATAGAAATATCCAGAACCTCAGGAATAGAAAAAAATCCTGAAGTTATCCAGGCTGCAATTACAAATACAGCGGAAGAGATTCTTGCATCTTCCCTAAAAATTTAGGGCAACGACTTGAATATTGCAAATAGACACTTCTAGAAATGATCCCACACCTTATCCATCCACCCCAAAGACTTTGGTTCTTTACAGATTAAGCGAACTGTCTGATGGCAGCTATAAGGGCATCCCGTGATATTTAGTGGGATTAAATCTAAACTTTGAACAAAGTAATCAGGTAAATAAGCAATGGCATGACCTTGGCCAATCAGCTCTTCCATCACTTTAAGGCCGCTGGCGCGATATTGTATTGATCGTGGAAATTTATCATCACGCCAGCCATCAAGGCTTGCTGAGGTCGTCACTCGGCCTAGTAAGGCTTGATCCGGGGAAACAAAAGAATGTTTCAGCACATCCTCAACTGGAATTTTTGCTGACTGAGAATACTTTTTTAATAACGGATGCTTTCTTGAAACACATGTTTTAAATTCAACTTTTGTGAGAACTTTTGAAGATAATGTGTTTGGAGCTTCGCCCGTAATAATACCAAAATGAACTTCGCCTTCTTGAACTTGCTGTAAGACTTTACTTTCAGGCTGAATTTGAAACTGAAAACGAGCGTTCGGATAGTTTTTTTGTATGACCTGGGAAAGCTCAAGACCAAATTTTGTTTGTAATATTTCCTCCGCACTGATGACAATATTTAAGGTCCCTTTTGTTCCACCGATTTCAACCTTCGTGTCCTCAGTCAGCTGCACAATTTGACTGGCTCTTTTTTTAAGTGCGATGCCTTCCGGAGTCAGGCGAATATTGCGCCCTTGTTTATAGAACAAAGAAACTCCAAGTTCATCTTCAAGCCTTGAAATAGCTTTACTTAATGATCCAGGGGATACATTGGATTCTTCAGAGGCCCTGTGAATATTTTCGTTTTTAGCTACAGATAAAAAGTATTGAAGCTCAAATATTTCCATAATCGAAACATATATTAAAATATTGTTTCTTTTACAAGTTCTATATTTGGATTATAACTAGCATGAGGTGTCCATGAATACATTTAAAGGCCCTATAAACAGATGGTCTGCACTAACCTTTAAATCAGGCCTAGTAACAAGTAATCGAATCATTGTACCCCCAATGGCTTCTGGCACGGCCACTACAAATGGCATTCCAACACAAGAAACTATAAAACACTATGAACGTCTCTCAAAGTCTTGTGCAGGCATTGTCATGGTAGAGTACACTTATATCCACGAATCAGGGCGAAGCGAGCCAAATCAAACAGGACTAGATTCTCAAGACAGAATCGATTTTTTTAAGCCGATTGCTCAGGCGATCAAATCCAGTGGCGCTATTGCTGGAATACAACTTGTCCACGGCGGTGGCAGGTCCCTTGCTGCAGATCAATTCCCACTAATGGGACCAAGCCCTGTGTCTGTACCAGTTAAAAATCAAACTCTAGAAACGCCAATAGCTATGTCTTTGGCACAAATTGAAGATTACAAGGCGTGGTACGTTCAAGCTGCAATTCGTGCAAACCTTGCCGGATTTCAAATCATTGAATTACATGCAGCCCACGGCTACGGACTTAATCAGTGGCTTTCGCCAATCACCAACACCCGAACTGATAAATATGGCGGCAGCATAGAAAACAGATCAAAAATATTATTTGAGATATTATTAGAAATAAAAGTGTTGTTACCAGACACAACACTTGGTGTGCGTTTGCCAGGGCAAGATCACTTTGATGGTGGACTTACACAAGCAGAAATGATTTGGGTGTCGAAACAACTTGAAAATCTTGGGCTAGATTTTGTCGATGTGTCTTCAGGAATTGGTGGTTGGAAAAGGCCTGAGGCAAGACTTGGCGAAGGTTATCTTGTTTCTGATGCTGCTGAAATTCAAAAAAATATTTCTATTCCCGTCATCGGTGTTGGCGGCATTGAATCAGGTGATTATATTGATAAAATTTTATCGCAAGGACAAGTTTCGTTGACGGCAGTTGGACGAAAAATTTTGAAAGATCCAGCAGTTTTTCATAAGAATGTGTTAGCGACAAATCTGCAAAATTTCAAAAATAATATTTCTTACTCCAGCACAAAAAACTTCTGTGTTTCCGATTTTAAAAGATCAATCGTCTGATTGTGCAGCCGAGTGTAAAAGGGCTGCCGGACAAAGCACAAAAAGACCGGAGTCTTCATTTTTTTAGCCCCGCGCACAGCTTTTATATCAGAGTATTTATTAAGTAGATGTAGTGGCAAAACAGCTCTTCCCAATCCCAATTGAACCCCAGTGATGATTCCATTGATATCATCCATATATCTTCTAGTTAAATCAGAACTATCCCTGCCACAGTCTTTTAGGTATTGAATAGTTGTTTGGTCTTTAAAGTCATGATCCAAATAAATATCGGGATTAGATTTATATTTTTCAGACTCGACAAGCACATTCAACTCATGACCTATTTCAATTTCTTCAAACTGTCCTACCGGTGGATTGCCACATGTAACAATCATATCGGCCTCGCCCGAAGAAAGCATTTTTGACAAGTCACTTAATTCCCGAACCATAAATTCAAAATGCACCTGAGGATGACTTCGTAGAAGTGGGCCTAGTGCCGGGGCTACCGCAGACCATATCACTGTCGAGGCCCCAGCAATACGGATTGTACCAGCCAGCTCGCCTGATTTGGTTGATTTGAAGTCTTTTAAAAATTCATCTTCGATCTGGCTTTGAACTTGAGCATATTTTAATAATTTTTGGCCGGCCTCTGTTAATCGTACTCCATCTGATGCCCTAATAAATAATGTTACTTCAAGCTCAGTTTCCAGGTTTTTAATTCTGTGGGACAAAGCCGATTGCGTTAATCCTAACGAATCTGCCGCCACTGTAAAGCCACCAAGCTTCGCAACTTCGTAAAATGCCTTTAGCTGATCTTGGGATATATTCATAACCACTCACCTTTGATGTGACATGAATTACTTTAATGGACACATTAAATCAATCAATTTTACACATGATGGCAAATTAGTTAAAAGCCTACTCGTGGAACAGATTGGAAAAAGACTTAAAAAACTTAGAGAGCATAAGGGCTACACACAAAAGCAAGTGGCAGAACTCATTGGCACTTCAGCCTCTACATACAGAGATTGGGAATATGGCAAAGCCATACAAGGAGAACCTTACACGGCCTTGGCAGAAGTTTTTGAAGTTAGCTTGGTCGAATTAATGACTGGGAAAAAATCGACTGGAACCAGTGAGTTTTTGAAAGCACTCAGCCAGCTAGAAGATGATGTAAAAAATTTACGCCGTATCGCTAGTTCAATTTAAGAAAACGGATTTGCGACTAATTGAAAATAATATTTAGTTTTGAATTAAAAGTAACAAAAACCAAAAACGAAAGAAGGATTTATGAAAAAAATAATTTTAATGACTATAGTATCTCTCTGCCAATTAGCACAGGCATCAACCTATGTGTGTACCCAGCCAGGAAGTAAAGGTGCTAAAACAATCGCATATATCTTACTCAATGGAAATGGAGATGCTGCAATTCAGTTTGGAAACAAAAAAGCCTACGGAAAATACTCCGAGCAGCATGCAAGTTGTCCATCTAGAAATTGTGGAAACTTTAGAATTGGAATTCAAGCGGCAGTACCAAATGCTTCTTACGGTGGAATTGGAAGTGTAACCGCACAAATAGTAAACCAAAGTTTTATTCCATCTAGCGGAATCAGCTTCAATGTTGTCGGTGGCCGAGCGCCAATGTCTTATAATGTTGATTGCAAATTAATAGCCAACTCTACACTAATCCTAAAAAATGAAGGCAATTTATCAAATCCATACGATCCGATCCGTGATAGATGCGCTCCTCAAGGAGCCAGATGTACATCCACTAGGTTTGGTTCTATTTGTAGCTGGACTGATGTGAGCGGTTCGCATAGTTGCAGAAATTACTATTATTAAAAAAATCTAACCAACATAATTGAAAAAGGATTATTCCAATGAAAAAAATAATATTAACCGTAGTAATTTTAATGGCATTCAATGCAAAGGCAACTACGGTTTGCCAGGGGCAAAATAATTCAGGCGAGAGCTACATTTTAAAAGCAAAAAACGGGCTCTATTTAGTCTCGCATTATGGGCATTCAAGAAATTCTTATGCAGCGGCCTATCAAGTTCAAAGCTGTTCAGAATCTCGTCAATCAATATACTATTCCCAGAAATGTGCTCTTTCTAAAGTCAGAGACTTTTCAACCTGGAAAGATATGCCTAAAGAATACACTTTGTATATTAACTCTACGAATGGCCGAATCTACCAAAGCACAGTCAGCCTCAGTCTAAATGCAAACCTCGTTGTGGAATTTGATGTGCAATCGGAATGTAAGACCATCAAAAATCAGTCCGATCTTGTGACAAAAAGAACTTATAATTTTAAATGTCCAGTTGGAACAGAATTAGTATGTGGAAATGGAATTTGCACCTGTTCTCGTTATTAGGATTTTTTAATTCGTACAATGGAAATCCTTTGAGTCTAGTTTGCCGATACATTTTTAAAATTGCATCGATGGTCGTGATAGACAAACAGCAAACCTCATTTGCAAATAGCATTGGAGAAGAAGATGAAAAATGTAATTTTTTTGGGGCTAATTTTATTTTCATTACAAGGAAATGCTGAATGCCTTATCCTCAATTCGAATGGCACAGTTGCCCCCCGAAAGGATGATGCGCACTCTGCACTTTTATCTTCTCTTACCAAATGTCCAGAAGATGTTGTTGAATACAAGTCCGTTTTACAACAAAACGGACTTCGAGTGAAACCAAGCCTGGTCGCGAATCGTGGCCGAAACAATCCCGCCTTAGGCAGCTTTAGTTTTTTTGAACAAGTGACAGGAAGACTCAGTTCGAATCTTCAAATCCAACAAGGCGAATTCTTTTTTGGCCATTTCACAACCAAGGCAAATAATGAAATCCATCTTGATCAACAAAAAAACAAAGGCCAGCTTTTGATTGAATTGATTGCATGGGACTACCAAAAAAAATTATTCAATTTTTATGAACTCATCGGAAATGGTGGCTCAGCAAATTGGTTCTACAGGGGAAACAGTCAGGACATTTTAAACGATAATCAATGGCTTTACCGATCTTCTACTCCAAAATTTGGCCGAACATTACGATGCTCTGCCTGCCATACCTCTGGCGGACCAATTATGAAAGAATTAACACCGCCACATAATGATTGGTGGACTCTGAAGAGGCCTTTAACTTTTGGATCATCACGGCCATCTGCCCAAGTTAAAAGCTGGCTTAATGAATTGCAAGATGCTTCAGCATTTAGCCAAGCCGTGCAAAGAGGTAACCTAAAGCTGCAATTAAGCCCGACATATCAACAAATAAAATCTAGACAATCTTTGCAAGAACAATTGCGGCCTCTATTTTGTGAAACAGAAATTAACATCCAGTCCAGCCCTACACTGTTTGAACAAAATCTTGGAAATTTTTCTGTGAATTCAAGTGTTCTGCTGAATCCCTTTTTCAGCCAAACGCAACTCAGTTTCTCGAAGCCTAGATACAATTCCCTTGTCAGCAAATTTCAACTTCGATTTCCAGAAAACAATCAAGCAGATGCCGATCATGTGTGGCTTACACCTGTGAAAGGCTACTCTGATCTTTTAGCCATACAAGTTTTGCTGAAAAAGGGACTTATCGATTCAGAATTTATTTACGATGTATTGGCTGTAGATGCGAAGAAAAATATTTTTTCCAATAAGCGATGTCAGCTATTAAAACTTTTGCCACAATCAGCGGCTAGCAATTGGAGGACTTTGTTTTTAAGCCACTTACAATCTTCAAATATTGATTCTGCAAAAGAGCTTTTGGTAAATTTGACTGACTCATCAAGAAACAAGAATTGGTATCTCGGCTTAAGTCAAAAATACATGCAACAGATTCAATCCGAGGGCTTGAGCGAAGAATTTTTTAAAAAGTTGCTCACTGATCGTGAAGCTGTATCGCAATCAGAAATATCACAAAATCCATTGGGTCAGATTCTTGAGCCTGGCTTTAGAGTGATTTTTCCACAAAGTGTTCATTAAATTTTTATTCACAGACGTAAGTAAGGACTATTTTGATGTGCTGGTCTTGGCCCACTCTGCAACTCTTTGAGCAATATCCAAAGTGACTTTAAGTTCTTCCTTAGTGAGAGGAATTTCCCCTTCGTGATAACGACGGACAGAAGCGAATGGATTTAATTCCATCAGGGCAAAGCCCTCAGGGGGCATTTTATCATCAGGCAAAAGAGCAACCAAAACTCCCAAGTCATGGACAAGTGGGAAGGCAATTTGAAGATGAACTAGAACGGCTTTGATGTATTTTTCAACAGATTGTTGAGCGATGAAAACAATGTTTTCAGGTCGTCCATCATGGCTTGACTGAAACAGTGTTTTAGCTGAAGCCAAATCGCCATCGGCAATTTTCAGAAGTTCCTTTGAGTATTTTTGAGGAAAGAGTTGTTTCTTATAGCTTTTAGTCATCGCAATTTCCTTCCATCACGGAAGGCTACAAAGCAAACGCCGCCAAAGTTTTTTCTTTCATCAAAGGACTCTTTTGTTTTGAAAATCCAATCAATGGCTATATCTGTAAAGCGAGCGGTATAAACTTCTTTTTGAAGTTGTTTGATAGCCGCTTGGTCTTTAGCAACGATAATAAAATCCAAGTCAGAGTCAGTAGTAAAATTTCCATCAACAGCAGAGCCAAAAAGATAGGCTTCCAAAATCAAATCCTGCGAAGGGATAGAGTTCAAAACTTCCACGGCTTTGGTTTGAGCCCATTTATTCAGTTCTGGATTATGAACTAACTTGAGTAAGCCCACACTTCACCACCTTCATTTTCTTACAGGCTGTCTGTAAGAAAAAAATGGTGATCCGGGCACGACTTGAACGTGCGACCTACTGCTTAGAAGGCATTAGGTCTGGGATCACCAAATTGACATTGATTATCGTTAAATGCCTAGAATCACAGAACTATTAGAAATAACAAATAAAAGCAAGCCGTTTCTCCCAATACTACATTTCGCGCTCATAAGTACTTGAAACTACGTTCACCGCACACTCAAGTGAACTCATTTTACTGTCAAAATCACTGTCAGAACTAAATACCGAAAGATGGCATTCCATCAAAGTTATCGCTCGATCTCAATTTCGGCCTGACGGCGAAATGACAGATGTCGCATTCCCTGCGGCAAAAAAAGTCCCATTTCAAAATCAAAAAAACAACAAAACACGAAAGGAGTTTTCTACATGGAAACTAAGAAAGTTACAAAAAAGTCAAAATCCCAATCAAAAAATAAATCGGTACGTCTCAGCATGAGTACTTATGAAAGTGCTAATCGCTGGGTTGAATTTGCTAACGAAAAGAAGGCCGGAAGCAAAATTAAATTAGATCAGGTGTTAAATTTGGCCGTTAGCTTATTAACCCCAGAGCATATTAAAAAATTGCAATCCGATTCGCTAAAAGGTTCTGACCTTCAAGAAATAATGAGGCAAAAATACATCAAACAATTTGGTCATATTTCAAAAGAAGATTATATAGCGTTCACCACGACAAGTGCCTATGTTGAGTTCTTAATTGCACAAAATGATTTAGTAAATCTCGAAGTGGCTGTTTAGAAAATACAGCAAACCAAAAAGGGTCTTATAGCAATCTGTAAGACCCTTTTTTTATTTTATTTGGCAAAGGTAAATGATTTGATTCAGACGACGACAACAACTTGCTGTCTGAAAACTCTCAAAGTCGTTCTAAGTCTTTTGCAAAACGTTTTAGGATTTCTTCTAATGTTGGACGCCCTTTATAATACAAATCAGCACTTCGATTGTACTCTTTTTCAAAGATCTTGCGATCATCGTCATTTGATAATTTAAGCGCATCACTGTTTGAAACTTTATTATCCAATGATCTAAAACGTATTTTTTTGAATTCATTGTATTGAGGCGTACCTATAAAACTTTGGACATCTTCACGATCAATCAATTGATACAAATCATAGTAGTGTCTTATGAAGTTTTCGGGAAGATTCCCTCTCCCCGTTTTCCCGTCTTTATATTGCTTAAATTTTTTCACAACGGCCTGAAGCTTTTCCACAAAAGTATGTTTCGGCTCGTAACAAATGACACCTTTTGCTGTGTTATCATGGACCACAACTCCAGATGTATTTTGAGCTTTTGTTAAAGCCCAAGAGCTAATATTTAATGGCTGATTTGGCGTTGTTGTATCAAAGCCAATTTCTAACAAAACTCCTTCTTTTAAACCACCAGTTGGAGTGCCAAAGTGTGACTTGTAAAGCAATCTTACCCCACCACTGCGAAAGACCTCATCATCAAAATTGTTATCACGAACTACCGCAGTTAAGCCTGGAATTTTTCCATCTAGAAAATCTCGAATCCAATCAAAATATTTCTTGCGTGATTCAATGTGCTTTTCTACATCCTGATTTTTTCCACTGTAAACTGCATCTTTGTAATCAGGATGTTGGTTGATTTTAATATCAATGTCTTCTGAAAAACGGTTAATGCATTGATAACCCTTTGAAAGCGAGGTTCCACCTTTTAACTCGAATTTAAGTCCTGTTTCTAGAAGCCCCCATAGGCAATGCATAATCCAATAATCTTTTTCTACCAAATAGGGATCTTTTATCCCCTGCTCATTGGCTACGATCTCCATAAGATCTTTAAAGTTAGAATGTTCATGCAAGAAAATAGACATTTTTAAGCCTTCTGCTGATCTTGCATAAGAGTTTTTAATTTCTTTTGAGCCGATAGGGTTCCAAACCTACTAGCAGCATTGTTTAATTTTGCACGATTAAAAGTTGGTAATTTTTCCTTAAGTCGCTCCAACAATGTTTCGCGATCTTCTGCCAATTCATTTATTCTATTCAAAAACTCGACAACTAAAAACTCCTCTGACAAAGCTTTAGGTGCTTCTCTCCATAGTTTAAAGGAATAGGGTCTTCCACCGACAGTCAGCTCCCCAGTTCTTTTTCTATTAAAAACTATTCTTGAGTTATAAAGTTGCGTTGAACCTAATCCCAAAGAATTAAACTGACTTGGACTGTAAACAACAAAATGGTCATCATTAAGAAATGTTTCAAGTAAGGAGTTCTCATCCGGTAAAGCATCGCCAAAAACTGTTTTTTTAGGCGCAAGGTAAAGCCCAGTCGATAATTTTTTAAGAAGACCTTCTTTAACCAAGGATTGAAGAGTTCTATCAACATTTGTAGAAAATGCGGCAAGCTCGCTTCTGCGATAAACTTGGCCTGCAACTAAGTGTTTTTTTACCCTGTCTAGTGCTTTCATCTATGGCTAAACCTCTTATATAAGTATCGGCCGAAACCCTTAAAAAGTAAAGAATTTTATTTAAAAGTCATGTATTTTTGACTTTAAATACTTGTAATTACTATATAATTATATTTTATCAAAATGAAACATTTTGAAATCAAAAAGGTCTAGAAATTAGGTCTCTTCTTCAATCTGTTTTGGTTCTAGAAATGTGCTCTCTTTGATGATTTTAGCCAGTCTCATTGCATCGAAATATGTAAGGGTTATCTGAAATTCATACAACCCCTGATAGGTTTGATAAATCGAAGCGTTATTTGCATCAACATATTCAGAATTTCCAGAATATCTTTGACCATAATTATAAGACAACTCCCCACCCACAACAGAAGCCAGAGCAAGAAGTTTCTGCTTTTCCAATTCTTTAGCTTCAGTCCTTTCAATATTTTCTTTTTTGTTTTTAAAAAAATCTTCGTGATATTCTGGCATGAGTCGCCGACGAATATCTTTATAGATTTTTTCGATGGGCTTTTCAAACGAACACCCAATTGAATGTCGCTTCTTTGCATACAACCCACTAACAATCGTTTTATTTTTCCAATCTTCTCTAAAGCAGATCTCCATACCATTTGAGTTTTTCAAACTTTTTCCATCAGCTTTAAAACCAATAAAAAAAGGTTCTATTTTTTTAACTAGCTCTTTGATTTGTTCGTCAGTCATATTTACGCCCTTTAAAAGACTCACCTAAGGGTGAGCCGCTAAAAAATAAGGCTTTTTAGATTTGATATTATCAGCCCCGTATTTGCTTCTAATCTCATCCATAGAGAGACCATCTTTTTTATATCGACGGGTTTTTGCGTAGTAAGGACGGAAGTAAACCATCTTTTTAGGAGGAGAGAATAAGAACCCAGCGTCTTTTAAAATAGTCCAGTGTTCCTTTGTACTTCCAGAGACCCAAACCCAAGCCCCACAAACTTCTATTTTCAGTCCTTGCAAATTAATGATTTTGTTTAAGGCTTCATTGATTTCTTCTCCATAGTTATAACCCGCCTCGCTTTTGTGCTCGATTGGGAAAGTAGCATCCTTGAGGACTTCTTTGGCTTCGTTGACTAATTTCATCATCTCAATTCCTGCTGGATTTCTATCTGGATGAAATTTAAAACTAGCTTGTCTGTAGGCCGTTTTGACCATCTCCTCTGTGACTGGTGATTCTTGCACACCTAAAACTTTTAAAGCGTCATACATATTCATAAGTTACTCCTTTTTTGTTAGTTTCTGTTTTTAAAAACATTTTTCCGCCCGCCAGGGACGCACCAAGCTTGCTTGGCGGGGGAAAAATAGGAGGAGTCGCAGCTTCTTTCTCGACTTCTCTCTTAGGCGCAGATAGGCGCCGATCATGAGGCATGACAGACTCGGAACGAGGCTGGCGAGACTCAGTGAATGAGAGATGTCGAAAT
Organism: Bdellovibrionaceae bacterium UBA5009; assembly: GCA_002396665.1. Lineage (GTDB taxonomy): Bacteria > Bdellovibrionota > Bdellovibrionia > Bdellovibrionales > Bdellovibrionaceae > UBA5009. Next base: position 44,571 of record DGYJ01000055.1, read on the forward strand.
AGAAAGAAGCGAAGACACCGACAAAAAAGAAAAAGGCCGTCATTTAGCGGCCTTACTTTGTGAATTGAATTTTTATTTTCTTGAAAAGATAATTGAGACAGATAGCCTCAATTATCTTTCGTCGTGGTTCTGCTTGTATTTTCAGCAAACTCCAAAGTTTTGTATCAAAATACTTTTGTTAATTTTTTTTGACAAAATCTTTTATTGATAATTAAAATCTTCAAATCTAGCTAATGACTTTTTAAATCAAATTTGTTTATATATGTCTCACCCCAGGGCATCGA
>DGYJ01000055.1:45000-45781 GCA_002396665.1 Bdellovibrionaceae bacterium UBA5009
TCAAAACTCCGATGGTTTAGTCACCCAAGCCAAACACTCCATTCATCTTTTTTTAACCTGCAAAGCTCTGAATGTTATCTGATTTGAATGTCATTTTTTATCGTAAAGTAACCGACACACTTCTTGATTTAATGTATTAGGCTCCTTAATATCCGAAAATTTAACCAACTTCATACAAATAGACCCTGCTTTTTTTACCCTTATAACATCTGACTTAACTTGCTTAACTAGAAAAACACCATTTTCATTTTTAAGCTCAACGAAGGTTTTCTTCTTTAAATGATTCATATTGACCTCTCAATAGTAGCAAAATTTTATCTCAGATGTGAACAAATTTGAGGAAGCCAAAAAATTAAGAAACCTTGATGTTAAGTCTCTCATCACCATCGTGAACTGTTATAGACTTTAGTTTGGTTTTAATTTTTACCATAGTACGATTTTTTAAAGATATTAATATAAATTGAGGTATTAAATGTTTCTTCGTGCTTTCATAATTTTTTCATTTTTCTTTGGTTTATATTTCTTTTTGTCGAAAAATAAAGGTTTCGATAAAGAAGATGTTGAAATCTCGAAAATCGAAAATGAGCAGGTAAAAAATTCTGAACCTAAAGATATCAAAATTGAAGCGCCACTACTTGATACTAAATCTACCCATCAAAATCAATCTACCACAGAGGATCCTGAATCTAAAAAAATAGATTCAACTCTAGTTGTAGAAGATTCAGCTGGCGACGAGCCAAAGGTAAATTCGCGCAGAAAGATTTCGGACCTTAACTTAGAT
>DGYJ01000080.1 GCA_002396665.1 Bdellovibrionaceae bacterium UBA5009
GCTCTTCCGATCTTGGCAGTCAAAGAACAGGATCAGGCCCAGCAAAAAATCAATGAATACAAACAAAAAACGGCGACAGCTCAAGAAGAAAAAAATAAAGCCGTTGAAAAAAGAAAAGAGTCAGAAAAGGCTGTGCAAAAAATTCTTGAAGAGATGAAAAACTCTGAGCGGGATTTGAAAAAAGCTGAAGATGAACACCAAAAGGCTTTAAAAGAATCTGAAAAAGCGAAACAAGAAGAGCGCGCCAATGAACAAAGATTGGCCCAAGCAAAATTGAATACGCAAAAGTCGATTGCGCAAACACAATTGGCGCAAAAGAAGGCCGAGCAAGATATTGCTAAAGCCAATGCTGAAAAGCAAAAAGCTGATAGCGAGATTGAAAAGTTGAAAGCCCAAGAAAAAACAGCACAAGAGTCTTTGGCTAAATCTGAAGCTGATTTGAAGAAGTCAGATGTCGCATTGAAAGAAGCCAAAGAGAATCTTGAAAAAGAAAAACGTAACTTGGATGAAATTAAAAAAGAAGAAGACAAAGCGCGCCGCAAATCTGTTGAAGCCCAGCGTGAACTTGAGCGCTATAAAGTGAATCAGCAAAAAGAAGTAGCGCAGGTCACTTTAGAAAATAACAAAATGAAAAAACAGTTGGCAGAGTATGAAGAAAATAGCCGCAAAGCTACGGCAGAGACCGAAAAACTTAAGGGCGAGGCCGACAAGGCGAAAACTGAGCGCGAGCAACTTGAAAAGTTTATTCAGGATTCAAAAGCAAAGTCTGATTCTGCACAATCACAGCTTGAAACAATGAAAAGCGTTTCTGAGACTGAGAAAATCAAATTGGAAACTGAAAAAATTAAAGCTCAAAACATGGGTTTGAATCCTGAGGATTTAAACAAAAAAGCGAAAGATGCGTTTAAAAAGAAAAAATAAGTTCTAGTCCCGACAGGAGCGTGGCTGCAATCAAAAGCAGCTGCGCGAAGATCACATTCCATCTTTGGAATTGATTCTCTTCAGCAAATTGGCTTAATGAAAACGAAGTCGCTGTGCTAAGCCCCATAAAAAATGCAAAATAAATTAATCCTTCGCTTCGTTCATCTGCAGAAAGCAGAACGAGCAATGCAATTAAAAATCCAATCGTGATCCAGCGATTGGATTTGAAAGCCATCAGGTGATTTCCTGTTTGATAAACCTTGATCCAAAAATAGGCCGAACCAACTGCGGCAATTAAAGATGAGGCAACTAACGCTTGGGCGGCCAATGTGTTCAAAATGGATCCTTCTTAAATCTCTACTTAAATTATCATTATCATTTGTCTGTTTCAAACTGATATGCCGAGTGCTCTTGAATTGTGAGCACTTTCTCAAAATAAGATCAAGAAACATGACTTTAGAAGGGTTTATTTTCGTCTGTGTCATCTAGAATAAGTCTATGGGTAAAAGGGGTTTTACTGTTGTCGAAGTTTTAATTGTGAGTGCGATGGTTGTTGTGACCGGGCTTGCAATGTTAACAATGATGGAAACGGGGATGAGAGCCAGCAAAAACAATCAAGAAGTTGAAGGTTCAAGTGAGCTTATTCGCACGATAAATGCACTCTTGTCGGATCCACTGACTTGCAATCGAAATTTTGGTGTACCCCCTGGGCAAAACTTAAGTTTGGGTGCAACCATTTTAACCGCGGACCTTGTGGATGCATCTGGAGCTATAATTTATGATGTGGCATCCCTAACGAATGCATATCCAAATAATTTGTGGTTTATTGACGGTTACACAATTCAGCAAGAGTCTGTAGTTTCAACGGCGCCAGTTCAGATTGAAATCGCAAAAATTGATTTTCAGCTCAGAAAAAAGAATCCTAATTCTAGCCTTGGTCCTAGTCAAATTACAAGGTCACTTCGACTTTGGACGCAATTGACCACAGTCGGCGGAACAATCACTTCGTGTCGCTCTTTGGGGGTAACTGGAAATGAGTACTGGAGGTCAAACAATGGGACAGATATTTTTAGTACGAATGCGGGAAATATTGGTATTGGAACGACTACGCCGCAAGTTCTGCTAGATGTTAACGGGGGAATTCGTCCTGGAAATGTCGGTGTAAGCATCGGCGCAGCTTGCGCCCCTGAAGGGGCCATTGCATACGATTTAGGGGCTCATAAAGTTGTATTTTGTAACGATTTGTCAATTTGGCTTGGCGTAGGTGCTGGAGCCGGTGCGGTTAAAGTTAATTGTATGTGGACTGTTCAGCATGGCCTAGGCTCATGTCCGCCCCCCGCTTGTCCTTCGGGATTAATTGATGCAGGTGTAATTTATGACGAAGTCAAAAGTACTTATAATACTTATAATCAAGGTCATACGGTAAGAAGCTGCTACAGCGGCTCAGGAACTCGTCTAACTTTAAAATGTCCGTGGACAGTAGCGAGTGGCTTTGGCGCTTGCATTCCGCCAGCATGTCCTACCGGATTCAATCCTGTTGGAACTACACAAGAAGTAATGGGGGCCTATGCTCCTTACAATGTAGGCAATTCAATTAGATACTGTGAGAATTAGAACCAATTATCATGGCATCATTAATCGGTAAAAACACATCCTATTGAAAGGCTTTCAACGTAATCTTTTGATACGGCAGAAACTGAATTTAAGAAGTAATTGTTTTTACAACTCATCTGATATTTTTTTTTGAAAAAATCAGTTTGCTTAAGTCTTGAAATGTAAAAAAACTGGTCAGGGCTGGAATTAACGCTTTTGCATTTAAACTCTATGTCAGAAATACTCAAAATATTGTTATATGGCTTTGCGTAAAAAATTGTTAGACTACTAACATAATGTTTAGTTGGGCACATGATTTCCAGTTGAAATAAACCGCCTGGCCCTCCAATTGCTCCACTTCTCCAAATGTAACCGCTAGCTAAATCTGAACATATAATTTCAATTTGATCCAAAATGCTGGCATATCTTACACCAAAGCCTCTAATTAGGGAGCCCCTTGGGCATTCATGCGTAATTTTCTTAGATATATCAAATTCATCGTATGGAATTATGTTTTCAGTTTTGTTATAAGCTATTCTGTGAGGTTGTGAATTTGTAAAACTGTCGCTGATAAAAAGATTAAAATCTTTAGAATCTTTATTTTCAAAATTTTTCTTGAATGCGTAGGCAACTATTTCTCTGGCACGGGTTCCTGTCGTAAACTTTGACGGATCAAGGCTAGCATAAATAATTTCGTGAAGGATTAATGCCACTTTGTTCAATTCATCCAATTTGTTCCAATAATTCTGATCAATAAAAATTGAGTTCTGGAAGCGAACGGCAAGTTGAACTAAATGATAATTTTTTAAATTAATCACACCATCCTCATCGCGAACATTGATAAGCCCAAGGGGGGTGAGATTCCAATTGTATAAATTCATTTTTTGACAAAGCAGATGGGCCAGCTCAGAATTTTTTTTATAGATTTGATAAATTTTACTTGCGATGTGCTTTGTTGGGAAATTTCCGCTATCAAGTGAGGACTCTACACATTCGATCCACTCAGGCTCGATGGTCAAATTCGTACCAGGTAAGGTCATGTTTTGCAAGCCAGCTTCGACTAAATCCAACAAATATACTTTTTTATTTATAATTACACCATCCCCTCCGTTTCCAACATGAAATCCTCCGGCCAGGGTTTGGCTACATATCGGGCTGCAAAATAAAATCGAAGTTAATAGATATATTAAAATTCGGCTCATAACCCTTTCCTTTCTGAAAACTTGATGGATTGACTGTTAATTATAAAAGTAAAATCAGCATTGTGAATGTTGGATAATGACATGATATCTTCGTGGAAGTTGCGGATGATTTCTTGAAGAAGAGGCAGTTGTTTTTTTTCAATTCCTACAACTGAACATTGCAGATTTCGATTTGCAGTATCAAGGGCTTCGATGGACTCTTTTGCAAGGTCTAGAGAACTTTTATGGAAATCACGAATAACAAAAGCTTTAGGCGAGTCTGGAACTGAATAGCCATCATTGTTCAATCGAAAGAATTGACCTTCTTTTTCGACAATTAAGTTTTCAGCAACAAGTGTCTTAAGAATTTGCTTTAGTTGTTCAAAGGTACATTTGAATTTTAAATGAGAGTGAATTTCTTGTGCAGTTAACTTTTGTCTGTCGGTTGGTATTGACTCAAGAACACCAATCGTAAAAATGTTAGATATTGAAGAAAAAGATTTACTGTCCATTTCTTTAACGTGTGAAAGGCGAATTTGCTTCTTGCTCTTTGTTAAGTGTTTTTTAAGGAATTGTTTTTCAAATGGTTCTTTTGAGCTCCAAAGGAGCACAAGTTGAATGAAATGGTCGGTCTCTGAAGAAGTCAGTTTAAACTCTGAAGCAATCTGCTGGGCAAGCTTGATTCTAAAAGGGCGCTTTTGATTCAAAATATCTGACAGTTGCCCACTGGATTTTAATTTTAGTTTTGATGAAAGCTTTCGAATTGAAAAAGCATGTGGGGTTGTTCTATAGGATTCGATCGTGTCTTTTACAAATTTATAGGGGTCGTCGTATTCGGTGACAGAAATTCTTTTCATATGGAGTTGTTTTTTCATATGAAATCAGAACATTCAAAGAAAAAGTTAGATTGCTCCAAAAAATGGATCATTTTCTTTTGGGCGGTCATAAAAATGTGGTTTCGTCTTCCAAATGTCAGAAACAAACTTAAAATATGCGGTCTTGACAATTATGCGCTCATATTCCATAATAGCCAAATATGTGGATTAAAAGAGATATTTCAAATATAATTGAACAAAATACGGACGTTATACAAGTTATTCGTGGTCCAAGACAGTGCGGAAAATCAAGTTTGATTCTGCATATTGATTCTGACTTTAAAGAGATCTCGCTCGATGATCCGTCGCTTCGTGAACTTGCTCAAAGTGATCCTGAATTATTTTTGCGGCAGTTTGGTGCTGAAAAACTTTTTATTGATGAGGTCCAATATGCCCCAGCACTTTTTCCATCATTGAAGCGAATGGCTGATTTGCGAAAAAGAGATAAAAAAAGTAAATCGCAAACAATTCTTCGGCTGACTGGGTCGAACCAGATCCTGATGGATCGAAACATTAAAGAGAGTCTTTCTGGTCGAGCCAGTTTTTTTGATATGAACACACTCAGTGTCGCCGAGATTTTAGAAGCTAAGAAGTCAACGATACAAGATATTCTTTATAAAGGAGGATGGCCTGAACTGCACTCTTCTGATGATCGAAATCCT
>DGYJ01000076.1:0-2163 GCA_002396665.1 Bdellovibrionaceae bacterium UBA5009
CGGCAAATTTGCAAAAAATTCAAATTACACAAGCCAAGTTGTAGGTTTAAGCACTGACATGATCAAAAAAATCAACGGCTTTACAGACAAAGATCTAGATGAGAATTGCAGATAAATTTTATGTTTCAAATATAATTTTGACATATATAATATTTATGTGCAGATCAAAATTGAATTCTATATAATAATCTCTATTTTAATTTGTGCTCGCGCTTACTCTTTTGAATCTATTTCTTTGGCCGACGACAACGCAACTTCCGTTGTAGCTGAGGAAAATATCATTTCTGTTAAATCAAAATCACAAAATTTTAAGTATTCCCTATCTGATAACCGTTTAGACTTAATCAGTATTTCAAAATGTAAAAACTTTTTTCACACGAATCTTGCATCTTGCAATAAATATCTGCCACCTCTTGACCCTTTAAAAAAAGTTGTAAACTCTTTTAATGTTATGCAATGTTTTGGTGGCAATAAATCTTCAGATGAATTTAGTGAATTTGATAGTCGGATTAGCGAATGGCAGGAGTTGGATAAAAATCAAAAAATTTCATTAGAAAGATTGAAGAAGAAGAAATTTAACTGCGGTCAAAAAGAATGTACGGAGACTGAGCTTGAGCATGCCTACAATGAGTTAAAAAAATGCTTAAAGGATATACATGAAAATATTCTATCTGATAGATTAAGCGTTGTCTGCTCAGAAAAAAATAGTTTAAACACCTGTTCTATTTCAGAAAAAAAAATATATTTTTTTCCGTTTAATAGTCAGGCCAAAAATTCGATCTTATTTCAATTATCTGAAATTTGTGGCTATAATGGTAGTTTGGAAGAAATTTTAAAATCCGGGTCCAATAATGGCGGTATTGGAGCCTCATTTGATGCCGCAACCGCCACCCTTGCCAACCAACACATCTCTGTTCCGGAGCCGCCGAAGACGATTCCGTGTCCGAACTGTCAGCAGAATTTGCAGCAGATAAGGCAGGCGCAGGCCGATGGGACTTGGGATTCGAATCCACAACTTAGGTCTAGCTTGTTGGCTCCGTTCAGGCAGGCGGCCAAGACAATATCAGCAGCACTTGCACCCACTGTCGCTGGGGCCAGCACTTCCACAAGTGCGAATACCAGCTCGTCAATTTCAAAGCGCGGTGGCCAATCGGCAAATAATTCACGAGCTTCCTCTGACTTAAATTCACTTGGTGTGAATGCCCAAAGCAACAGGCCTAGCGTTGCAAACGGAAATAGAATTTCTTTTAATTCAGACGGATCATCATCTGAGAGATCATCGAACGACAGTTCATCATCAGGTACTGCAAGCCGTGATTCCCTGGGTCGTTTAACAAATTCAAGATCACCTGCAGATGATGGCAGCACACAAAACGGTAATACAAATTCTGATGCTGCAAACAGTGGTCGAAGTCGTGGTAATGAGTCTGGAACTACAGCGAATGCTGCTGGATCAGATAGCACAGGCTCCAATGGTTCTGGCACTGGGTCTGCTACCGGTGGCAGCGCTAGTGGCAACGGCATCGGTGGGTCATCGAATTCAGGATTGGCTTCAAACACCTTCGCAGGCAACTCTAAATACACCAACGAACAAAATGATATCATTCAAAGAATTTACGAACCAAAATCTGTGACCCCATCCCAATTTGTAAAAACCCAGCAAATCAAAAGTGCACTGGCTAACAACAGCATTCGGGTGACTTTTACTGACGGTTCGCCTTCATTGGGTGCAAGTGCAAAAACTGCAGAAATTATTATTGTCGTCAAAAAAGATCCCGCGACTAAATCTGAAAAACTTCAGATCATCGAAAATTCAAAGTGATGAGCTATAAAAATTTAATATAATATTTTTTTATTCAGAAATAATTTCGACAGTGCCACGACGGCCATCTATTCTTACCCGATCACCACTTTTTAATTTTTGCGTTGCCCCTGCAACATTCAAAACTGCAGGCAAATTATATTCACGAGAAATAACTGCTGCGTGGGACAATACACCGCCAACTTCAGTAATAACGCCACCAAGGCGGGGAAACAAAGGTGTCCAGCCAGGCTCGGTGAAGGCGGTCACTAAAATAACTTTTCCATTTATTTTTTGCGCCTGTTCTAAATCATGCGCTACAAAAATTTCCCCCTCAAACAAACCTTCACTACAGCCAAGGC
>DGYJ01000076.1:2301-5733 GCA_002396665.1 Bdellovibrionaceae bacterium UBA5009
ACAGCCAAGGCCATACAAGATCTGTCCGTCGATCCCTTGCACATGATCATCTTGTATCATGCCAAATTCATTTGGCGATGAGAATGACCGAAACGGCTCAAAACGCTCTTTCCATTCTACAATTTTTTCTTTTAACTTTTGTGATGATATTTTTTGATTTAAAAAATCATACAGACTGTCTAAATCGACAAATAGAACGTCTTCTGCAGAATCCACATCATTATTTTTTTCAAGCCGACGGCCCAACTCGAGCAGAGCACACCTAACGAAAAAATAAAGCCTTGTCGACATATCTCGCATCTCTTCGCGGTAGTATAAAAATTCTCTGGCAATCCCCAATTTCTTCAAAAAAATATTTATTTCAATTGATTTAAAAAACGATGACTTCCTGTAGGATTTAATTTGCAAAATGATTTTTTCAAAATGTCCTGAAGACACAACCGCCGGTAAACGGTGTTGAAGATGTTTGTAAACTAAACTTGGATCTTCTGACCAGCGTGGGACTTTAAGATCTAATGTTCGATCTGAAAAGAAATAGTACTTTTCAACAAACTTATTGAATTCATCCTTAAAAGGATCAGAAGTCCGCCCCTGCTTTTCTTTCACATCAATCAACTTATTAAGATCAATGTTGATTCGTGTATGCGCAACATCGCCTATATCTGAAATTAAGTCTAAAAATTCAATCTGACTGTTTAATTTTTTATTGAGTGACTTTAATGCTTCTTTTAAAAAGGATTGATAGTTCGTGCTATTGTAAATGACCGTAAAGTAATCGCTTTCAACATTAAAGTGAAAATCCATAATTTTTTTAAACAGATCTTTAAAGTCATGGTCAGAAAATTTATTCATAACCTTTGTCTGTTTTAAAAAAAATTCTTCTTGTTTCGAAAAATCACCACGACATTTTTTTGCCATCAAAAGACTTGTTTTAAAATTTTTCTCCAGGGCAAGTAGCGCTGGGATAAAAGGCAAAATGTTTTTAATTTTCATCGGAGTTTGCTTCGGGCCTTGGGGCCCATAAGCACAATAAATTCCAATGTCGGCATCAAAATCTTTCTCGTTAAAGCCAGGAATTTTTTGCATGCATCTTTTGACTTCAGACGTACTCCAATAAAGCCTTCCATAGAAGTATCCGCACAAATCAGGGCTGGGGTCGTCACTGCCTATGAGCTTGACCCTGCGAAGATACTTTTCCAAAGACATTTGAAAAACCCTATCATAGAGTGAGGCCATCATTGGTAAGCAGGCCGTAGCAGAAACGCCACCATCGCGAAAATCAGCATTGGACCACGAACCCATGTCTTTACGGTAATAGATTTTCGTAATAGGTCTGGACTGCACGACCCATAACTTATTGTTTTGGTCTATACACCACTCAATATCCTGTGGCCGCCCCAAAAACTGTGATATTTTTTTAGATGCGAGGACCAAATTTTGAATCTGCTGCTGTTCCAGACTGAATTTATAATCTTTACTTTCAGATAAAACTTCGGCGCGGCTATTTAAAATATAATTTTTTGCCTGGACTTCGCCGCCAACAAGCTTATCAGCCAAGCCTTCGACACACTCGACTAAAATTTCTTCTTCAATACCACTTAATGGATTGATCGAAAACAAGACCCCTGCATATTTGGCACTGACTTGCTTTTGCACTAAAACAGTCATGTTGAATTCGTCAGTTTCCGAACTGTATTTCTTAACTCTTTCAGATTGAATACTTTGACGAACTAACTTTATTTTCTCAATAAGCTCTTGTTCAGTTGCTACGTTGACATAGGATTCATACAGTCCAGCAAAACTTTGATCGATACCATCTTCATTATTGGCACTAGAACGAACAACGACCGGATATGATCCAATATTTTGAATAGCTCTTTGAATGCTCAAAGGACTTATAGAGTTCAAATCTGTATTCGGAAAAATGACAAAGCCATCTGGCACATTAATGCCTGCTTGTTTCATTTTGCAAAGTGCCTGGGCCTTGCCACCTAAATTGTGAAATTCGATATCTGATTCTTTAATATGAGACAGAAATTTAATTTCATTCATATTATAATCTCGAACTCATATATGTGCGCTGACCTAGCTCAAAGCCAACTTTTTTAAAGTCCTCCATGACTTTTTCGACTGAAGATCGACTTAATGGGCCAAGCGAATAGGGTTTATCAACTTTGAGTAGAGCCATCATGAGGGTTTCTGCCAGGCAGGCAAAAACTTCATTTTCAGGCAAACCACTAAACTCTTGAATAACATTTTGATTTTTTGGAAGCTTAACAAGACCACCAGAAAAACAAACCACATCTTTTCTTTCTTTTAAAACAGTAGGATCAACATTTGCTGGTACTGCCACATCGATAACTACGGCATTTTTTTTCAAATGATTAGAAAAAATAATTGGTTTAACAGAATTTGTACCTACGATAATCAAATCACAATCTGAAAGTTCATTAAGGTCTGAAGATGATGATAGTTTTGTTTTTGTACCAATTTTTATTTTTTCTAAATTAGAATAGACAGATTGAAATCTTGCGCTTACACCAGATTGGTCTCTATAAAATACTTTTAATTTGGATACGCGCCCCAACATCAATTCTGAAAGAACAGATCCAATGTTTCCTGTCACGCCGACAACACCAACCGTAATATCTTTAAATTCATTCCCAAATGATTTCATAATTTCTTCAGCAGACATTAACGTTGTGGCTACGGTTAAACTATTGCCGGTGGTGATTTTTGTTTGCGGTTTCGTTTTGAGCGCAAGACCATTCCAGCTGACAATACTTGTGAACTGACCAAGACCAATGTATTCCACGCCTTGCGATTCAAGCTCATCAACCGCTTTTTGCAACCTTTCAATTAATGCAACGTTATGTGATCGATGTTTCTTTTCAAAATAATCAGAAGTGTTAAAGAATCCGTACATCATAAATTGGGCTTTTTGATTGCCAACTCCTAAAACGTTCTTTTCTTCTATAACTCCTTCTAGATCAATCATTTCTGAAACTTCTAAAACTTTTCCAAGATCGCGATCCGATAAAGCATTCAGAAGTGGATCAACGCGACGAGCGTGCTTAGACGATACAAGATGTCCAAAAAAACAAACTTTAGGCTTTTCAATTTCATCAATTTCGCGTGGGATCGGCGGTGAAATGATGTTTTCTAAATTTCCAGAATCCTTCCAAAGGTGTGAAGTTAACAAACCTGTTTGCCCATGGTCTAAGGCATTTACTATTTCAGTAAAACCTTCTTGCAATTTTTCAATGGCCTTGTTTGAAATTTTATAGCAGGGCTCTATTCTTAAAGTCATCGGCGAACTGAGAGTCACACCTATGCGAATATGTTTTCTTTTCAACATATAACTAGACAAAAAGTAAGCGCCAAATCCAGAATTTACCAAAGTTTGCCATATAACGGAATATTTGGGATGTT
>DGYJ01000040.1:0-3779 GCA_002396665.1 Bdellovibrionaceae bacterium UBA5009
GCCCGAATCTGCCGAAGTCTGTAAAGATATTCATTCCATCTTTTCAGATAGTTTGTGCGGTCATGATAGCCCAGCTCTCTTTGTCTGTGATTTCCCTCAAAATAAATTTTTAATCCGAGTTCTTCGATTTTACTCAATAAAACTCTGGTGTAGGCCAACCCATCCCAAAACTTTCCGAACTTTGTGCCACGATGGGCCCCGGTGATTTTTCGCGCCAACAGGGCTGCAAAAGTTCTTAAAAAGTTTTGGAATTTTCGGGGGTCTTTAAAACGCACCTTCAGGTGCAAATGATTCCCCATGTTCACATAATCCAGAATCTCGACAAAAAACTTTTTGCTTCTTTCTTTTAGAAGGAAATGGACCACTTTTTTATGTTTATAAAAGCTAAGATCCCCCTTGGCTTTTGAAGATTTTAACACAAGGTGAGTGATGGCCCCAGGGATAAGTGGACGTTTAACTTTGCGTCGCTTTTTAAGATTAACCCCGCCATGGGTGTTTTTCTTGAAATATTTGAGCTCGTTCTGCTGCAGCAGATTTAATTGAGGATTTTGTTTTTTCATAAAGCTCTCTATTTCATGAGGTCCGAGATATTGCTTCTATTTTGTTCTATACATTTTTATTTAAAATTTATCTAATAATAATGGGGCAATATATTTAAATAATAATAAAATGTCAAAAATTAATTGTAACAAATAATAAATTAATTTGAAATTCGTCAAGCATATCGCTAGCTAATACCTACAAGCTAATGCGTCTAATTTAGATCGCGAAGTTCTATGTGTAAGCTGAGAAACAAAACCAAATCATGAAGTTGTACATGCAACTGGTTGTGCCAATGCTAAATCGCAGCATGTACCGTCTGAGGACTTTGACCTAAGTTGCGTTTTCCGCAAGATAAGAACTGAGACCGAAGCAGTGAAACTTAGCTCTGCAAGTAAATGTGCATAGGGCATCAACAAATTCGTGAAATCACGACTGTAGTTAGAGGCATCAGAAACAAGCAGCAGCATCAGAAACAAGCAGCAGCATCAGAAACAAGCAGCAGCATCAGAAACAAGCAGCAACATAAAACCAAGAAGCTCTGCGGCAAGTCGCATCACCATATCTCCCGATATCTAAGTCAAAGGCCCACCATCTTCCTACCGAAATCAAAAGTAACAAAATTTAAGGCCACCGTCTCAATATTCCCATCACCCAATTTCCAACCATCCCATTTGCTAAGTTATGTCCCTAGATCAATTCACAATCAGTCACCTCAGATGGAGTTGTCTTAAGCGGAGTCACCTCATATGGAGTTATCTCACGCGGAGTCGCCTCAGATGCAGTCACCTCACTCAGAGTTATGCATCAAAAAGCAGCCACAATCATAAAAATCTTCTAAAAGTATACTCTGGAATAATCCACGGGTTTATCTGCTGGTATTATCTTCTGAAACAAATCTTGACTGCCGCAATCCCTTGAATATGATTTCTATTGCAGAAAAATCGAATACAAGAGGTTCATCATGATTGAAGTTCGTCATTTGACAAAAGATTATGGCCCTCATCGTGCCATTGATAATCTTAATTTTACTCTGAACAAAGGTGATGTCGTCGGTTTCCTGGGGCCCAACGGGGCAGGAAAGTCCACAACGATGAAAATCATCACCGGATTTATGGCGCCAACAAGTGGCGAGGCCCTGGTTGGCGGATTCGATGTGTTTGAAAACCCAATAGAAGTGAAAAGACGAATCGGTTATTTGCCAGAAACTCCGCCGGTCTACTTAGACATGTCAGTCCAAGATTACTTGCAGTATGTGGCGGAACTTAAGGGTGTTGAAAAAAATAAAAAATCGGCCCTAGTCGCCCGTGCCATCGAGAAAACAAACCTTGGGTCTGTGCAAAAAAGAATGATTGGAAATCTTTCAAAGGGTTTTCGTCAAAGAGTGGGAATTGCTCAAGCTCTTGTCTCTGACCCTGATGTTTTGATTTTGGATGAGCCCACGGTGGGTCTTGATCCAAAGCAAGTGGCAGAGATTCGCGATCTGATCCAAGAGCTTCGGGGCCAACACACAATTATTTTATCGACACATATTCTTTCAGAGGTTCAAGCTGTTTGTGAAAAAGCGATCATTATCAATAAAGGTCGAATTGTGGCCCAGGACACCATCGAAAATTTGTCACGAGTGGATAAAGGACAGCTTCGACTGCATATTCGTTTGGCGAAGGATCTGAATTTAAGTCAAACACTTGGCGGGGCGCAAGGGATCGTCAAAATCGAGTCGCCGAAATCCAAGGAATGGCTTGTTGATGTCAGTGGTGGTGACGAAGTTTTAGAAAATATTTCTGGTTTGATCGTGCAGGCGAAGGGCGGCTTGCTTGAATTGACCCCTTCCAAATTAGACCTTGAAGATGTGTTCTTAAAATTAACCTACGGACAAGATTCTGGAGTCCCGCGGGACCCCCAAGATTCAGCGACAAATGCTATATCTACAGGTGTACAAGGAGGTTCAAAATGAGTCCACTTTTTGTCATTGCAAAAAAAGAGCTTAAAGGATTTTTAACAAGTCCGACATTTTATGTGATCGCTTTTTTGTTCACATTGATATTTAGCCTAACCTATTCTCTGTATCTTTACCAATTCATTGAAATGTCAAAGATGATGGTGAATACGCCGGGAGTTCCCGCGCAACAAACAAATATTCATTACGGAGTTTTTTTAAGGCAGTTATCTTATTTGAATTTGATGATGATTTTCGTTGTGCCTGCATTAACAATGAAACTTTTCGCAGAAGAGAAAAAGCTCAGAACTTTTGATTTACTTCTGACTTCACCAGTGACTTCTTGGCAAATTGTTATAGGCAAATACTTGGCGGCCCTTGGGGTGATTTTTGTTCTGGTCTTTCTATCTTTTGTCTACCCACTGGCCACAGCCAGCTTTGCAAAATTTCAATGGGCGCCTCTTCTGATTGCCTATTTGGGGTTGTTCTTGGTTGGCGCCGTCTATGCGGCGATGAATTTGTTTAGCTCAAGTCTGACAGAAAGTATTTTGATTTCCTATGTTGTTTCGGTGATTTTAAATATTTCCATTTGGCTTTTGGGAATTGGTGCGGAAGTGACAGACAACGATATGGTTCGTAAAGTCTTCGAACATATCTCTTTGAACACCCACTTGGCCTCTTTGGTCGAAGGCACAATTCGCACCAATGGATTGATTTTCTTAGTGAGTGTTATTTCGATGTTTTTATTTTTAGGTGAAAGAGTTGTTGAATCTCACAGATGGAGGGCTTCATGAGTCGTCTTGGTAAAATTTCATATCTGTTTGCTGCAATTTCTTTGATTTGTTTTTTTGCAGCTAAATTTATTTTACGTGAATGGATGCCTTTTCTTTGGGTTGTCCTTGGTTTGTTTGCCTTGTTTATTGCGGCGGCTATTTTTGTGGATCGAAAACTTTATGCCGAATTTTTCACCATGAAAACCACCAAGCAGGGAATGAATATGGGGGTTATGATTCTTTTATTTTTTGGAATCCTGGTGATGGTCAACTGGCTAGGTTCTCAAAAAATTAAAACCTGGGATTTTTCTTCTGCTCAAAAAAATACTTTGGCAGAACAGTCTCAAAAAGTTTTGAACTCCTTGGATTCGGAACTAAAAGTTTATTTCTTTTATAAAGCGGGGCAAGAAGAGGCCGAACAAAACAAAGTTGCCTTTCGTGAACTCATAAAAAAATATCAAGATCAAAGCTCAAAGGTTTCTTTGGATTTTGTTGAAGTCAATGAACGGCCTGATCTGACCAAGGAG
>DGYJ01000040.1:3933-11534 GCA_002396665.1 Bdellovibrionaceae bacterium UBA5009
AGACCAAGGAGTTTGGCGTCGACAAGGGCTCTGGAGTTGTTTTCATTTCCTATAAAGGTCGAAAAAACAGAATTGATAAAATTGAAGAGCAAGATTTAACCAATGCCCTTGTTAAAGTGACGCAAGAAAAACAAAAAACTGTCTACTTTACTAAAGGGCATAATGAGGCCAACCTCGAAGAAAGTCGCGAAGCCCGTGGCCTGTTCCAATTGAAAAACTTGCTTGAAAATAATAACTATATTTTAAAAACTTGGACATTAAATACGGAAACAAAAGTTCCGACCGATGCCGATATCGTCCTTGTCGTTGGACCCCAGCAAAATTTTTTGGATTTCGAAGTGAAGTTGTTAGAACAATATTTGGATCAAGGCGGAAAACTTATTCTTGCCCTGAAATCTGAAAAAACAGCGGGCTTGGATAAGTTTTTAAATCAATTCGGAATTCAGCCCCAGAATAATTATATTCTAAATATCGTAAATTTGGGAGTGGCTCAAACTGTAGATCCTCGAACGCCTACTTTTGGAAATGTTTTTTCTGCTGAAAATCCTGTGACGAAGGTTTTTACTGGCGGGGAAGTGACATTATTCTTTCGGCCCATGTCCTTTACAAAATCGTCAACACCTGTGGCGGGTATAACATTGGACGAGATCATCAAGACCAATCAAGACTCCATGGCCTTTAAGGATTTGACCTTTAAAGATCAGTTGGGTCGAGGACCGCACACCTTGGCAATGTCAGTAAAGGGTCGGCGTCCTGTGGCAAGTTCAAAAGATTCTGCAAAAGATTTTGAAATGCTTGTTTTTGGGGATTCTGATTTTATGAACAATCAAATGCTATTTCAAAATTTGAATCGTGATTTGGTTTTAAATAGCTTGGCGGCCTTGGCCGGGCAAGAGCAATTGATAAGTATTACTCCAAAAGAAGTTTCGCGGACTGAAATCGAGCCTTCAACCATGAAGCAAAGTCTGTTTTACTTTGGTGTTGCATTTCCGCTACCGATTTTGATGCTGATTTCAAGTTTAGTCCTTTGGTTTAGACGCCGTCATGCCTAGGAGTCCAAAATGAAGTTGAATGGTACGCTTATTTTTTTGGGGCTATTTCTTTTGGTGGGTTCGGTCACGGCCTACCAGTATTTTCATAGTCAAGAAACGAAGACCGCAGAAATTCAAAAGTCCCTGTTGATTCAGCTTGAAAAAGATCAGATCAGCGAGATGTCCTACACATCAAGCACTGAAAAATTCCAACTTCATCGAGATCAAAATGGCTGGTCCATCACAGAGCCCTACAATGATCAAGCTGACCCTGAACACATGGAAAATTTTATTTCCACAGTCATATCTGAAAAGTCTTCATCCACAGCGAAAGAAGGGGATGGAATTGATTGGTCCTTATTTGGACTTAAAGATCCATTGGCGATCTATGAGTTCAAAGATCAATCTGGGAAATCTGTAAGAATTCAAATCTCTGCCATCAAAAACTTTGAAGGGAATCCCTATCTTCGTCGAAATGATGAAAATTCAGTGCTTGTTGGGGGATTGGCTTGGTCAAACTTTGCAAGCAAGAAGGTTTTCGATTTTAGAAATAAAAAAGTTTTCAGATCTTCACGAGCTGACATCAGCGAGTTGATCTGGACTGTGAATCGTCAAAAAAAGATTCATCTTGTGCAAAAAGATTCAACATGGGTTTTTGCAAATCACTCGGATTGGATTGTGGATCAAAACGAAGTCCGAAGTCTATTGACCTCGCTTTCAGAATGGAAGGCCAGTGATATATCAAAAACAAAACCTGCTATCCTGAAAAATACCAATGGTGCACAGCTGGTTCTTAAACTTAAAGATCAGAATTGGACTTTGAATCTTCAGCAGGATCAAAAAACAAAAAAAGTAAGTGGAAAACTTGTTGGTGCTGATTGGACCTATCAACTTGAGGGAAGTTTTTTTGATAAACTTCAAAATGAAACTGACCGCGACTATCGCGATCATAAAAAGCCCTTTGAATTTGATAAAAAAATAATTCAAAAAATCGCCATTCAAACTCCACTTAAAAAAATGATATTTGTTAAAAACGCTGGAGTCTGGGCTCTTGAACCGGCGAAAGTAGAGTCCAAAGCCGAGTCCTCTCTGGATCAGACCAAGTTGAATGATTTTATCGAGAGGGTTCGTGGATTTGAGGCTGCTGAATATGTTCTTCCAGAAGAATCAAAGGGACATCGTTTTGTTAGCAATCATCGGGTCGAATTTCAAAACGATAAAAATGAGGTCGTTTTTCTTTTGGAATGGTCAGATCAAAAAGTGTCTGGCTTAAAGGATAAAAGTTACCTTTGGGCAAAAACAAGTCAGCAAAAAGAGCCCTTCTACATGGAAAGCAGTTCCTTGGATTTGCTAAGTCCTAGTCAGTTGATGATTGATAAAGACGCCAAAAAGTAATTCTGGACCTTGTTTTAAAACCTATGCTAACCTTTATTTTTAATAGCAAAGGTTATGTGTTTTGAGTTTAATTAAAATTGAATCTCCGACTCGAGTGGATTTGGCTGGCGGCACATTGGATTTGTGGCCTTTGTTTAATTTTGTTGGTGGCGCTGTGACCGTCAATGTGGCCATCGACGTTTTAAGTCGTGTCGAACTTGAGCAAGCAAGTACATCTGAAGTCCATTTGATTTCTGAAGACATCGGGTTGAACCAAAAATTTAAATCTGTAGCTGATGTTTTAGAAAGCCCCCAACCAGAGCTTAAAATATATCAGCCACTTCTGAGGGATTTTAAACTGCCCCATGGTTTTACTTTAAAAACAAAATCCCAAAGTCCTGTGGGCGGTGGCTTGGGGGGCAGTTCAAGTTTAATCATTTCCATGATTAAGGCCTTTTCAAAGGCTTCAAATTTTAAATTTCAAAATAACCATGAAATTGTTCGTTACGCCCATAATATTGAGGCCGAGATTTTGAATACCCCAACGGGAACCCAGGATTATTACCCAGCGATCAGTGGGGGATTGAATATCATTCGCTACAATTCCTTTGGAATTCAGCAAGAAATCCATTCAATTTCGAACACTCCTCTCGAAAGCCATTTTTTATTGGTTTATACTGGTAAGGCCCACCATTCTGGTTTGAATAATTTTGAAGTTTTGCAAAATGCGCAAAAAAAACATCTTCAGACGATGAAGGCATTGAACAGCCTTAAGATGGTTGCAGAGCAAACAGAGAAGGCTTGCTTAAGCAAAGATTGGGCCAAGTTGCCAACATTATTTAGGGATGAATACAAGTACCGTGTGCAGCTTTGCGAAGCCTTTACCAGTCCAGAGATTGAAAAATTGCATCAGATTTCTCTGCAAAACGGAGCCGAAGCTGTTAAGATTTGTGGAGC
The DNA here is from genome assembly GCA_002396665.1 of Bdellovibrionaceae bacterium UBA5009. Lineage (GTDB taxonomy): Bacteria > Bdellovibrionota > Bdellovibrionia > Bdellovibrionales > Bdellovibrionaceae > UBA5009. The sequence goes on from DGYJ01000040.1 coordinate 7,296, forward strand.
AGGTGGGGGCGGTTGTGTGCTTGTCTGGGTTGAGCCTCGCCAAAGAGAAAAGGTCACACAAGCATGTCAAAGGGCAGGATTTCAAACAATGAGCTCACGAATCGTCGATCGGCTGCCACCTATCAACTGAGCTCAGGATTATCTTCCAACCGTTTTTTAGGTTTGTCCCTGTCTGGGGGGAAAGCCGACAAAGCCTGCTTGGCCGTCTTAGAATATTATCCAGCTCAAAAAAAATTATTTTTAACAAAAGTCGAAGATAAATTAAAATCAGAACCCAATATTTCTGCTGATTTAAAAATCAATGAGTTCGTCGAACAGTATGGAAATCAAAGTGAATCTTTAACCATGGACAGCCCGTGGGAGCAGCCCCTTTGCATGACCTGCAAGTTGAAATGCCCTGGCTTTGAAGCCTGTCAGCAGCCCCATATTCTGTGGATGTGGAAAGAAAATTCAGAAAAGAATAAACAAAAAAAACCAAAAAAAGTTTTTACTCCCTATACTCAACGTGCAGTTGAAATGTATTTGGCTGAACATTTGGAAGAAAAATTTATTCTCAACCATGCCCTCGGAGCCAACCAAGCCCCCTTGCTGGCGCGTGCTCATTTTTTGCAAAGACGAATGAATATGAATTTGGTCGAAGCCTATCCCAAATTAACTTTGTGGCGACTGGGAAGATCCTTGGGAATTATGAAATCCCATTTGCGATTCCATCGCCATGCCGTGGGCGGCGATGCCTCCCGAAGATCCATTCTTCACGCTTTGTCAGAGCAGGGCGTGGTCTTTTTGTACGATCAAGACCGCAAATTGATGATAGAAAATAACCATGCCTTTGAAGCCTTTTTGTGCGCACTGACGGGTTTTTTAAAATTCAAAAAGCAAACAGAACCAAGACCTTCGGGATTCCCAAAAGAAGAATCCTGGATTGATTTCCCCAAGGACAGTCTCAATTGGAGAAAAATTTGGGACGAAGTCTAACCCTTGCCATTTTGTTAAAATAAATTAACTAAAGACCTTTATCGAATTGTTCGAAAAGTTAAATATATGTTAAATCTTTTATTAAAATTCATTTCTCCGCAGAAATTATCATCCAACGTCGAAGAGCAGGGGCGCTCTCGAATATATATCGTGTATCTTTTAATACAATTTTTTGCTGTATTTATAGTTTTAATGTTGAACATTTATGCTCCACAATTATTGGGTGACGTTTCTGAGCGGGAACAATCATTTAATATTATATCCTCGGTGCTTATTTCCTATACTTTTTTATTTCTGATTGCAAAATTTGGCCACTATAAGATTTCTGTTTATCTTTATATTTTACTAATGAATGGACTTATATTTTATACTTTTTTAACTCTGAAAAGCCTGGCAGGAATTGCAAATGTCATGTGCTGGTTAGCTATGGTAGTTATAGTAGCAAGTATTACATTGTCCATGCGCCAGACAGTATACACTTTAGTCTGTAGCACATTGACGTATCTATTTATTTTATCACATGCAAACAGTGATCTCGAAATGGGAATTGCAATTGGACATTTTTTGTTTTTTATTTCCTCTGGGCTGATGATATTAGCCGGTGTCTATTTGCGTGAACTGACCGAAGATAAATTAGAAAAAGAAAGAGCCAGCAATGAAAGCAACGCCCGCTTAACTTCTTTGGGTGAAATGGCGGGCTCCATTGCACACGAAATTAATACTCCGCTGGCTGCTATTTCGATGCACTCGCAAATGCTTTTGCAAAAGGCCGCAAAGGACCCCAATCTTTTTGCGCCAGAGAATCTTAAAAAGATTGATGCAATTTATCTGACTTCGCAAAGAATCGCCAAAATTATTAAGTCGCTGCGTTTTTTTTCAAGGGATGGCAGTGCTGATCAATTTCAACCAGTGGCGGTCAAACATGTTATTGATGTGACTTTGGATTTATGTCAAGAAGCCTGTCGAAAGAATAGTATTAATCTGGATGTTAATGATTTTAGTTCAGATATAGTTATTTCAGGACGTGAGGTTCAATTATCACAAGTCATTCTTAATTTAGTGACTAATTCCTTGGACGCAATTAAAGAACTGCCTGTAAAATGGATTAAGATTAATGTTGAAAAATTTGATTCAGATGTTGTCATCAAAGTTTTAGATTCTGGATCTGGAATTCCAGATCATATTTTACAAAATATATTTAATCCTTTCTACACGACCAAAGAAGTAGGCAAAGGCACAGGTCTTGGTTTAAGTATTTCAAAAGGGATTATTGAACAGCATAAAGGTCAGCTTGTTTACGATAAAACTGAAAAGAACACCTGCTTTAAAATAATTCTTCCTTGCCATCAACAAATGAAAGAGGCTGTATGAGCCAAGTGATAGATTGGACTAAAATAAGCCTTCTTGTTGTTGAAGACGATCTTTTTTTGCGAGAAGTACTTGTCGAACTTTTTGAAACGAAAAATTGTAAACTTCACGTTGCCGAAAATGGCCAGCAAGCCTTGGATATCGTATCAAAGAATAAAATTCATGTTGTTGTCTCTGATGTGCGTATGCCTGTGATGGATGGCGTTCAATTACTAAAAAAAATTCGTGAACTAGATCCTGAGATTCCCGTCGTATTTTTAGCTACGGGATTTTCTGATATTTCAGATGATCACGCCATTCAGCTAGGGGCCAGTGCTGTCTTCCATAAGCCTTTTGATATTGTTTCTTTTTTGGATCAAATCGAAACGATGTTAGCAAAGGAAATTCACAAGATAAAACCGAATCATCAAGCATCTTAATTTAGATTTTAACTGCAGATGCAAGGTCTGAATTTTCGCTTTTAATTTTTGGCAGTGGCCTAAAATAATCATGCAGTCCTGGGACCTGCATGGGGGTTTGTTCAAAGCTATTCAACCAAGTTTCTGGGGTTTCCATACACAAAAATAAATTCCAAGCTGGATTGTGATCGCGGAATTTTTTTAAGACAAACTGAAACATTTCATGGCGAAGGCTGGCATCATAGCGGTACTTGCCACCTTCGGAGGGGAACATCTCGGCCGATGTCACAAGGCTTTTCATCCCAAATCGTTGCCTCATCATATGTCTTTGTTCCGGCTGAAATCTTAAGGCGCCAACAGAGATCACCTTCACTTGTTCCGGTGTGAATCTTCGGGAAATTTCGTCAATTAAAAAGGCATAATTTTCTTTCCACTCTGGATGCCAAATCATGGGGTCTATATGAAAGGCCAAGCTGAATCCACTTTTTACACATTTTTCTGCGGCTGCTAATCGCTCTTCAAATCGGGCCGTTCCGTGTTCTTCGCTTTGAATAATATATGGCGGGTTGATCGACCAACTGACCATCACATTTTGCGCAGGTCCAAGATCTAAGAATTGATCAACCTTGTCCGATTTTGTTTTAAACTCTAAAGACCACTTGGGATACTTCTTAAAAAAATTCACCAATTGCCTAGAGTAAAGTGTGATTTCATCCATGCTAAGGCTATCAATCACTTCGCCTGTACCCACGCGGTAGGGAAGGTGGGCATGTTGCGAGGCCATTTCCTCAAGCTCGCTGAGGGCTTGGTCAATGTTGCTAAAAATTTTCATGACCGGTGAATTCAGATAACTTTGTAAATAGCAGTAGCTGCAATTCATATTGCATTGGCTTCCCAAATTTAAAACGTAGTAGTTACAGCAGGTCAGAGTTTTCTTTTGGGTGGCGCCTGGGCAGCGTTTAAAAAATTGTCCATTAAATGTAGTCACAAAAATATTTTTTTTACTGCGATCAAATTCTTCCGGCGAAAGTTCGGGGCCTCTTCCAACAAAGGGTTCCTGTACAACTCTTTCAATCTTATCCACCGGAAAGTAGGTTCGAATTCGCTCAGCCACGGCAGAATCCCATGACTTTTCGTCAATGAAGACCTTTTCAAACTGCTGAATTAAATTCAATGGGATTGGTTTTTCCACTGCTCAGCTGCCTTTTGAAATTGTTCGATGGTTTTTGTAAGCTCCTGGGGGCCAGACACAAAAAAATGAATATTATAACCCCAACGATCGCCTCTGCGCTGGGCTTGGACCTGGGTGCTTGTTGGCCAAAGCAAAGAATTATTTTTTTTCTCTTCATCAGAGGCCAAGGTTTTTGGGTAACGTAATAATTTTAATTTTTTGATGATGTCCTCGGCAGGAATTTGTTGATCCAAAATTAATTCTTCTGATTTTGTATTTAACAAAATCAATTCCACCAAAAGCTCTAAGGCCTGGATGCCCTGGGAT
>DGYJ01000040.1:11683-21915 GCA_002396665.1 Bdellovibrionaceae bacterium UBA5009
CGGGATTTTGAAAAGTGAATTTGGTCCCAATTTTCTAAAATACTTTGAAGACGAAGAGTTGCTGCATTCTTGATCACATCAAGCCCTGCAGTCTCTGATTTAATACTTAAAAGCGGGGCAAGGTCGAAAAAGTGCAAATCTTTTTCGTGGACCCACTTTTTAAATTTTTCAGGCAAATTGCAGATGATTTTGGAAAGCTCCATCAGCTCGGACTGGGACCTTGGCGGCAAATGTGAAAAAAAAGTTTGCAGGTCAAAAAAATCTGCAAATGCAGGACTTTGAAGAAGTACAAGTTTTTGCAATAGGCTTAATTTCGAATGCAATTGAAAATACAGATTCGTCTGTTGAATCTGTATTTCTTGTGTTCTCGAAGAGGGCCCTCCGATTTTTGTGAATTCAGTAGGCTGAACTTCTGTGAACTGAAAATCCTCGGGGGCATCAAAACAATTCAACATCTGTCCAGACAAAGCTTGGCCTGGCCAGTTTTCTGGACTGGTGAGGTAGGGAATCCGTAGATCCTGTCGAAGCTGGGACTTGGTTTTAAAAATTAGATTCATGACGTCTGACGTCAGTTGTTCTCATGGAGGAATATCGAAGTCAATATATGCTATGGCTGATTGGCGTGACCGAGCCCAGGTGAATGGGGATGTTGTTTTCTTTAGATACTCAACGGAAGGTATTGAAAAAAATACTGAAGAGGTCTTCGTTTGGGATTTAGATAAAACCTATTTGGATACCTCGATTGACTCTTTAGGTGGGCTTTTTCAGGCGGTGCTTGAAAAGGCTATGAGTAAAAGAAATATTCCAGGAACTGACACTTTGCTGCGGGCCCTTTCACAGCACCGTGAAAAATCCCGTGGTCAGTCCTTTTTCCCAATCTTCTTTATTACGGCCTCGCCCCCTCAAATGGAAGAGCGAATTATCGAAAAATTAGAATTTGATAAAATTCGCCCCTTAGGTTGTTTCTTTAAAGACAACTTAAAAAATTTAACACCCAGTCGTTTTTGGCGATTAACAAAACAAGTTGGGTACAAACTTCAAGCCTTGCTTGAACTACGCACAAGACTTCACCCAGAAGTGAAACAGATTTTTTGGGGTGATGACTCTGAAAGTGATGCAATTATTTACAACTTGTATTCAGACATTTGCAGTCGGCGATTAGGTCCCCACGACATTCGCAATACATTGCAGAAGCTGTATGTGACCGGGGATCAGGTGGATACGATTTTACTTTTGCAAAGTCAGATTCCAGAAAATGATCCTGTGGATAAGATCTATATTAATCTCGCGACAGACACAGACTTTGATTATTATTTAAAATTTGGCCGTCGAACAATTGCTACAGATAATACTTTTCAAGTGGCCTTGGATCTTTTTCAGGATCAAAAAATTGATCACGAAGGTTTGCACGCCGTGGTTCAAGATATGATTGATAATTATGGCTATACTCCAGAGGTCTTAATGAAATCCTACGATGAACTTATTCGTCGCGGAGTTTTAAGTCAGATCGGCTTCGAAAAAACAAAGCCATTTTTAGTCGAAAAGGGTCTTTTGTATGCTTCCTACGAGCCAAGTCTTACGCCGTCGCAGGAAAACACAATTTACAATGAGCCCTGGGTTCAAGACCGAATAGATTATCTTCACGAAAGTCGCTAAGGGAATTGTTCTAGCTACTCGAATTGCAATGGAAAAACTGTCGAAATAGGTTCGCCCGTGAAGGATTTAAATTCAATCCTGCCAAGGGCCTCAATCAAACAAGATTTAAAATTGGCTTCAGTCAGTTGGGCACTGCTGACTTGGGCTTGCGTCACATGCCCACTGCGTTCGATGCGAAAAGACAAATTCACCGAGCCTTTAAGCAAAGGTTTTTTTTGTAGAAGTTGAGTGTAGCACTTGATGAATTTGCTTCGGTGCTTTTCAAGTGTTTTCTGAATATCTTCTTGGCTAAGATCATTTTCGCCTGCGGCATCCCAGTTCGAATTCTTTTTGATATTTCGTTTAATACTTTGTGAGGCGACCCAAGATTCATAACTTGAAAGTGGGATCAACTGTCCATCTCTTGAAACATCGACTAGACTTTTTTCTGACGTTTTCAAAACTTGGATTTCGCCTTTTTTTAAAATAATTGAAATTCTAGAGAGAGATTTGTCGAAACTTGTTTCGGAATTCGCCAGAAGGCGAATCTCATCCTCTGGTGATATTTTGATAATGACTTCTGAATCTTCAGCAACTGCGATGCTGTCTTTTGCAGTGATTTCATTTTTTTCTTTGAGTGGTTCAGACTTGAAGTCTTCAGTGGTAAGAATGGCTTCGCCAATCATTTCTTGAACTAGGGCAATGAGTTGACTTTTTTCAGATCCAAAAAAACTACCTTTGGATCCATAGATGGCCATGGCAATAAGAAAAACGCCGGCAATTGCAGAAAGTAATGGCCAGACGTTTTTATTTTTCATTATTTTTTTGCAGGTTCAGCAGCAGATTTCTCAGTCGCTGCAGCCGGGGCAGAGGTTTCAGACTTCGTTTGTGCAGGGGTTGCTGATGCCGCAGCTGACGAGTCGGCAGGCGCGCTTGTCGCAGGTGCAGTCTCAGCTGGCATAGCCGCTGCAGCAGGTGCCGAATCAATGACTGATTTTGTTTTTTGAGCTGTAAAATAAGTTAATGCAATACAAGTCAAAGCGAAAACAAGGGCTACGATACGGGTCATTTTTGCCCATAATGATTGGGCCCCAGTGGCGCCGAGGACGCTGTTGGATCCGCCACCACCGATTCCCAAGGCTCCGCCGCCTTTAGAATCTTGGATCAGTACAAGTGCAATCAACAGAACAGCTACAAGAATGTGAACTACAGAAATAAATGTCATCATATTGAATCATCCTCCGAAGAATGGAATCTATGTCCCAATGGGTGTAAATCCAACGTGTAATGCATCGCGATAACAAGGTCAAGCCTTTGTATTTGATGACAAAACGGCTTGATTTAAGCCATAACTGGCTCCCTATGCCATTTATCGTTTTTGAAGGTCTCGACGGTTCAGGAAAAAGCTCTCTGATGGATCGTTTGGAAAGATTTCTAAAAAATCAAAACAAAGTAGTTCACCGTACCCGAGAGCCCGGGGGTACGAATCTTGGCGATGAAATTCGCTATCTTATTTTAAAAAATGAGGGGACGCCTCCGTGTTCAAGGGCTGAACTTCTTTTGTATGAAGCCAGTCGTGCACAGCATGTGGATGAATTCATCAAGCCAAGACTTGAAAAGAAAGAATGGGTCTTGAGTGACCGATTTGCTGCCAGTTCCATTGCCTTTCAGGCCGGGGGGCGTGCGATCTCTGAAAATGATGTTCAAGCCTTAAATCAATTTGCAACGGGCGGATTGCAGCCAGACTTAACGATCCTGCTAGATATACCAGTTGAAAAAGCCCTCGAAAGACGTGAGAGGCGTGAAAAAACGACTGGAGTCCAAGCAGATCGTATTGAAAAAGAAGCCTTTGATTTCCACGAAAGAGTTCGTCAGTCATTTTTGAAGCAAGCTCAGGCTGACAAATCCCGCTGGATTGTTTTGAATGCAGAAAAAACTCTCGAACAATTGATGCTCGAGTTGACCTACGAACTGAAGGAAAAAGGATGGGCGTCCTTTTAAGTCGGATCGTTGGTCACGACGATCGGATTCATAAATTAAAAAATTATTTTTCACAGCACCATGCGGGGCGTACATTTTTGTTTTCTGGCCCCTCTGGAGTTGGCAAAAAGCAAGTCGCTTGGGGTTTGTCCCAGATTTTGTTATGTGAAAATAAAACGCCAAACTTTGATGCTTGTGGTGTCTGCGGTTCATGTCGACGAGTCGAAAAAAAAGAGCATGAAAGTCTGATGTGGGTTGATCCAGATTCTGATCTTATAAAAATTGACGATGCCAAAGAGATTTTGCAATTTTTACGTTTAAGGTCCCTTTCAAAATTTAGAATCGTCATTATCGATCAAGCCCATCGCATGAATGCTTCGGCGGGGAACTCTCTTTTAAAAATCATGGAAGAACCCCCAGAGGATTTGTTCTTCTTTTTGATCAGTTCAGCTCCGACGCAAATTCTACAGACCCTCAGATCGCGCTCGATGAAGGTGGCTTTTCAAAGTCTTTCGGTCACAGACCTGCGAAAGATTTCGCAGGCGTCAATTTCAGTGCTTAACAGTGTGCGGGGGCGATTAGATCTGATTGGTCAAAAAGAAGATCCCGAGCAGCAAAAAGAAAAAAAATCATGGGCTGACGAATTGATTTATCTGATGATGAACGAAGAGGCCTGGACTGACCCTGACTGGCGAGTTTCTATGAAAGAAAAGTCGTCTTGGCCTTTGCGACTTCAATTCTGGATGAGCTTATTGCGAGACTGTCGTATTTTAAAAAGTCAGACCTTCATTGAAAAAGCCCAAGCGATTTCAATCCTTTTGCATCCAGAGCTAAAATCTGAAGTCCAGATCTTAAGCCAATGGCCCACTGAAAAAATTGATTCTATTTTTCAAAAGCTGCTAAACTATGAAAAGGATCTTGTGATTCATCGGGATTCTGTTTTGATGATGGAAGAGCTTATGGCCAGCGAGCAAATTCACAAGTCAATTTGAAGGGAAATATGGCAGCAAAATGGTTGGACATGCACTGTCACTTAGACAAACTCGAAGAGGGTGTTGAGGCCGCTTTGGAAGCCGCCTGGGCTGCGGGTCTAGAGTCCGTCGTTACTATCGGCACAGAACCTGCGGACCATCCCGTGGTGCTAGAGCTTTCAAGAAAATATTATCCTAAAGTTTATTGCACCTTGGGTGTGCATCCCCACGAGGGCGTCATTTACACAGACCAAGTTGGGGCATGGATTGAGCAAAACTTATCAGATCCGGGTGTTATTGCCGTTGGTGAAATCGGTTTGGATTATTACTATAATCATTCAGAAAAAGATCAACAAATTGAAGCCTTTCGAAAACAAATGGAAATTGCGAAAAAGCATCAGCTTCCAGTTGAAATTCATACCCGAGATGCCGAACAAGACACCGTTGAAATTTTAAAAGAATACAAAGGCCAAGTGAATGGCCTGATCCATTGTTTTACAGGGACTCAGTGGTTGGCCGACCAGGCCTTGGATTTGGGTTATAATATTTCAATTTCGGGTGTGGTCACATTCAAAAATGCTGAAAGTTTACGCGACACTGTCCGCAGAATTCCTTTGGACCGTATCCATGTTGAAACAGATGCTCCATTTTTAGCTCCAATCCCTAAGCGTGGTCAAAAAAACACTCCGGCCTTTGTTGTTCACACGGCGCGAGTGGTCTCTGAGCTCCTTCAGGTCACCGAAGAGCAGTTGGCTGTTGCGACAGGACAAAACGCGCGCAAACTTTTCAAAAAAATAAAAGCATAATGCTTGCTTTTTTGGACTCGAAGTCTCAAATTACCTTCATCTAAAAAAGGAGATTTGAGTTATGTCTAAACTTAAAGTCGGCATCAATGGTTTTGGTCGAATTGGTCGTGTTTTATTTCGCGCTGGATTTGAAAAGCTAGATATCGTTGGAATCAACAGTTTAGATTCTTTGGATGGAACAGCCCATCTTTTAAAATATGATAGCACCCACGGGATTTTTAATGCCGATGTTTCCCACGATGAAAAAAATCTTATTGTTAATGGTAAGAAAATTAAATTTTCTGCGACAAAAAATCCTGCAGAAATTCCTTGGAAAGAATGGGGCGTCGATGTTGTGCTTGAGTGCACCGGGGCCCTTAAAAATCGTGAAGATTACCAAAAGCATATTACTGCTGGTGCAAAAAAAGTTTTAATCTCTGCTCCTGCTGATGGGGTGGACATGACTGTGGTCTACGGAATCAACCACACTCAGTATGATTCACAAAAGCATACATTTATTTCAAATGCTTCTTGCACAACAAATTGCTTGGCTCCTTTGGCGAAAGTTCTTCACGAGGCTTTTGGGATCGAGCACGGTGTGATGACAACAATTCACTCGTATACAAATGACCAAAGAATTTTAGATGCCTCCCACAAAGATATTCGCAGAGCACGTTCTGCAGCTTTGAGCATGATTCCCACAACAACTGGTGCCGCAAAAGCTGTGGGATTAGTTTTGCCAGAACTAAAAGGTAAAATTGATGGATTGTCGATTCGTGTTCCTACGCCGAATGTCAGCCTAGTGGATTTTTCTTTCCGCCCAATGAAAGATGTTACTGTTGAATCTATCAATGCGGCACTAACAAATGCAGCCAATGGTTCCTTCAAAGGTGTCCTTGCAGTTGAAACTAAAGAACTTGTGTCGATTGATTTCAATGGCAATACACACAGCTCAATTGTGGATTCTGAATGCACAATGGTTGTGAATCCAAAAATGGCAAAAGTGATGTCTTGGTACGATAACGAAACTGGTTTTTCACACCGTATGGTTGATTTTGCATTGCATATGCAACAGAAGGGTCTTTAATGTCGAGCCGTGGACTGCGTGGAATAAAAACTGTTCGGGATTTTGAATTTAAGGACAAGGTTGTTTTTTTGCGTTTAGATTTAAACGTTCCCCTTGAGGACGGAAAAATCACTGATGAAACAAGAATTCAAGCGGCACTGCCAACAATTAAATACATCCAAGAAAAGGGTGGAAAAATTGTGATGGCTTCGCATCTAGGACGACCGCAGTCCGCACAAGATAAGCAGTATTCCATGGAGCCTATTGCGCTTCGTTTGACTGAACTTTTATCTTCGGAAGTTCTTTTGGTTGAGGAGCCTTCCGCAGAAGCAGTGAAAGGTCTGTTGATCGGTCTTAAGAAAAATCAATTGATCTTGCTTGAAAATGTTCGCTTCGAACCAGGTGAAACTAAAAATTCTCCTGAATTTGCCCATGTTATCGCAAGCTATGCTCAGATCTATATCAATGATGCCTTTGGTGCTAGCCATAGGGCCCATTCGACGATTCATGCACTTCCTGAATTGATGAAAGAAAAAGGAATTGGTTTTTTGATCGAAAAAGAAATTCAAATGTTGGATCAGCTTTTAGATCAACCTCAAAAACCTTACTTAGCAATTTTGGGTGGTTCAAAAGTTTCAGACAAAATTTCCGTGATCGAAAAATTAATTGATCTTGTGGATGGATTTTTGATTGGTGGGGCCATGGCCTATACTTTTTTAAAGGCCCAGGGGACACCAGTTGGTAAATCTTTAGTTGAAGAAGATAAACTTAAATACGCACGCGAAATGATCGAACGTATTGCGGCCAGGGGAAAGACCTTATTGCTTCCCGTAGATCATGTGATCACCACATCCATCACGGACACAGCTTCACGAAAAACCACAGACAATGCGGTTATTCAAGATGGTTGGATGGGTGTCGATATTGGTCCCCAAACAATTAAAAATTATTCGGCAGCTATTTCAGAAGCAAAGACTGTTTTTTGGAACGGCCCCATGGGTGTTTTTGAAACAGATGAATTTTCAAAAGGCACATTTGGAATTGCAGAGTCCCTCGCAAAATGTTCTGCGATGAAAATTGTTGGTGGCGGGGACAGTGCTGCAGCGGCAGAAGCTTCTGGTTTTGCTTCGCAAATGACTCATATTTCAACAGGTGGCGGAGCCAGCCTAGAGTATTTGCAAGGTGATAAATTGCCAGGACTTGAAGTCTTGCGTCCTAAAATTAAAACCTCTGAAGTGATCAAGCCCAGCTAGTCAGGAGACAAGAATGAGATCAGGAAAAATTTTTGCTGCGAATTGGAAGCTTCATAAAAATATTTCTCAAACCCAGTCTTTTTTTGAAGCTCTATTTGCAAGTCTCTTAAAAAATTCTGCTCAACTTTCGCAACACCATTTTGTTATTTTCCCACCGGCTACTTCTTTAGAGTCTACGGCGAATTCTTTACAGAAATTTTTGTCAAATTCACAGGCCAATGCTTTTGCGGGCCGTCTGCGTTTTGGATCTCAGAATGCGTACTGGATGGCACAAGGGGCTTTTACCGGTGAAATATCTGCCCAAGTTGTTAAAGACTTGGGTGGTGATATGGTTTTGCTTGGCCATAGCGAGCGAAGAAAGATCTTCGGCGAAAATGATGAGTTGATCAGTCAAAAGGTTCATTTTGTCCATTCCCTTGGTTTAACATCCATGTTGTGTATTGGCGAAACTTTGGAAGAAAGACAGTCTGGACAAACCATGAAGGTTTTAGAAAATCAAATTCGTCATGGATTATCAAAAGTCTTATCTTCAGCCAAAGACATCAATGAAAAAGAAAATTTAATTTTAGCCTACGAACCTGTTTGGGCCATTGGCACAGGACAAGTCGCAACGATGGAGCAGGTTGAAGAAGCCCATCAAGGAATCAAAAAATTATTGTCTGATCTTGGTTTATCAAAAATAAAAGTTTTGTATGGTGGCAGTGTGAAGCCAGACAATTCAAAATCACTTTTAGCTTTGCCATCGGTTGATGGATTCTTGATTGGTGGCGCCGCCCTAGAAGTGGATTCTTATCTTAAGATCGCTGGCTTGTGAGTTAGAGCTCGCGGCAAAAAAACCAACGTTTTCCGAGCTCATCAATTTTAATGTCTTGAATTTGAAATCTGGGATTTTGAAAAACCACTTCCGATTCTGCAGGATTTATTGGTGCAATATTTTTACCAGTTTTATTTTTTACAACAAGCACAGAGTTGAGCGCAAAGGACAAGAAGGAAGTGTTAAAACTACCGCTTAAAAAATGACTATAGGGTAGGACGTCACCAGCTTTAAGGTTTTTAAGATCCGATGGGGGAAGGTATGTCCCGATGTAGACATTGCCATTGTATGTCGGAAATTTTTGAACAATGGGCCCAAGCTTTTTTTGAATGTTTATCAGGTAGGATCTTGCCGCAATGGATACGGCCACTTCTGGTTTATTAATAGCCACATAAAGCCCGCCGATATAGTAACTTAGAATGCTTTTTTCGAAATAGTTCAAACACTCTTTCGGATCGTCCTGGATAGCAACGGCTCCTTCTAAATGTTGATTTAAAATATTAAAGATGGCTGGTAAGTACGTCAACGGTTGGCAATGTTCAATTTTATCACAAAGTTGTTTCGATCTTTCAAGAATAGAAGCTTCGTTCTTGATTAAATTACTTAGCAAGATTTTTAAGTCGCCAAACGAACCAGCCCCATAGGTGTTTTGAATTGATAGAAGCAGTGCTTTTAAACTGTTTTTGACCTGATAAACTTGTTCTTTGCTGATATGTTTAAGAGCTTCAGCTGTGTCATAAGCATTATCTTGAGTGTCGGACGAATACATTTCTGCATTTTGAAGAGCATCAAATTCTGTTAAAAAAAGAATATCATCAATGCGGCTTGGTTTTTTTTCAGCCTTGCTGCAGTCCAATTGGTAAAGCTTCGCGACATTTTCAGGCATGGAGTTAGAGGAATAGGAAAGCTTTGTCAGGCTTGATAGAAGAGTCCCGCTGTCAAATCGGGCTGGGTCTGCGCTGGCGAAATATCCACAAAGCCCAAGTGCCAAGAGCGCAATGACTTTTACAATAAGAATGTTTTCGCTGAATTGATTTTTTTTCATAACGAAAGTCACTGCAAATTCGAACCCACCCTGTGAGTATTGGTCCTTCCCAGGGAATTGGTAAGAATCAATTTAAAAGAATAGAGCTGAAATTAAGAATGCAGATTGAAATTTTCGTGTCGAATCATTAGTCATGGCCAAGAATTGTTAGTCGTGCCCGTATCAAGCCTGCACGCTTTGTGTTTTTTAGCACCCAGTGGGCTCCAAAAAGAGTCATAATGCGTCAAGTCATTGGTCAATTAATTTAGTAAAATCAATAACTTATATTGAGACTGGGTCTTGCTACAGGGGAATGGTAGAGCTAAAATGGATATGTGTGTGTGGCCAGGCTCTGAAAGAGAGTTGTTATGAAGTTCCGAACCTTGTTTTTAGGCTCGAAAGAGGCCACCGGCCCTGTTCATTACCGTCGCTGCCACCATTGTGGCGAGCTCAATGAAGCCGAAAATCATCTGGTGAATAGTTGCACCAATTGCCATAAGAATTTGCTGAGTTTCTTTTATTTTGATGAATGTAAGGCGCTGGGACTTCCAAGTCTTCGGAAGGCCGACCAAAAATCCCGTTTGCCTCTGAAGAACTATCCCCCCATACTGGGTTTGACCGTGTACTGGGAGACATCCAATGAAAGTCGATTTGAATGATATTAAAAAAGCCCAAGAGCTTCTGAAGGGGACAGTTAAGCTGAC
>DGYJ01000040.1:22128-24708 GCA_002396665.1 Bdellovibrionaceae bacterium UBA5009
CAGCGCACCGGCAGTTTTAAAATTCGCGGAGCTTTCAACAAAATTTCAAATCTATCAGAGTCCGAAAAGCAAAAAGGTGTGATTGCAAGCTCTGCTGGAAATCACGCCCAAGGAGTAGCACTTAGCGCTTCTCTGGCTAAAGTGAAGTCCACCATCGTGATGCCAGAAACTGCACCCTTAAATAAAATTGAAGCCACCAAATCCTACGGAGCAGAAGTGATTCTGAAAGGCGAAATTTATGATGACGCCTACGAAGAGGCCCGCCGCTTAGAAAAAGAAAAAGGCTATACCTTTGTTCATCCCTACGAAGACCCCCATGTGATCGCTGGGCAGGGAACAATTGGTCTGGAAATTTTGCAACAAATTCCAGATGTGGATTGTATCGTTGTCCCTATTGGTGGTGGTGGCTTAATCAGTGGAATTTCTTTGGCAGTGAAAACATTAAATCCAAAATGTCGAATTGTAGGTGTGCAGTCTGATCAAACTTCTGGAATGGCCCAGATGTTTCATCATCAGACTGTGGTGCAAAAGAAAAAGATATCGACGATCGCCGATGGGATTGCTGTCAAAAAACCAAGTCAGATCATGTATGACAGCTTTATTTCAAAGTACGTCGATGAAATTGTGACTGTCACCGATGACGAAATTGCAGAATCCATTGTTTATCTTTTAGAGCGAGTTAAAACTGTGACCGAAGGTTCTGGTGCGGCGGGATTTGCAGCAGCAATGAACAAATCTTTTGCCCTGGGCGAAAAGACCTGTGTTTTACTTTGCGGTGGGAACATTGATTTAAATATCATTTCAAAAGTGATTCAGCTGGGGCAAACTCGTCGTGGTCGATTGATTGAACTTTCAGTGATCGTTGAAGATTTACCCGGAAGCCTAAATCGTTTGACCCAGGTTTTAGCCGAACAAAGGGCCAATGTCCTTGAAGTTCATCATGATAGAATTTCCCAGGATTTATTTTTACGTCAAACGCGCATTGATTTTATTCTTGAAACCACCAGCCGAGAACATATCGAAAGAATCAAGTCGGCATTAAAAAACATTGGCGCCCGTATCGAATAGATATCTATGCTGACCCTGTCACAAAGTTCAAGATATCCCCAGCTTGAATGGCAAGGTCCCCGTAGGGAAGATCAATCACATTTTTGCCCTGCTCGATTTTAAGATTAGAGGCCGGGTCTGAGGATTTAATAAATTTGAGCTGAGAAGCTTTGTGGAATTGAATTTTCATTTCCCACCCACGGCCAGCGGGAAGATTTGATTTTTCTTTTGAAGGATTTTCCCTTGGGGTCAAAGAAACGACTTCAGCTCCAATTTTTTTCAAATCCAGCATCGAAAACCAATTCGATCTTTCGACGGTGTTGAGACCATCGACAAAGGCTTTCTGATTCGAGATCCCAGATCCAGAGGGAAGTTGGAATTCAACAAGCGCTGTCTCTGTTTTGAATTGCAACTTCATCGGAAAGTAGCAGTGGGTGCTCCAGGGAATACTTTTGTGGGATTTGCAGAACCCCTGATGAAGAGCCGTCTGCACAAGCGGCGTTCCAAGATGACGACCAAGGAAGTTGTTTTGTGAAGAGCTAGAATTTGTAAAGCTGTTCATGGATTGGATAATTCTTAGGTTTGAAAGAGAACCCTCATTGATCAAATGACTTTCATCAATAAGATCAAAAAGAAAATGTGCAAAGACTCCTCGGGTCCACGATTCAGGCAAATGCAATTGAGTGCCAGCACTTGTCCCAGACAGATCAAAGACTAAGCCCTGATCCGTGAGCTTTTTTTTGATTTTTAGTGTTTCACCGAGTTTCGATTTGATCTCATTTTGGAATTCAGTATGAAACAGTTCTTCAAGCTTGGATTCAACAAGACGAAAAGATTCTGAAAAATATTTTTTTTGCGAAGCTTTGTCCTCTAAATTTTTATTTCGATTGGTTAGGCGTTGAATTTTTGGTCCTAACCGCAAAAACCATTGGACTTTTTCATCGATATTTTCTTTTCTTTCATCTGAAGAATTTGTTAGGGCTTCAAAAATTTCAGTTTGAACTTTGTGAGCACTAACTAATGGAGTCGGCGGAATTCTAAAGAACTGTGATTTGGGTCCGAAGGACCATTCTTCTTTAAAGCTGGAGCGGCTGACGACAAAGAAATTTTTCACTTTGCCAACAAAGGTTAAGTCGCCTGCACCAAGGCCGCCGCAGGAAGGATCATTCAAAATAAAAAAATCGCCGTCCTGAATTTGAAAAAATTTTTTGACGGTCTGGGCAGCCAAAGACAAAGTCGAAATATCCAATGCACTATGGGGGTGAACATAAAGTAATTCTGAGTCAGCATTTAAAAGCGCAAAGGGCTGGGATTCTGGAGCAAGATGGGAAAAAGTGTGGCTCCAGTTGAGGATCGAATTAAGCATGGCCTGATTTCCCCCAGTCAGCAATCAAAGATGATTTGGGAAGTTCATTTTCCGAAACAAAAGAAAAACGTGAAGATTCCAAATTAAATTTTTTAAACAGATCAGCGAAGTAGCCATAAATAATGATTGGGTTTTGATCAGATCGCAAATCTACTTCGTTCAATATT
>DGYJ01000061.1:0-1423 GCA_002396665.1 Bdellovibrionaceae bacterium UBA5009
ATGGCAAAAGCAGAACTGATCCAAAAATTAAGAAAACGCAGTGATATTCACTGGGAGCGCAAGCTATGGCATGTGGTCTCTGTGTTTTTGATGTTCTGTATCTATGAAAATACTTCGGCGGCGGCCTCGTTCATTACCCTTGTTGTTGGCACTATCACCTTCATTTCCGTTGATATCGCGCGTCACAGATATGAAAAGATGAATGATTGGGTCGTTTCAATTTTAGGCCCCATCATGAGGCAATCCGAAGTCGATAAAATGGCGGGGACCACCTATCTTTTGTGTGGCGTGCTTGTTTCTATGCTTTTATTCCATGACCAAAAAGACATTGTTTCTTTAACGCTTTTATTTTTGGCTTTCGCAGATCCCCTGGCGTCCTATGTGGGAATTCGCTTTGGAAAAGATAAAATTTTCCGTCAAAAAACCCTGCAGGGTTTTTTAGCAGCATTTTTTGTTTGTTTTGCTTCAAGTATAATCTTCTTGTCGCTACGCGATTATCCCTTTGCTCGGCTGGTGGTATTTTCACTCATCGCGGGATTGCTTGGGGCCTTGGCCGAGCTTATACCCATTGGTGATCTTGATGATAACCTAACCCTTCCAATTATTAGCTCTGTTGGTATCTATGTTCTATTTTATTTTTTTGGCTTTTTGTCCCAAGTGGTTTAGTTTAATCCCCTATGGAACAAAATATTTCTGAAGCCCCGAAGCCTAAAAGATTAGCCATGTACATCTATGTCCTGCCGAACCTTGTGACCACTGGGAACATGTTCTGTGGATTTTTTGCAGTGATTCAAGCCATGAAGCATAATTTTTTATATGCAGCCTATGCGATTGTCGTTGCTGCAGTTTTTGATCTTTTGGATGGTCGTCTTGCTCGATTGACTCGTTCAACAAGTAAATTTGGCGCTGAATATGATTCGCTTTGTGATTTGATTAGCTTTGGAATGGCTCCTGCCATCTTACTTTATATGTGGGCCCTGCAGCCATTTAACCGTTTAGGATGGATGGCGTGTTTTCTTTATGTTGCCTGCGGCGCCATTCGTTTAGCTCGCTTTAATGTTCAAGTAAATATCATCGAGAAAGCCTATTTCCAAGGTTTGCCAATTCCAATGGCGGCGGGGATTGTGGCCTCGTCTGTCTTGGCCTTCAATGATGTGGGTTGGGAAGCTTGGGGAAATGTTGGTTTATTGTTGATGACGATGATGCTAGCCATAGTGATGGTCAGCACATTCCGCTATCGAAGCTTCAAAGATTTAGATTTAAAAGAGAGAATGCCATTTCGCTACTTGATCATGGGGGTTGCCGGCCTTTGTGTCGTGGCATTGTGGCCCGAAGTCATGTTGTTTTTCTTATTTATGAGCTATGCGCTCCTGGGCGCAGTTTTTGGTTTCTTCAAGCTCGGTAAAAACATTCGTAAAATTCG
>DGYJ01000061.1:1554-4184 GCA_002396665.1 Bdellovibrionaceae bacterium UBA5009
GCCTGCTCAGCAAACCCATGAAGATGATTTAATGCTTGAAGATGGCGAGGACGATGATGAAAAAAAATAATTATAAAGTTGGTGTTGTTGGCGCCACGGGAATGGTCGGGCAAGCTTTTATGGCTTTGCTTGAAGAGCGAAAATTTCCCTTATCTGAGCTTCGTCCCTTTGCCAGTGAAAATTCATTGGGTAAAAAAATTAAATGCCAATCCAAAGAATGGGATTGTCAAATTTTAAAGCCCGGGTGCTTTGATGGTTTAGATTTTGTTTTCTTTTCTTCGGGTGATGATATCAGTCTTGAGTGGGCTCCATTGGCTGCGAAAGCAGGGGCCATCGCGATTGATAACTCTGCCGCCTTTCGTATGAGTCCTGAACATATTTTAGTTGTTCCCGAAGTGAATGGGCATTTGCTGAGCTCAACAATGAAACCCCAAGTGATTGCCAATCCAAACTGTTCGACGATCCAGCTTGTGGTGGCCTTGAAGCCCTTACTTGATCGCTTCGGTTTAAAAGAAGTTCGGGTGAGTAGTTACCAAGCGGTCAGTGGTGCAGGGCAGGCGGGATACGACGAACTCTTGGCGCAAACAGCTGATTATAAAAATCCAAATCCAAAGCCAGCCACTTTTCAAAAGCCGATTTTGTTTAATGTGATTCCTCAAATTGGTTCCTTCAATGACGAAGGCTATACCAGCGAAGAAGTTAAAATTATGAAAGAGACAAAAAAGATTTTGTCCCAGCCCAATTTAAAAACTTCTGCCTTTGCAGTGCGAGTTCCAGCTTTGAATGCCCATAGTGAATCTGTTTGGGTCACTTTAAATCAAAAAGTTTCCCGCGAAGAAGTGATGGCGGCACTTTCATCATTTGATGGACTTGTTGTGCAAGATGACCCCAAAAAATCTGTTTACCCAACGGCCCGTGAAGTTTCTGGGGCTGATCCAGTTTACGTTGGTCGTGTGCACCAGGATCTTGAAGATCCGATGACCTGGTTGATGTGGGTGGTTTCTGATAACCTTAAAAAGGGTGCGGCCTTGAACGGCATCCAAATCGCCGAAAAAATTATTCATTCGTAGTTCGTTGCGAGCATTGATCATCCGAATGCTCCGAAACTGATCAACCTACAAGTTGAGCAGTTTTGGAGGGCCTATGTTGGTCTGTAAAATGCAAACGGCGAGATCAACCTACAAGTTGGCTGACCTAGGTCTAAATTGGCAAGCACTGACGACTGGATTTTTGACGTGGACCTTGGCCCATGGTCAGATAGAAGGGTGATTCGAAACTTATTATTTTTAATATTCATTTTGGCTGGATCTTTAAGTTACGGAATTTCGTTTTCTGTTTCTGGAAGTTCTGCCCCTGCTGATGTGAGCAGCAATACAGTCAAAATATATGCAGGTTGGGCCAACCCTGGATCTGCATGCACATCCGCCACAGAAACTTGCAATACATGTGCGACATCGAGCACGACACGATCAGCATGCAATCAAAACAGTATTCACAGTGGGTTGTATCTGACTATTGATGTTTCATCCAACACATCGGGAATCAGTGGGCAAACAGTTTTTATTCAAAACAGTGACAGTGAAACTTTAACAGGTGTTACAAATACGGCGTCATCAACGGCAACAAGCTCTGGCTATTCTGTAAAAGTTTTGTGGTCCGAGCTTTGCGCTTCTGGGGATTTGTTCAATGGGGCATGCACTAGCACATCGACAACACAGGGACCTCAAGCCGTAAAATCATTTAAAATGGGTGTAAAAAAATCAGATGGGACTGCAATCGAAACGGTGACTGTTGAATTGTATCTTTCCATTTTTAATACGGGTGCAACGACGTCCTATGAACCCTGCACCGTCAATGACGATGGAACAATCACTGACGGAGCTTCTTCCCAGCTGGATGGGGCGTGTGATTATGGTTTATACCCGGGCGATCAAAAAGTTTTTATTGATCAATTTGGAACTGACTGGGGTGGATCAACTCCATCTTTGGGAAATAGCATGCCCGTGGATTCTGTCATCTTCATTCCAAAATTGCATGCAACATCCAATGAGGCGACACTGGATAGCATTACTTTGAACGACATCAGCAGTAATGCCTATCAAATAAAAGTCAAAGATGATGCCTCTGATCCACTCGAGGACAGTAAATTAACAGATCTTAATAATGATTCAAAATATTGTTTTATCATGGGTACAATGGATAGGTCGGGAACAATTCAAAGGTTTACTCCTAAGTCGACGGATACTTTGTTGTCGACATCTGGAGCCACGGCAAGGACCCGGCAGATCGCAAACGCGTGTGCAACGCCTTCAGAGGTTGCCGGCGTACTTAAAGATAAAAATTGTTTTATCGCGACAGCAGCCTTCGGTAGTCGCTTAGATCCCCATGTGCAAAGATTCAGAGAGTTCAGAAATTTATTTTTAAGTCAAAATCACTTGGGTAAGAAATTTATAAAATTTTATTACAATGATTTTGGTCCAAAGGCTGCTGCGTGGATTCGTACCAGTGAAACTCTTCGTGCGGCAACTCGAGCAATTCTTTGGCCTTTGCTTGTTTTTGTTGAAATAAGCTTGCAGTGGGGAATGTTGGCGGCGGGTTTGAGTTTTGTTTTGTTTTCGCTATTATTCTTT
>DGYJ01000111.1 GCA_002396665.1 Bdellovibrionaceae bacterium UBA5009
GCATGGGACCTGGTGGACAGCAAGGTCAACCTGGTGGCCATTAATCCTAAGATTTAATTTTTTTTACGAGGCAGTTCATTTTTGGACTGCCTTTTTTCTTTCATCTTACGCAAAGGTTCGATCAATATGAAAAGTGGACTTCAACTTCTTTTAATCGCTTCGTTGATGTGCGGAACAATTTCACAAGGGGCAGAAAAAACTTCTACCAGCGTAGAGCAAGCTGACTCCTTTTATGATCAGGGTCAATGCGATAAAGCAATTCCTGCTTATCAACAAAGTCTTTCCAATGCAGATTCTAGTCTGCAAGATAAAATTACATTTCGTGTGGCGTACTGCCAATTTACTTTAGAAAAATATGCCGAGGCAGAATCTGGATTTAAAAATTATTTAAAAAAACATCCTGGCGAAGACGAGGCCCAGCTTAAATTGGCTCAGTCTTTATTGTATCAATCAAAATATGTGGCAGCTAAAAAACAGGCTCAACAAGTTAAATCTGATGACTATGCACTTGATGCGGCCATCGTAAAAGCCCGAGCAGAAATTGAAACCGAAGAGTACCGCGAGGCCATAAAAACTTTAAAGCCTTTCCAATCAGCTGAAGGTAAAAATGCAGAGGTCATGTATTGGATGGGTGTGGCCCAGTACCGTGATGATCAAGATCAGCGTGCTGAAGAGAGTTTCAAGCAAGCAGAAAAATTATCTGCCAATGATTCATGGGTGAAAAGTGAATCAAAAGCTTGGTTGGATCAAATGGAAGCGGCCAAAAAGAAATTTCACTTTCAATTCACGATTGGAGTGATGAACGACAGCAATATTGATCAATCAGGAAGTGCTGTCTCTATCAATGAAGGCGGCGGCGGTGGACCCGGAGGACCAGGCGGTGGTCAACAGGGTGGTAATACGGGCCCTGGGCCTGGCAAAAAATTAACTGCAGCTTCTAATGTTTACACAGCAGACAGTGGTGGTTATGCGGCCGTTGATTTTATTCACAATACCTATAGCAGCCGAAAGTTTTATTTGACGACGACCCTTTCGGGATCGTCTCCATTTTATTTAAAAAATCCAAGCTATAATCAAGAGTCAGCAAGTTTAAATTTTGATTTAAAGGCTGTGCCTTCATCAACTTTTAGCTACGGGTCATCAATAAAATATTTAAACACATGGTATGCTGGATATTATTCCCAGGATTATGCCTCAGTGACTCCCTATGCTTCTTGGTCTTTGATTTCTGATTTATGGCTCAGATTGGAATTCCCAGCCACTGCCTACTTAAATAATAAAAAAATAAATGTGATGGGCCCCAGTGTTGATGTCTCTTACCAATTGACCTCAAGCCTTTCTCTTTCAGTCGGGTATAGCTCAACAAAATCCACGGGCCCAGAGGCCGTGATTGTTGATTTGCCTCCGCCAACATTGACCTCGGGGACCATGTTTTGTCACTACACAACAACTGGTGGTTATTTGGGATTGTACTACAGCGTGACCGATACCACCCAGCTGAGTGTCACTGGGTCTTCTTATAAAACAAATTACGACTTAGAAAATGTTCCAACGCCAACAGGCGGGGTTCCGCCGAAGCCAAGATCTGATAATTTGATGTCTTACCAGCTAGGCGTATCGCAAACTTTGATTAAAGATTTTTGGTCGGCCAATCTAAGTTATAGTTATTCTGATAATAAATCAGACGGATTTCCGGGGTTAGCATCAAGTGGTTCCATTACAAATAACAGCTATACACGTGGGTATGCATTATTAACTACAACATTTTACTTTTAATTTTTTGTAAATGAAAAAACTGGCAAGAATAATATCATTACTGATTGTTTTGATTTCTTGCTGGTTGAATGCAGTAATTTTTTGGGGCGGCAACGCCCAACTAGAAAATAAATTTTTAAAAAATGAAATTTACCCATCAGCTTCTTTAGCAAATTCGTCATTAACAGATTTAAAATTTAAAATTCGTGGGCCGCAAAAACCAAAAAATAAAATTGTGATTGTCGAAATTGATAGTCCATCCATTGATCAATGGGGGCGCTGGCCATGGCATCGTGACCAAGTTGCCAAAATCGTAGAACGAATCTTCGGCTTGGGTGCAAGCACAGTGGGTTTAGATGTTATTTTTTCAGAGCCTGATGTTCGTGTTCCAGAGCCTCTACGGAAAGTACTAGAGCAAAAAAATCTACAGGCTTTGATGAAGGACTTAGAAACAGATTTGAATTTGGCAGGAACAATTGCCCGACATCAAAATGATTTAATTTTGGGTTGGGCCACAGATTCGTTGTGCACTCCGAAAGAATTCTCAAACTCTGTGGACTGTCCAGTGGATAACCCTGAAGCCATTGCAACCCACCAAGAGGGCTTTGATCACTTTTCTATCAATAAGAAGCAAATCAAAACGAAATTTGAACCCCTGAAAACTTCGATCCCATCGGCTGTGACATTGATTGCGAATTTGGATTTGTTCAGCGTGAATGCTAAAAAATCTGGGCACTTGAATGCAGTCATCGATTCTGACGGAGTTATTCGTAAAAGTAGTTTGATAATTGCTGCCAACAAAAACTTTTATCCATCTTTGGCCTTAAAAACCGCAGAATCATTTTTAAAAGGCGAAATTGAACTGCAAATTGATGACCATTCAAACATTGAATCGATTCAAATTAAAAATCCACAAGAACTATATAAAATTCCTGCAAATCCTTCAGGTGTTGTTGAAATTAATTTTCGCGGCCCACAGCAGACATTCCCTTACGTGTCAGCTCTGGACTTGATGAGTGATTCGCCGCTGTTAACCGACGAGCTGAATCAAAAATTAACTGGTCAAAATAAATCTGAAATTTTTAAAAATGCCATCGTATTGATCGGGATTTCTGCCATCGGGGTGGGGGATCGTAGAACATTTCCCTATGACTACAATGTCCCGGGGGTCGAAGGTCATGCGACAATTATTGATAATATTTTATCTCAGGATTTTATTCGCACCATAGAAAATAGAAATCAGCTTTTCATGCTATTGGCTTTTATGCTTGCTGGTGGCCTGGTCATATTCTTTATTGCCGATAAACTTGAGTCAGTCCGTGCACTTGTTATTTTTTCCTTCTTAGTTTTTATTTTATTCTGCGTGGATGTTTTTTCGTTTTCCCATGAATGGAATCTACCAACGGCTTGGGTGTATATTGAATTTATTGTGCTATTTGTGTCTGTGACAGGATTTAAATATTTTGAAGTTGAAAAAAGCAAAAATTTTATGAAGCAGGCGTTTTCTAGATACGTTTCGCCAGAAATCGTGGGCGAGTTATTAAGAAATCCTGAAAAATTAACCTTGGGTGGCGAAAAAAAAGAGCTGACTATTTTATTTTCAGACATTCGGGGCTTCACAAGTTTTTCTGAAAACATGGATGCTAAGGATTTGAGTTCATTTTTAAATAAGTACTTGGCCGAAATGACCCGCCTTGTTTTTGAAAACCGTGGGACCTTAGATAAATACATTGGTGATGCCGTGATGGTTTTTTGGGGGGCTCCGGTTGAAAACCCAAAGCATGCAGCCGATGCTTTGTGGACTGCTTTAAAAATGCAAGAGTCTGTTGTGGAATTGCGTCCACTATTTCAATCCCAGTGGGGGATTGATCTTCAAATAGGTATTGGTGTTTGTACGGGTGTTGTGAATGTTGGGAATATGGGTTCAGCGCAAAATTTTGAATACACAGTCATTGGCGACAAAGTGAATTTGACGGCACGTTTAGAATCGTTAACAAAATCCTATGACACCAAGATTTTGACGACCAAAGAGACCATTGATCAAGCCCTGCAGTCGAAGCAATTTCAGCTTTATTCGCGCTTTGTTGATTGCGTTCGGGTTAAAGGCAAAAAGGATGCTGTTGCTATTTATGAAGCTTCATTCAGGCCTTTTTCTGAGGAAGGTATTAGAATTTATCTTGAGGCCTTTGAGTTATATAAAAATCGAAAATGGGAACAGGCTCGATCTGAATTTGCAAAAGCACAAAAAATATTTGGTGATCAAAAGGGGCCCTGTGCTACATTTCAAGACAGATGTCTTTTGCTGCAAAAAGACCAGGCCAAAGACAGCGACTGGGATGGGATTTGGAACGCTTAAATCGATTTGTATTTTAAATTTGAATTGAAAAGGTGATTTATGAAAAAATTATTTTTAACTTTAATGCTATTTTCATCTTTAAGTTTTGCAGAAATCGAAAAAAATATTTTGATTAAAGAAATATTAGGCACTGGTGTTGTCCAAAAGAAAGTGAAGGGGACATTATCAGTTGTTCATGCAAATGAAAATTTAAGTATCACCGATCAATTGATCACAGATGCGAAGGCCACTGCCAATATTGTCTACCCCGATGGCTCTGAACAATCTGTTGGTCCGAATAGTCAAATTCAGATTCAAGATTTTGAAGGCAAAGTGCCTTCCACTTACCTTGAAAAAGGGACCTCTGTGATCCAGGTTCCAAAAGGCACTGGCAATTCCAAGGGACATAAATTTTATATTCGTACCAACACGGCCGTGATGGGTGTGCGCGGAACAATTTTTGTTGTTGATGTGCAGTCCAAAGGTGGTGGGCGAACTGTTTTGCATACTTTGGAAGGCCAAGTTGAAATTGCTGCCAGTCGAAAAGGTTTAATTTCTGGCCAAGGGGTAGCGGTTCGACAGAACGAGATGATCCAAGCTGGGCGCAATAATATCGGAATGAAAAGTGCATTTAATCCGACAAAGTATATGAATCAGTTGCAGGCTGTTCACCCCATGGGAATGCAAATGATTCAAAGGGGAATGCAAGAGCGCGGTCAAAAAATGGATCGCCCTGATGATCGCGGAAAAAATAATCGCAAAGGCGATAGCGAAGGGCCCCGGGGCGAACCCGGCGGGCCACAACAAGGTGGACAACAGCAAGATGGGTCACATCAAGGCGGCGAACAATCCCCGCCAGCAGGTGGCGAAAAAAGAGAAAATGATCGTCGTGGATTTGCTCCGCAAGGTGGCGGTAAAGTGAATGGCCCAGGAAATGGTGGAGGCCCAGCCTTGGGAAATTCTCCGAATGGTGGTGGCGGCGGCCCAGGTCAAGGTGGTAATATGGGCCCTGGTCAGGGCGGTGGTGGTCAGCAGGGTGGCAATGGCCCTGGACATGGCAGTGGGAATGGGCCTGGAATGGGTGGAATGGGAAACAAACAAAATGGTTCAATGCCTAAGCAGCAACCGATGGGTGGATCTGGTCGCCCAGGGGGGCCATCGCCGATGCAACCTGGGCCGATGCCTCCGGCCGGTGGTGCGGGTCCTGCGCCCATGCAGCCGCCGCAATAAGTATCCTTCGGCAGTCCAGTTTTTAATTATTTCTTAGAAAAAATTATTATTTATAATAACTTTAAATTTTTAATTTAAGTCGAGGAGAATTTTGAATGAAACGTTTTTGCGTGCATGCATTTCTAGTTTGTCTTTCTGTTCAATTTTTTAGCGTTCATAGTTACGGGCAAGTCACTCTGCCTAAATATTACTGTATGGATATTTCTGATACAAAAATGGATGGTGATGGATCGCCAACAAATGGAGTCAATTATGCCGAATTGAACTCAGTCAGCAGTAGCTCAGATATTAAACTAACTTTTCTTGAAGGGCTTATACCAGGTAAAAAACTGCAAGGTCCCACAGATGGGACTTCAACGACTCCGGCGTCGAATGCCTTTTTAGGTATTTCTAATGACGAGCTTTGGGGGACCGCATCCAACTCGGGATCAACGGATACAAGATTTATACTTGATATGGCCGATCCAGATCTGACAGATATTTCTCTTTCTGATTATCAGGGCAATTTTAAAATGATCGGCAAAGAAGGGCCATGCGATATTGATTTTAATGCTACTTACTGTGCGCAAATAAATAATTTTCAATTCAACATCGCGATGTCAGAAAGCAGTACGGGTGTAATTACAGGAACAGTACAAAAATATCCTGCAGGTCCAATTTCAACTTTTACAGGAACACTTTCAAGTGGTGGGCTTAAGTTAACGGCAGTGACTTCAGCAAGTGAAAACCTTGCGCTGGAGTTTAGTAAAACTGGCGTCAAGGGAACCTATCAGGCTGGAACCGCGCCTGTGCGTGTGGTCAAAGGTATTCGTGATCCCATCGGGACTGCGGGTTGTTCAAATATTCGCATCAATGGCGAAGACGGCGCATATTATTACGCGAATCCAACGATCGTGGGTGATTCAATTTATATGGGGTCTGGATCCGGCGCAAATCATCCCCTCAGGTCTACAAATGCAATTGTCAAAATTCACAAAACAACAATGGCCACACAATGGAGAAAAAATCTAGGCAGTGGAGAAGTGCGCGGAAGTTTAGTTTTAGATAGTAGTGATAAAGTTTACGCTGTCGTGCAAGAGGGTCGAACACGTGATTTAACTCAATGGGATCCACAAGGAAACTTTGCAACAGCCACTTGGAAATTATTTAAATTCAGCAATCCTGCACCTCCGGCGAGCCCTTCTGTTTTATGGAGCAGGCAAATTTTATTTGCAAGTTCGAATACACCTTCCCAAGGGCAAATTACTCCTGCAATTGCAACTGTTACTACGTCCACCGGAACTGAGGAAAGAATTTTTGTAGGTGGTGATAAAGTTAGAGCCTACAGCACGGCTGGAACTGAAAGATGGCAATACACGGGGCCTACAAGTTGTGCGTCAACGTATTACTCTGTAGGTTCGCCGATTATAACTGCAGGCGGAACTTTGGTGGTGACTTCATCCTGCGGAATACAAGGATTGAATGCTTCAACAGGGGCAGAAGTTTGGTCTATCGGTGCGACTTCGAGTACAGGGGAATTTTTTGGAAGCCCGCAGTTCGCAAGATCTGGAAGCACAGTTCTAGGCGTTTATATTCCGTTTGATGATGATCTTTATTGTGTCGATCCAGACACTGGACATAATTGCTCTGGTTGGGCTGGTTCTGCTGGCACAACACCAGTGGCCTGCGACATCACGCCGACTTCTTTAGAAGCTGCCCCTATTCGTGGGGGACCGTTGTTAGATTCATCTGGAAATATTTTTATTGGAACGAAAGCAAGCAGTGACGATCTTGGCGCTGATGGCATGATGAAGATTGCGGCCAATTGCACGAGCATAACGCCAATGGAGGAAATTGTATCTGGATCAGATTTATATCCAACAGGAGTTCTTAATTCCAATAACCAGTGGATTGTCGCAAATGAAAACAGAACAACACAATATAAAACTGTTAATGTGTTCAACCTTTCAGTTTCTCCGCCGGCACTTGTGACTTCCTATGATTTGGAAGGTGATCCTGGCTTTCCTTCTTTGAGGCTCTTTAATGACGGAGCAAACGATAGATTACTTGTCCCAACAGAAGGTGGAAGTCCCGGGTTTATACCAGGTGCGCTTTATTCAATCCTGCAGTCCTACAACTATGATACTTCGGCGCAAAACAGCACGGCTCGTGGATCAAATACAAATAATGGTCAGTAGGTATATGCAATCTTGATTTTCTAAATTTTTGACTTAGGTCGAAATAACATTGGAACAAAAATCATCAATGCCAAAACAATCAGCATGGCGGTGTTTCCATCGCCTACAATATCTTTAAGCCACAATGTCGATAGCATGATGCAAAGAAAATAGAAGAAGTCCCCAATGATGGTCAGTGTCCACCCTTTTATAAATCCGTGGCCTGCCGCTTTGGCGATGGATCTGCCAGTCATGGGATCGACAGTGAAGGTGATCAAAATAATGGCCCAGGGGCTGGGCCTTAAACCATAGCGCGAGCGAAGGGCTAGGGTTTGTTCTGTAAATATTTTTCTGATTTGAATGACGAGAGGCTTGTGTTTTGTGAAGTGTATAAAGGCAAGCATCAGGGGTTCAAAGACAAGGGCCAATATGATGTCGGATAGTAAATAAATGAGTGATGTTTGATACCAAAGAAGTCCCTTTTCTGCCCCGTAAACGACTCCTGCGGGAATACCGCCGCCGAATGGGATCAGAAAAAACATTAAAACTTGAGTGTATGCCGTCATAGGCCCCTGGGTGGTGTTAAAACAAAAAAACCCGTCTTGAAACGGGTTTTTAAAAAATTGGTGCGGACGGGAGGATTCGAACCTCCGACCACCTGATTCGTAGTCAGGTACTCTATCCAGCTGAGCTACGAGTGCACTAAGCTGAGGTGTAAGGGATAATGCCAAACCGAGTTAAAATCAAGCAAAGAGCTGGCGGCCTGTGTTTTTTTTAGGATTTTAACAGCTTTACACGCGACCCAAGCTTGATTTGGCGAAGGCCCTATGGCAATTTGTCTTCTCAGCATTAAAACTGAGCCTGCGGAGAGGTGGGTGAGTGGCTGAAACCAAGCGTTTGCTAAATGCTCGTAGTCCAAAAGACTACCGAGGGTTCAAATCCCTCCCTCTCCGCCAAATAAAAAAGCCAACCCAGCGGGTTGGTTTTTTTATTTGTGGGGCAAGCGTAGAATGTTGGACTCACCATGGTTGAGGGTTCACAAAAGTCGCAGGAAGCGACTTTTGCGTGCTAACCCGAGCCAATCTGGCGAGGGGCGAGTCCATGATGGACGAGCCAAATCCCTCTCTCTCCGCCAATTTGAATCTTCTTTCATTTCAGATAATTTCAAAAATGGTTTTCTCAACTGAGACCGTACATTTACTCCCATCCAATACTTGGTTGGAAAGTAGCTTTTAATTTATTGCATATATTTACATTATACCGTATAATGTAATAATTGGAGTCGGGATGATTCGAAATTTTGCCAACAAAGCTGCTAGCGACATTTGGGAAAGCAATAGTTCAAAAATGTTACCTAAAGAGCTTTGGATCAGAGCCAAGGCATTGTTGACGATCATGCATGGAACCAGCGAAATGAATGATTTAAAAATTAAAGGACAGCCTCCTAACATCAGGCTGCACAAGCTTAAAGGAGATCGTAAAGACGATTGGAGTGTCACAATTAAACTTCCTTGGTGTATTACGTTTAAGTTTAATAAGGGCGAATTTATTGATGTTAAAATTGAAGATTATCACTAGAGGTGTCTATGATTAAAAATCCAAAGCCAATGCATCCAGGACTTGTCTTAAGCGAAGTCTATATGCATGAAATGAAATTAAATCAGTCTCAATTGGCTGAAAAATGTGGCTGTTCACCCAGAAAAATAAATGAAATTGTCAATGGGAAGCGAGCGATTTCGCCAGAGTTTGCTATCGTGCTAGAAAAAGTTTTAGGAACGACTGCTGAAATGTGGGTTAGAATTCAAGCTGAATATGATCTTTGGATGGCTCGTAAAAAAGTGGCCTAACTATGCCATCAAATAAACAGGACAAGATGAAGGTAAAAGTTATCCCGGTTCGAGAACATCCTCGAAAAGTTCCAGTCAGTCCTAAAAATCCACAGGGAATTACAATTGTCGACCGGAAGATTTTAGGAGCTTTTATGGAAAAATTAAAAAGTAATATTTTAATAATTATTTTATTTTTTGGAATTACAACAGGCTGCCAAACACATAAAGTTTTTGAAATGAAGTCAGACGAAAAAAAAGAACTTAACGTCATCCGCCTTCGTACCAATCGAATTATTCACGAATGCTATTTTTTAAATGCAGAAAAAGAAAATCAATGGCGGCATCAATACCTTTTGAACGTGCTGAATGAAAAAGGTGAGGTCATTTCAATCATGTATCCAACAAATCAAGATATAGATAGTTGCAATGAGCATTTGAAAAAAGTCGAAAAAATATTCAAATCAGCCAATGAAGTGAAGATCTGCGCTCGCGGAATCTTAAAAAAAATGGTCGAAAATAATTTGATTGAAGAAATCTATGATTATGGCGCTCTGGGAAAACACACCTCGCCTTATTACGGGCTCACCTTCGACACGATTTGCAACTCCAAAGATTGCTATAGTATTAGCGATACGTGGACCTACACTTGTCCAGATTTTAAAAAGTAGCTCGCCAAAACTAATAGATTCGTTTTAAGTGGCACGAGAGAAGCAACTGGTGAGAAACTCATCTACTCTTATCCGCCAATTTGAATCTTCTTTCATTTCATATTATTGAGTCGAACAGGCGGCACCGAAGGTTGCTTTTTCTGCCGCATCGGAAGCTGTATTTGCGTAAAGATGAACGATTCCCATTTTATCGTCGATCGCAAGTCGGTAAACTTGATCATTGTAAAAATACGACATCACAGCCCAGACAGAATCTTGAGAATGCTCTAAGCCTAAACAATGTCCAATTTCATGGGTGACTAAGGCGACATAATCTTTTGCGCTGGTAAAGGCTTTGTCTGTTAAACTGATTTTACAATCTGTGATTGTTCGACCTGAAAATGTCAGCCGCGCTTCCCCGCTACTTTGTCCGGCAGCAGATCCCACTTCAATGGTGATTCTTTTGTTGGTTTTATTTGCAGCGTAGTCCGAATCAGAATCCAAAGCTAAAATAAGGCTTGAGCGTGTGATTCCGTTAAAATCATCGATGATCGATTGCATCAGTTGCGATTCTGTCAGTGTACTTCCCGCAGAACCCAATGCATCTGTCGAAGGTAAGTTGTTGGTGATGGTCTTTCCGGCTTGGGTGACGGAAAGGAAGACTTTTCTTTTTGCCGTTGATGAGGTGTCAATTCCCCACCCGATGGTGCCGGGTTGAATTCGGTATCCGACGCAAAAGAAAAAGGAAGCGATCAAAAGAAAAATTCGCGGCCAATTTTTAAAAACCATATGAAACTCCAACTAAGCCATAGGCATTTGCTGTTCCGTTTAAAACGGCATTCGCTAGCATTTCTGCGCGAAAACCAATTCCCCCAAATAAATCGTAATTCACACCGACCGAGGCTTGAAACCCAAGATTCGACGATGAATCCGTACTTAAACCCACACCAAACCCCGAGTAGACAGAACTTTTCTGTGAAACGAAAGTTTTGTTGGCTCCGATAAAATTTCGGCCCAGGATTCCGAACTCCCAACGGTTCCAGCCCGCTCGAAGCGCCGTTGGGACAATGAAATTAGGCCCTGCAGCCATATAAAAATTGAATCCGCTGTCTCTTGATGCGGCTGCAAGCAAATTTTCAGAGAATAAAAAAATCATTAAGAAAAACGAAAGTGTTTTATAGATTTTCTTCATAACTTGAACCCAATGACGAAGTTGACGTTATCTCGCGCATTCAGCGCGATTAAATCCCCATTGCGATTACTAGGACCAAACAAACCGTAAAGCGCATCCACCGCAATATAAAAAGGTCCCGCGATCATCCAGCGGACATGAAAGGCTGGACCCACAACGTAATCGGTTTTCGTTTCAGACTGCGTGGTCGTGCTTTTGTAACCACGAACCGCGTACAGTACGCCAGCTCCGAAACCGGCATCCGTTGTGCCAAATAAAAAATCCCCGGCCGGCAATTGCCAATAGGTGCTTAACCGATACGAAGATTGATAATAGGCCGTGGTCGAAACCCCGGTCGATGAAAACTGCACTTCCATGGTACTTCCCGAGTATCCAGCATTAATGGCAGGAACAAGCCTTCCACCTGTTGCTGAATTAAAACCAGAGCCAAATAAGAGGGAAGCACTTGCTGAAGTGGAGATCAGAAAGAACAAGGAAAAATATTTGATGAATGTCATGGGATTATCTTCTGGTTACAAATATAGAAACGTCAAGGTTTCCTAGTTAAATTTCAAGCTGAGTCGTTATTAATTTTGCTTAGACATTAATTGCATCTTAATTTAAGCCAATGATATAGAACCCAGGCTGCCAATTCCCGGGCACTCAGTGAGAAAGCGCAGAAAAAAAACGCTCTTTTTATAAGAGCGTTTTATGGGGTCATTTGTTTATCAATGGAGTGGTTGTGTTCAGCGACTTATCTGCGTAAAATTAGGACCTCACAGAGTTGTTGATATATAAATTAGTACTCTATCAAGTCATCTGCAAGTTGCACATTGGCTCCAATATCTTGTAATGCTTCAATTTGATGTTTTGGGGTTACTTCGCAAACATTTGCCCATGGATTGTCTTTAATATTATTTAAGAAATGATTTATGTCTGACATATATTTCTGGGCATCGTAGGCTGCCAAAATAATTCTTTTTGAAGGGTCACCAACTCGAGTTAACACAATACGATTTGTTTTTATAACCAGTTCAGGGCGATCGCGGTAAAGTTCGAGATCCTTTGGGGCAATAAATACTTCTCGCGACAGGTTATATTCTGAGCCGGCTCGAATGACAGCTTTATAGCCTGTGCGCGGACTATCTAATACGAGAAATACATTTCTATTTTTTAAACCAGCAATATCAAAAGTTCCATAATCTCTTTCTGTTCCTTGGGGGCCATATCTAAAACCTGTAAATTGGCCGATGACGGTTTCGCATGGAGTTTTTATTTTTGTTTTTAAAAAAACACCATTCTCAATAACGACATCTTTTGTGAATGTCACTTTTGTCCCATTGATAATATGAATAGAGCTTTCTTTTGAAGGGTTTCGCAAATCTTGTGCAAATAAAATTGGAATTTGACGAGAGACTTCGTATTCGTCACCTTCAACTTTTAAATGTCGGAAAAGTTCATGGGCAATAAGAGCTCGTTGGGTTGATGGATCATTTTTTATTAAACGATCACACCTAATTAGAATCGAATTCCCATCGTAGTATGCATCCACAGGGTTTCCCATGTAGTTCAAATTGGCATTTGTAAATTTAAAAATTTCAGTTTTAGCAGCATCATTGAAGTTCTTTGATGTAATAACGGGGTTCAATAGATGGCCATTGTTACTTAACCAGTTAGATACGTCAGTAACATTTCTCATGATTGCGGCCATGCAACCCGATCCGCCGCCTCCAGAATTTCCACCTTCTGTTGCTTTAGCCTTCATAGCAGCGGACATTGAAATCGCAATAACCATTCCTAATGTTAAAATCTTAATTTTTGCGTTCATATTTTACCTCACTTTTGTGTTTATGCCGATCTTGTGCCAGCATGTTGATTTTATTTAAATTTCACCCGTATCCGGGGTTAAATCCGCGAGCTCAATTTCGCTTTGAGTACGCGGATATTTTTCTCAATACTCTCAAGCTCACGAACTACACTATCTAGCTCTGGCGTCTGTCCAATAATTAGCTCAGTGACAGAAATTGACAGCACTTCGCTGATCTTTTGAAATGGAGGAAGCTTCATTCCTCGACCATTCTCCCACTCTCTGTAGGTACTTTCTGGAACATCAATGAGCCTGGCCATTTCAGCCGCTGAAAGGCCAGCTTGCTTTCTTAAACGTTCTAATCGCTCATAGATAGGTTCCAATTGTTTCACTTCATCCTCGCCTTATAGCTGATAGGCGCATCCTAGTCCTTACGCGTCAAAAATAATACTTAAAGTAAGTTAAATATTTGAAGATAAATTTACTATTAGTAAGTAAATTATGGTAAATATTTGAAAATAAACATGAAAACTATATTTGATTTTAATAGTTATAAGGCCTTTTTAATTGATTTTGAGCAGTCACGGAAAGGTTTTGAACGAGGTTTCAGGTCTAAATTAGCATCATTTATTAATTGCCAGAGCGGCTACGTAACTCGGGTCCTAAATGAGTCTGCGCATTTTAGTTTAGAACAGGCGTTGAAAATCGCCTCATTTTTAAAACTCAACGAGAAAGAACAATCATTTTTTTTACTGCTCGTTGAAAAAGACCGGGCTGGGACGAAGGAGCTGAAGGAGTATTTTAAACATAAAATTGATAAAGAAAGAGATAGTTATCTTAATATCAAAGAAAGAGTTGGTGATTCCCGTGCATTAACTGCCTCTGAGCAAAGTGTTTATTACAGCAACTGGCATTATCTTGCTATTCATATGCTCACTACGATTAAGGGCTTTGATAATGTGGAAAGCATCTCAAAAACGATCGGTCTCTCTTTGTCTGCAACATCAGAGATCATTCTGTTTCTTCTTCGCACAGGAATTCTCATGGAAGTAAAGGGCAAATTAAGTGCTGGAATTACTCAAGTGCATTTAGATCGGGAATCGCCACTCATTAACCAACACCACACAAACTGGAGAATTGCGGCAATTCAATCATTAACTAATAACTCAAAATCAGACATTCATTACTCGACAGTTTCTACACTTTCGAAAAGTGATGTCGAGATATTAAAGTTAAAAGTTGTGAAATTGATTGAAGAGTACGTTGCGATAGTAAAGCCATCAAATGAAGAACAAATGTATGGTTTTAATATCGACTTTTATAATCTGATAAAAATGTAATGACCAAATTACGCCCCTCATCATCTCTAATGAGCAATTTGAGATAGAACCCAGGCTGTCAATTCCAGGCACTCAGTGAGAAAGTCATCACATCTTCTCCGCTAATTCTGATTTACGAAAATCAGGTTCTAAGGGTTCTTTAATCTTGGAATTTTGAGAAAGCGCTGAAAAAAGAAACGCTCTTTTTATAAGAGCGTTTTATGGGGTCATTTGTTTATCAATGGAGTG
>DGYJ01000006.1:0-2798 GCA_002396665.1 Bdellovibrionaceae bacterium UBA5009
AATCAACATGGCGGCAGACGATGCTGCAGGTCTTGCGATCTCTGAGGGCTTAAAAGCTCAAATCAGATCAGGTCGTCAAGCTGGTAGAAATGCGAACGACGGTATTTCACTAGTTCAAACAGCAGAAGGTGGATTGAATGAAATTTCAAACATCGTAGTTCGTTTGCGTGAGTTAGGAATCCAAGCAGCTTCAGACACTGTTGGTGAAACAGAGCGCGGCTTTCTAAATAAAGAGGTTACGCAATTGAAAAAAGAAATTGATCGTATCTCTGCAACAACTACTTGGGGCAACCAAAGTTTGTTGAACGGAGCCTCTCCGACCTTTGACTTCCAAGTTGGGGTTTATTCAAATCCAGAAGAAAACCAAATTCAATTCGATGCCAGCGAAAACGTCGCAACATTGGATGCTTTGGGATTAAGTGGTTTAGATTTTACAACTAAAGAAGGTGCTCAAGAAGCTCTTGGCCTAGTGGATCAGTCACAAAACGCGATCAATGGGATGAGATCTAACCTTGGAGCCCTACAAAATCGATTAACTTCGACAGTTGATAACTTGGGTGTTCAAGAAGAAAATATGTCTGCAGCAAATTCACGTATCCGTGATACTGATGTTGCAGTGGCTTCTTCTGAAATGACAAGAAACAACATCTTGTTACAAGCCAGCACATCTGTCTTGTCACAAGCGAATCAAACAAATGCATTAGCTCTTAAATTGATCGGTTAATTCTGGTCAAGTGTATCCTCCGTTATTCTCTGGGAAGAACTTGGAGTTCTTTCCAGAGAACCTTAACGAAACGGCGGAGGACCGAGAGAGTGTGATAAGGGTGAGTTGAAATCACCCGGTGTGTTTAATGATTAAAGTGTTTCTTCGTCTTTTAAAAGTGAGCCATCAACTTCTTTAATTTTGATGGTTTTTAAAAGGTGCTGAACAACTTTATCTTCGGTGATCATGTATGTTAAACGACTTGTTTGTTCAGGTTTTGAATAGAACTCGCGAATGCGGGTTTCTTCGATTCCGGTTTGGGCCGCGTACTCTTTAAGTTTCTGATCAAGATCTTCACGGGTGCAGTTCAAATCATGTTTGCGGGCGATGGCATCGATTAAAAAACTAGCTTGGATCATTTGCGAAGCTGTTTTTTCAAAGTCCCCATCCCACTTTTCAACGTAGGTTTTAAAGTCGGCTTCAGACATACCTTGTTGTTTCATGCGGTTTTCGAAGTCAGCAACAAGTGATTTTTTTTGATCTTTCAATAGGCTTGATGGCACATCCACAGGATTCGCTTCAACCAATTTTTTCAAAAGACGATTTTTGAAGGCATCTTCAATTCGTTTTTTTTCTGTTCCTTCAAGGTCTTCGCGAATTGTTTTGCGAAACTCTTCCATGCTTTCTGGAGCACCGACAGATTTCAAAAACTCAGCATCAACTTCGGGTAAAACTTTTGATTTGATGGATTTCAATGTCACTTTGAATTCTACAGCTTTACCAGCCAATTCAGCAGCGTGGTAAGGATTTGGGAATTTAAGGTTTAAAGTGCGAACATCATTGACGTTCATGCCTTCAACGCCTTCTTCGAACCCTTCGATGAATTGTTTAGCGCCGATTTCAAGGTGATGATTTTCGCCTTTACCGTTTTCAAGTGGGGCGCCATCAACAAAACCTTCGAAATCCACAACAGCTACATCGCCTTTTTGAACTGGTCGTAAAATGGCAATGTCTTCAAAGCGTGCACGTGATGCACGGATGTTTTCAACAACGTCATTGATTTTACTTTCGTCGAAAGTTAATTTTTCTTTTTCAACTTCTAGATTTTCATATTTTTTCAAAGTCACTTCAGGGCGGATGTCAAAAAAAGCGCTGAATGAAAAATCTTTTTCTTCGTTCGGTTGGTCAAATTCAAAATCTGGGTAAGAAATAGGGTCTAGTTTGTGTTCGCTGACAGCTTTAGGGTAATGCTGTTGGATCAAATCGTTGACAACGTCTTGGGCTACGCGGTCACCGTAAACAGACTTAATTGTCGCAATTGGGGCTTTTCCTTTACGGAAGCCTTTAATTGTAACTTCTTTTTGGATACCAGAAAAAACTTTTTGAAAAGCGCTTTGGACAACGGGGGCTGGGACAACAATGTTCAATTTGTGTTGCAAGCCATTCATTTTTTCGACATTTGATTTCATCATGTGACCTCTGTGATTTTTTGACTTTGAGCCAGGATTTTTTGGCGGTTAACAAACAGGGCGGATCCTAGGTGACACAGTCCTGAAAAGCAAGTATTTTTATGCTTGGCGAAATGCCAGAAATAGGATGCTTCGTGAGAATGAAACTTCGATGAATCAAAAGATTGTTTTTATCACAGGCAAAGGTGGCGTTGGCAAGTCTTCGGTGGCCGCGGGCTTCGCTTTAAATCGTGCTCAGCAAGGATTCAAAACCCTATTGGTCGAGCTGGGTGATCAAAGCCACTATGAAATTTTTTTAAAAACTGCAAAGATTTCCTACCTTCCGATCTCGTTAGAAAAAAATTTAGACCTCGCGATTTGGTCCAGCCAAGACTGCTTAAAAGAGTACGCCATGCATTTGCTTAAGGTCGAAAGCCTGTACAAACTTTTTTTTGAAAATAAGATTTCAAGGACCTTAATCAATATTGCCCCGGCTCTTCCGGAGTTGGCGGT
This sequence comes from Bdellovibrionaceae bacterium UBA5009, assembly GCA_002396665.1. GTDB lineage: Bacteria > Bdellovibrionota > Bdellovibrionia > Bdellovibrionales > Bdellovibrionaceae > UBA5009. Next base: position 2,665 of record DGYJ01000006.1, read on the forward strand.
TTTGGGTAAAATCACCAGTGGGCCCCGTCGCCATGGCCCCTCTTCAAATTATGATTTGATTGTTGTCGATGCCCCATCGACTGGGCACTTTCTTTCGTTATTGCGCGCGCCTAAAGGAATGTCCGAGGCCATTC
>DGYJ01000006.1:2988-5220 GCA_002396665.1 Bdellovibrionaceae bacterium UBA5009
CATTCAATTCGGTCCCATGGGTGAACAAAGCCGAAGTATTTTTAAGACCTTGATGGACCCCAATTTTTGCGAATACTACATTGTCACACTTCCGGAAGAATTGCCGATGCAAGAGGCCTTGGAACTGAACAGCAGTTTACAAAATGAGTTTTCATTGACGCCGAAATTGATTGTGAACCGAGTTCTAGAGACGAATTTGCGATCGACAGATCTTGGGGTTGGGTCTGAAGACTTTTCAAAATATTTTCATATCCTTTTATCAAGGCAAGAAGCCATGATGCAAAAATTAGAAATGCTTAAGATTAAGCCATTGATAATTCCTTGGATATTTGATTTGCAGCCCATGGAATTTGTCACCGAGATTGCAAAATCTTTTCAGGGGGCTCGGTGAAGCTTTTTGAGTCCCAGGTCTTAATTTGTGTTGGAAGTGGCGGCGTTGGTAAAACGACGGTTTCTGCAGCTTTAGGAATTCGCGCTGCCGAAGAAGGCAAAAAAGTTTTGGTTCTGACCATTGATCCTTCCCAGCGCCTAGCCCAGGCTTTGGGTATCCAGGGGGCTCAGGATGTTGTTAAGGTCCCTGGGCAAAATTTTAAAGGCGAACTTTGGGCTTCTGTGGTCAATCATCAAAAAGTTTTTGATGATTTTGTTCGTCGGGCGGCAAAAAAATCCCCAGCAGTCGAAAAAATTTTAAAAAATAAACTTTATCAGCAAATGACGACGACGCTCAGTGGGTCGCAAGAATTTACTTGTCTTGAAAAACTGTATAATTGTTTTGAGTCCAAGCAATTTGACCTTATTATTTTGGATACACCACCGTCCCAACACGCCATTGATTTTTTAAAAGCCCCGGTGAAGCTAGGGGCCCTTTTTAAAAAAAGCATCACCCAATGGTTCCAAAAGCCAAATGCTGAAGGTGTTGGATTTTTACAATCTTTATTGCAAACAGGAACACGCCAAGTGATCAAAGCCCTCGAGCTTTTAACCGGAGGCGATTTTATTCGCGAACTTGCGGATTTTTTTGCCAGTGTGAACGATTGGCAACAAGATCTCGAAGCCCGTGTTTTGAAAGTTCAAAGTATATTGAGAGGTGAGCAAACTCAATTTGTGATAGTCACAAGTTTTGATGAGGCCAAATTGGTCGAGGCCGAAAATTTAATTTCAGAACTTCAAAGTAGCCAATACAAAGTGGGTGGTCTGGTTTTGAACCGTGCCTTCCCGGATTGGTTGGATATTCCAGGGGGGGCTGCGAATGCCCACCTTGCGGTTGGTACAGTTTCTGAACTTGAAAGACTGTCGAACCTATTTAAAAAATACTATCAAAGTCGTAGCGCAGCTTACAAAGCTTTCGAAAATAGGATATCTCGTGATATTCATGTTTATAAGATTCCTGACTATATTCAAAATCCTTCGGATCTGCAAAGCTTGCAAAAGTTGTCGAAGGACTTTGTAGTTTAAGATTTCGCCGATGATATTGGCCTTGGCGATGATGATGAAAGGTTGTTCATTTTGACAAGTTTAAAAAAGTTGATTCTTATTTTTAGCTTCACGCAGATTTTTTCATCGTGTGCTACAACTTCTAAAAATCAAGTCGGTGACTTGAATGATGATTCCCAAGATCCAGTAAAAATAGAAATGATGACATGGATCGATAAAGCCGATCGCGGAGAGGCCGCAACATCGTTAACAAATTTTCAAAATTTTCAGCAAAAAAATCCGCTTTCAGTTTATATGAACTTCGCAAAATATGGCGAAGCCTACAGCTTTGAAAAAACAGAAAAATATAAAGAGGCTCTGGCTGTCTATTCTGATTTGATGAAACTCTCACGCTCGCGCTGGCCAAAAATTTACGCTCAAAGTTTATACCGAACCAGTTTTATTTATGAAAATACTGGTGAAAATGTAAAACTACTTGCAGCCTTGCAAGAAGCTGCTGGGCTTGAAAAAGATTTGCCACCTGAAATTGTTCAGGCCGAAATCCCAGCTCGTCGTTCAATGGTTTACGCAAAGATGGATCAAAAAGTTGAATCTGAAAAATATTTGGCAGAAGCCGATCGTGGTTTGCGACGGGTGATGGAGCAGGTGCAAATGAATCCTGCATGGCTTGCAAAAATATATCTTCAAATGGGAAGCCTGTCGCTAGAGCAAATGGGGGATCAAAATATTTCATCCTACATTAAGGCTTTTCAAACGACACAAAGATATTTGTTGAACTCTGTGGCCCAAAATGATCCC
>DGYJ01000006.1:5399-5648 GCA_002396665.1 Bdellovibrionaceae bacterium UBA5009
GGCCCAAAATGATCCCGAGTGGTCCAAACAGGCAGCGACCCAGCTGGTGACTTCGTACAATACTTTTTGGGGTCGCATTCAGAATTTTGGCTCTCAAACCCAGCCCGTGGATCTTAAGCAAAAACAAAAAAATCAATTTTATCTTTATGCCGATTTGATGAAAGTCATGAATGAGGCTTTATTGCTGAAGCCTTTAGTTGAACAAAAGTACAACGACCAGCAAAAAAAGATTTATTCCTTTTTAGATTC